>NZ_PTRD01000010.1:0-328821 GCF_002965005.1 Escherichia sp. MOD1-EC7011
TTTGAATCTTTTTGTTACAAAATATGATGAAATTTTTGTTTTTATAATGGTTAAAGCCTTACTTGTATTTATAAGATGATATAAATAATCAAAATATACAATGCAATTAATATCTGTAATAGATAAGAAAATATCAATTTTTTATTTTTTATTAATAATGCGATAATGTAGACTGTATATATGTACTTTTAACGAAGCAAATTTGTTTTTCTGACTCTTTAGCTCAGTGGTGAGTGTGAGCGACCCATAATCGCCAGGTCGCTGGTTCAAATCCAGCAAGCGCCACCAACCATACAGCCATTAGCTCATTGGGGGAGAGAGCGCCAACCTTCGAACTTGGCTGCGCGGGGATATCAACAGGTCACTATTACTCCTTTTGCTTTATTTGAGCAAATTTTGATATTGTGCCGAAATAGTATAAACCTGCCGTTGAGTGGATTTTGTTGTTTCGGATGCAGGAAAATCCGTAATTAACATATTCCGATAACAAATTAATTGTATTTGATAAAATTATGTGTTTTCGAGATTATGGTATTGATGCCATTTTTCTTATTTGTTAAAAAATCACCTGCATGGTGAATCCCCCTGTGCGGAGGGGCATATCAGCAAGGTTGCAAATATCCTTCGGCTTTAGCGGCAATATTGCGGGTTCGGATGCTGATGCCGGACTCACCGGGAGGCACCCGGCACCATGCAAATGATGGAACATTGCGCATACAAAAACCTGCCCTTCATCTCCGGAAGGGCTTTTTTATGGGCAAGTATCATGATTTATATATCGGATATTTTTATTGCCTGTCGATATTAATTACATGGTACAGGACTGTGCAATACCTGAACCCATATGTAATGTGTTGAATTCATAAGATTGCCAGTAGGCGCCCTTTTTATTTTCTGACGTTAGCCTGATTGCTCACTACAATCTGATTTATTCAACAGTCCCTCTTCGGGGGTGATATCGATAATCAGACGGTACAAGAAGCTGAGGACGTTTCCTTTACTGATATGCAGTTGCGCCAGTGCGATGTTGCTGCACTCGATACGAAATACTCAAAGGAGTTAGCCGATGCGAAAGCAGAATGCTGTGTGGATATATCCACATACTTGTGGAGATCCCGTCGAAAATGAGCGTATCGAGGTTTATGGCTATCTGAAGGGTAAACGCAGTCAGATGCTCTATGAGTAATTTAGAGATCTCAAGTTCAAATACAGGAACAGGGAATTTTGATGTGGAAGTTATTATTTAGATACGCTGGGTAAGAACACAGCAAAGATACAAGAATATATAAAGCACCCGCTCGAAGAAGATAAAATTGGCGAACAATTATTGAACCCATATCCAGGCAGCTCGTTTACGGGGCGTAAGTAACGAAGTTGAATGCAAATGTTAGATCATATGCACCAGTTAGGGCGCAGTTGGAAACAGTGCCTTATAGGCGCATTTGAAAAACCTCCGGCATAGCCGGAGGATATTTATAATTAGAGATTAGCAACGTTATGATATACTTTTTGGACATCATCGTCATCTTCAAGGGCATCAACAAGCCCTTCAAAGATTTCTAAATCTTCTGGTGAAAGTTCTACTTCTGATTGAGCAATCAATTCTAATTCTGTTGTTGAAAAATCAGTAATTCCAGCGGTTTTTAGAGCTGCAATTCCTTTGTGAAGATCTGTAGGTTCAGTATAAATAACGATGCTTCCTTCTTCTTCAGTCACATCACGAACATCTACTTCAGCATCAAGCAAAATTTCAAAAATATGGTCAGGATTTGTTCCTTTAAATACAATCACACCAGTATTGTCAAACATATAGCTGACAGAACCTGCTGCTCCAATATTCCCGCCTTTTTTATTGAAAATTGTGCGAATATTAGCAATTGTACGATTAACATTTGAAGTCAACGTTTCAGCGATAATCATTGAACCATTTGGTCCAAAGCCTTCATAACGCCCTTGTACGAACGTCTCATCTCCGCCACCTTTGGCTTTATCAATGGCTTTATCAATAACGTGTTTTGGAACTTGTGCCTGCTTCGCACGTTCAATAACGAATTTTAAAGATGTGTTTAATTCTGGGTCTGGTTCACCTTGTTTAGCGGCAGCATAGATTTCCACACCGAATTTTGCATATACTTTAGACGTTGCACCGTCTTTAGCCGTTTTTTTAGCAACAATATTGGCCCATTTACGTCCCACTGGAATGATCTCCTCGAAATTTATTTACATTACTGACAAGTTGATAACCTGTGTTTATTCGCCATATTATAACATGACACGAAAAAACTAGTCTATGAAAAATAAAATATGATAATGCTACAGACGTACTTTAATTTTATCAATGGTCTTAATTATTGATGGGGTGTTATATGATTTATTTTGGTTTTTTTTTGTATTTATTATTAATGGATTAACCGCGACAGTAATGTCGCGGCATAGTTAGTTTCGCTACCTGAATATATTGTTGAGGATGGCGATCGTATGGAGCTAATTAAACTTGAAAAAGCTTTTAAATTGGAGGTAGTCCATATTTAGCTCGAGCGCGATTACATGCCTCATTAATTTCTCCATGCTCGCCTGACATGGCGAATTCCCTACATGTGGAAGAGCGGTTTTTATATATTGTGCAGCAGGCGTTTTTTCCAGGCGTTCCTGCCAGGGCAATACAGCGTGGGTTCTTCTGGTTAGTTCCGCGCATACATCGGTGGTAAGGGGATATCTGCTCAGTAAGATGAGCCGGTATGGTTCCGCCTGCATCATCAGCTTCGGCCCAGTAAAAAGAGACGCGGAAAAATGCACAACAGGCACCACACGCCATGCATGGATTCAGATTGCTCATAATTCACCAGTACTTCTATATAAATATCACAACAAAACCGCAGACACGTCGTATAAAGGCGCGTGCCTGCGGCAGGCTGGCGAACTTTCTATAGTGCGAGTATTGAATGATTACCAGCCGTTATCAATTTTACATATCTATTTAGATATGACCAGACAAGTTGAATACAAACAGGAAGAGTTAATCTTTACAATTTGTAACATGGGGTTTTGTGAAAAGAAAATGTCTTACGCACTAGAGTTCGCATTATATGGTTTCTATAGCCTGACTTGCTAAATAAGAATATATCGCTCTCTTTCTTATTCTAACTGGTTATAGATGTTATCAGAAAAAGTTATTTCGCTGGTTTTTAAGAGTATAAAAAATCCACGTTTGACTTGTGCAACTTATATTACTGCTATCGATTCTTCACATTCCTTCCAGTGATATTGCTGTATATAATGGAGCTGATTTTGGATGCCGCTATTGATGGATACCGTTTGTTATGAGCAGGTGTCGTGTGCTGTTGAAGAAAAAGCTGGGTCGCGTAGAGTAACAATTTGCACTGCCTTACCTCGGTATAACCTTTACTGTCCCCATCGACGTTGTACCAGTTCAGCATATCCTTACTCATTGATACAGTTAAGTATTAAAGGATGAGTACACAGAGAACGTTGCCTACCCAATATTCTTGTTCTGGTTTGTTGCTCAATACGTCTTCTCTGCCTTAGGGTCAGTCAATTAACACTCACTTGAGATCTTTATCCAACATTGAAGGTATTACGGCATAGTGGGGTAAAATTTCATCAAGAACGTGGATATTTCTGATTCTCTCTACCATGCTCTCTGTAGACGCCAGATTGAGCGAATGAACAGAGAATAATGGTCCTGGGACACGCGAATGCGCAATACACTTATCCCCATCCTCGTTGCGGTGTGCCTGTTTATTACTGGCGTCTCTATTTTGAATATTCAGCTCTGGTATTCCGCAAAAGCAGAGAGCCTGGCGGGGGCGAAGTACGCCGCCAACAACATTAATCATATTCTTGAGGAAGCGTCACAGGCGACTCAAACGGCGATGGAAATTGCAGGGAAAAGGTGCGATCTGGATGAACAATATCAGCTAGGTACAGAGGCCGCGCTGAAACCCCATCTGCGGACGATCATCATTCTCAAACAAGGTGCTGTCTGGTGTACATCGCTGCCGGGTAATCGGGTACTGCTATCCCGTATTCCTGAGATACCAGACAGTAATTTGCTGTTGGCTCCGGCGCTCGACACTGTAAATAGATTACCCATTCTGCTCTATCAGATTCAGTTCGCTGATACGCGTATCCTGGTGACTATTAGCGACCAGCATATCCGTGGTGCGCTCCATGTGCCGTTGAAGGGGGTGAAATATAGTTTGCGCGTGGGGGATAATATTATTGGGCCGTCGGGAGATGTGACAACTCTCAATGGCAGACATCAACTTTCTGGACGGGTTAACTCCACTGAATATCATTTCAGTATTATCTATAACCAGCCGCCGCTATTTAGCTTTACCAGAATGATCGACAAAGGCTTGGGTATTTTGATATTCAGCCTTTTAATATCCTGTTCCGCTGCCTTTTTACTTGATAAATATTTCAATAAGACAGACACACCTGAAGAGATTCTGCGTAGGGCGATAAGCAATGGTGAGATTGTGCCTTTTTACCAACCGGTAGTTAATGGTCGGGAAGGGACGTTACGCGGCGTAGAAGTTCTTGCCCGATGGAAACATCCTCGTGGAGGATATATTTCACCTGTAGCATTTATTCCACTTGCTGAAAAATCAGGGTTGATAGTTCCGCTCACCCAAAGTTTGATGAGTCAGGTCGCCACACAAATGAACGCGATCGCCAGTAAACTGCCGGAAGGATTTCATGTTGGGATCAATTTTAGCGCCTCGCATATTATTTCGCCGACATTTGTTGAAGAATGTCTGAAATACCGCGACAGCTTCACTCGCCATGATTTGAATCTCGTTCTTGAAGTTACTGAGCGTGAAGCGTTACATGTTGATGAAAATTTGGTTCAGCGATTGAACATTCTGCATGAAAATGGTTTTGTTATCGCGCTGGATGATTTTGGTACGGGCTACTCAGGGCTTTCTTATCTCCATGATCTGCACATCGATTATATTAAGATTGATCACAGTTTCGTCGGTCGGGTCAATGCAGATCCTGATTCCACCAGAATTCTGGACTGTGTGCTGGATCTGGCGCGCAAACTTTCTATCAGTATTGTCGCCGAAGGCGTCGAGACGAAGGAGCAGCTCGACTATTTGAACCAGAATAATATTACGTTCCAGCAAGGGTACTATTTCTATAAACCGGTGACGTATATTGAACTCGTCAAAATTATTCTCTCAAAACCGAAGGTGAAAGTGGTTGTTGAGTGAATATTGCACTAATTGATATAGCATGATGATATTTGGCTGAAAATTGATCAGCAAGGCGATGAAATGGTGCAATTGTAGACAGGTAATTAGCTCGTTGCTTCTTGTTACTATTGTTCATTATTTTGTTTGCTATAATTGTCTGAAGATTTTGTCAGGATCACCGTAAGTAGCATGAACAAAAGTAATAGCCTGGATTATTTCACTTTGTATATCATCTTTTCCATTGCGTTTATGCTGAGCTCCATCCTGATTATCCTGATCGCCAAACCCAGCATCTGGCTAGGAGAAGTGCTTGTTACCATAAATTTAATCAATGCACTGGTTTGGCTGGTAATCAATTTGCTTAACCGGTTAAGAGAGAAGCTGGTAAGCCAAAGGGATCAGCATTAACCCTTCTTTTAAATACGTTTTGACAATTTGGGCTGACAGGATATTTGATCAGAAATGCTTATAAATCCAATCAGTAGATGATTAATCTTTGAAACTGGAAAAACTGGTCAGGTTTAGTTTTGGGAAAATTACTCTGCGGTGAGGCGGGGGTATACGGATATGATTGCAGTAAAATAGTTTTTGATACAGTGAAAACTGACGGAATAAACTAAAGCCAAATACTAACACTTCATTTTTGTTTATAAGCACATCCATCCGCTAAAAATATACCGCGTCGAATAAATCGACGCGGTACTACATTAACAATTATTTTTTGCCGATGGCACGCATGGTGTCATCAATTGCGGTAATTAACAGCATTTGCGGATCTTTAGCACAAACCTGATTCAGTTTTTCTACCACTTTGGCACTCAGTTCTGGAGATTGCTCAATTTTTAAATCACGGCTAGTAACGCTGGCATTACCCATTACAGCGACGATATCTGCAACCTGTGCGCTGTCAGTTTTTGCCATTTCGTTGGCTTCTGCGCAAGTAATGTAGGTTTCTGCCGGCAGGCCGTTCTTAATATTATAATCCTGCGCCCAGGTCATTGGTGCGAAAACAAACAGTCCAGCCAGTAAAGCAAATTTTTTCATCATCATACCTTATTTCATTTTACCCAGAATGGCACCACCTGTACCACCAATCACAGCACCTTTAATCGCGCCTTCCAGACCATTGCCGGTCAGGACGCCAGTGACTGCGCCAACGGCCGCACCTACTTTTGCGCCTTTACGGGCATTTTTACCATCGCGACCTTTTTCAGTGACTGCGCCAACACCTGCACCTACAGCAGCGCCTTTCAGTACGCCATTTACACCATTGCCAGTCAGTAAGCCTACGCCTGCGCCTAACAATGCGCCTTTAGTGGTGCGATTCATATCCGCCATGGCTGGCGTGGAGCAGAGTAATATTGAGATGAGCCCGAAGGCGAGTGTTTTTTTCTTCAACTTAGATGTCCGGTATTAAGTAAGTTGCACACACAATAATTTCGTCTTCAATTAAGAGCAGCTTAACTAAAGAACGCTCGATATTATTCAGATCATTCAAAATGAGCGCGGTTTGTATAATAAGAGTTATGTTTTTCGCTTGAATGGGAATAATCTTAAATAAGAATTAACTCATTGATTTTGAATATTTTATTCAAGAAATGTCATCAAGTGTTAACATTGCATTGCAAAGGTAAGGCAATCTGAAATATCAATGTTATTGTGTAATTTATATGTGAACAATATTTATCAGAAAACGTAATGTCAGTGGTTTTATTCTGGTGGCGATAATGTGAATTAGTTGCGACTTAATTTGACGCTGGAGCTTGAAGGGGGAGTGTTACCGTTTATACAAAACAGGAGGTAATTCCCATTTCCTGTACTAACAACGCAGCAACCAAATGAGCGAACTCAACGGAGGGAAGGGGGCTGTGCCTGGACGCCGATGACAACATTACTTAATAGCGAACCGGGGAAGAGAAAAATTTAACCAGGGTGTAATCTGACAGATACCTGTATAAATAACCGGTAACTGTCAGATCGAACCTGAGCTAATACAGCTTATTTCAGCTCTTCTGCTTCCGGCAGGGTCACGTTCAACTCAAGAATGGAAATATCACCATCTTTTTGCTCAAGCTGTACGGTCACCATCTCGGGATCGATTTGTACGTATTTACAAATGACCTCAAGAATATCTTTACGCAACTGGGGCAGATAGTGTGGTTCTGCATCGCTGCGACGGCGTTCAGCAACAATAATTTGCAACCGCTCTTTTGCAATGTTGGCCGTGTTTTTCTTCCGTGAGAGAAAGAAATCGAGTAATGCCATAACTTATCCTCCGAACAAGCGTTTGAGGAAGCCTTTCTTCTCTTCTTCAATGAAGCGGAAAGGACGTTCTTCTCCCAACAGACGTTCTACGGTATCAGCGTAGGCTTTACCCGCATCGGCGTTGATATCGAGAATAACCGGTTCTCCCTGGTTAGAGGCGCGCAATACTGATTGATCCTCTGGGATCACGCCGACGAGCTTGATGCGCAGGATCTCCAGCACGTCTTCCATGCTCAACATGTCTCCTTTGTGCACGCGACCAGGGTTATAGCGCGTTAACAGCAGGTGCTCTTTTATGGGTTCTTCGCCGTTTTCTGCGCGACGTGATTTCGACGCCAGAATACCTAAAATACGGTCAGAGTCACGAACTGAGGAAACTTCCGGGTTGGTGGTAATAATGGCCTCATCAGCGAAATAAAGAGCCATTAATGCACCGGTTTCAATACCCGCCGGTGAGTCACAAACGATAAACTCAAAGTCCATCGCTTTCAGGTCATCAAGAACTTTGGCCACCCCTTCGCGGGTGAGGGCATCTTTATCGCGAGTTTGCGAAGCTGGGAGAATATAGAGGTTATCAGTACGCTTATCCTTAATTAACGCCTGATTTAGCGTTGCATCGCCCTGAATGACGTTGACGAAATCGTAAACGACCCGGCGCTCGCAACCCATAATCAGGTCGAGATTACGCAAGCCGATATCAAAATCGATCACGACAGTTTTCTTTCCCTTCTGGGCCAAACCAGTGGCGATGGCCGCGCTGGAGGTTGTCTTTCCAACGCCCCCTTTCCCCGAAGTAACAACAATAATGCGTGCCATAAAAATTCCTTGTTAAAAAGGGATCAATTTAACGATTGAACGGTCAAAGCGTTTTCGACTAATTGCAGTCGTGCCGCTTTGCCATAAAATTCTGCTGGGATTTTATCACTCAGCCAGTATTCACCGGCGATAGAGACCAGTTCTGCCATCAGACTCGTACAAAATATTTGTGCTTCCCGGTCACCACTTGCCCCGGCTAGCGCACGACCGCGCATCATGCCATAGACATGAATGTTACCATCTGCGATCAATTCTGCCCCTGCACTAACATGGCTTGTAACAATCAGATCACATTGTGGCGCATAAATGCGCTGACCGGAACGTACCGGGGTATCTATTAAGCGCGTTTTTGTGTCCGGTGTTGTACTTTTCGCAGGAACCTGGGGAGCCGGTGCTGGACGTGGCGCTTTTTCCTTTCCTTCAGTCAGGATTGGCAACCCCATCTTTTCGATTTCAGCTTTCAGCTTCGCATTTTTGCAGCCACTGACACCAATGATCCGCAAGCCTGTTGCTGAGATAGCTTTGTGCATTGCTGGCCAGTTGACCTGTTCTTCGAGGCCACTGACATTGAGTACGATGGGAGCATGATTTAAAAATGCCGGAGCCTGAGCGATTTTGTCTTCCAGCGCCTGATGAATAACCTTAGGTTCTGCCTCATGCAGATGAACCACAGATAAGGTGAAGCTGCTACCTTTAAGCTCGATTGGCGTGTTTGACATCCTGGCCTTACTCAATTAGCTAATTACCATCATCATCAGCGTGCGATGATATTACGAAGACTATAAGGCATGTTATAGTCTGGATTATATTGAGGCAAGTCACCCCCCCATTTATTCAGAGTAAAATTATGTTTTGTGTGATCTATCGAAGTAGTAAACGTGACCAGACCTATTTATATGTTGAAAAAAAAGACGACTTTTCACGTGTTCCAGAGGAGCTGATGAAAGGTTTTGGTCAACCGCAACTTGCGATGATTCTTCCATTGGACGGGAGAAAAAAACTGGTAAATGCCGATATTGAGAAAGTTAAACAGGCCTTAGCTGAGCATGGCTATTATCTTCAATTGCCACCTCCTCCTGAGGATTTGCTGAAGCAACATCTTTCTGTGATGGCGAAAAATACAGACAGCACTAAAAAATAACCAATATCCGGCGGTGGCATCATATTTGTCGGAGCGGGTTTTAAGATCCACGATGAAGTGAGAGGAACGTTATGTATCAACATCACAACTGGCAAGGTGCACTGCTGGATTATCCGGTGAGTAAAGTAGTTTGTGTTGGCAGTAATTATGCCAGACATATTAAAGAGATGGGGAGTGAAGTGCCTGAAGAGCCCGTGTTGTTCATTAAACCTGAAACGGCACTGTGCGATCTGCGCCAGCCATTGGCTATTCCCTCAGATTTTGGCGCGGTTCATCATGAAGTAGAACTGGCTGTGTTGATTGGCGCGACGCTACGTCAGGCTACGGAAGAGCATGTGCGCAAAGCCATTGCAGGTTACGGCGTGGCGCTCGATCTGACATTACGTGATATTCAGGCAAAAATGAAGAAAGCCGGGCAGCCGTGGGAAAAGGCCAAAGCGTTTGATAACTCTTGTCCTCTTTCCGGGTTTATTCCTGCCGCAGAGTTCACTGGCGATCCGCAAAATACATCGCTGGGTCTGAGCGTTAACGGCGAACAACGCCAACAAGGTTCGACTGCGGACATGATCCATAAAATCGTTCCGCTGATTGCTTATATGAGCAAGTTTTTTACCCTCAAGGCCGGTGACGTTGCGTTAACAGGCACGCCTGATGGTGTCGGGCCGCTATACAGTGGCGATGAACTGACTGTTACTTTCGATGGTCATTCTTTGACAACTCGCGTTTTGTAATACTTTTTTGCCGCCTGAATGAGGCGGCAAAACTTGCATCGCTGTGCCAGACTGGTTATAAGGTGCGTTTTAACGTAATGGCGGAACACCTGATGAGCGATATACCTTTCTGGCAAAGTAAAACCCTTGATGAAATGAGCGATGCAGAATGGGAGTCGTTGTGTGATGGTTGTGGTCAGTGCTGCCTGCATAAACTGATGGATGAAGACACCGACGAAATCTACTTCACTAACGTCGCTTGCCGTCAGCTTAATATTAAAACCTGTCAATGTCGGAACTACGAACGCCGCTTCGAGTTTGAACCTGACTGCATCAAATTAACCCGCGAAAACCTGCCAACATTCGAATGGCTACCGATGACCTGTGCATATCGATTGCTGGCGGAAGGGAAGGCATTGCCAGAGTGGCATCCGCTGATGACTGGTTCGAAAGCGGCAATGCACGGTGAGCGAATCTCTGTACGTCATATTGCGGTGAAAGAATCAGAAGTGATCGACTGGCAGGATCATATACTCAATAAACCGGACTGGGCGCAGTGAGCATTTGAAACAGAAGGGATTACTTTCTCGTTTTGAACGGGGCACTGTTGGTGCATCAGAACTGAAATTTACATTCAGAATTGCCAGGGGATTGTCATTATTATCTGCCCCCAATGCGAACAGAAAAATGCCCCTCTGTGCAGTAATGAAGATTGGATTTACTCCTGCACTTAATGCCCTGCGAGCAAATGTGCTGCAATTCATACGCTGTACGAACTTATACTGATACTCCTATTTCTCGGTGCTACATTCCTGTATTTATTGCCAGTTTCCAGAGACTGCTTATCTGCTCACTCACGTTTTTTCGAGAGAACGATAATATTTTTCGTGGGGAAATAACTGCAAAGGAGAATTCTTAATATCGTCGTTTAATTTGTCGAATGCGGACATGGATTTTATGCAGACCATATAAACATTCTCTGGTCGCTTGTTCTTAACAGAATGTTTTTTGCTGATACTCGCAATGTGGTGACCTGGTCGATGAAACTGGCACTGTATAGTGCCAGTCGCAACTTAGTTGGCTTGCTTTTTCATCATACTGATAATAAACAACAGCGCCGCACACAGCACCACCGACGGGCCTGCTGGCGTATCGTAAAACGCGGAAAAGGTTAAACCACCAGTTACGGCAATCATCCCCACCAAAACAGCGACACCAGCCATCTGCTCCGGCGTGCGGGCAAAACGACGTGCAGTAGCCGCAGGAATAATCAGCAGCGAGGTAATAATCAACGCGCCGACAAATTTCATTGCCACGCCAATCGTCAATGCCGTCACCAGCATCAACAATAATTTTACGCGCTGTAATTTCACGCCATCGACAAACGCCAGATCCGGGCTAATCGTCATCGACAGCAAATTGCGCCATTGCCAGAACAGAATTGCCACCACGATGACCACGCCAATCGCAATGGAGATAAGATCTTCCGGCGTCACTGCCAGCAAATCACCAAACAGGTATGCCATCAAGTCAACGCGAATGTTAGACATCAGGCTGACGACGACCAGACCCAGCGACAAAGCACTGTGCGCCATAATTCCCAATAATGTATCGATCGCCAGTTGTGGGCGCTTTTCCAGCCATACCAGACCGCCCGCCAGCAGCAGCGTAACCGCAATCACTGCATAGAAAGGATTCACATCCAGTAGCAGGCCAAACGCGACGCCAAGTAAAGATGCATGTGCCAGCGTGTCGCCGAAATAAGACATACGACGCCAGACAACAAACGAACCCAGCGGACCTGCGGCACAGGCCAGCATGATCCCGGCTAACCAACCAGGAAATAATAATTCAATCATGAGCGATCATTTCCCCGACGCAGAATAATCCGCCCCTGTAAATCATGGCGGTGATTATGATGATGGCGATAGATACCTAGTTGCTCAGCACCGCGAGGTCCAAACATCGAAATAAATTCTGGATGCAGGGAAACGACTTCCGGTGTGCCGGAACAACAGATGTGGTGATTGAGGCAAAGTACTTCATCGGTTTTTGCCATCACCAGATGCAGATCGTGAGAAACCATTAATACGCCACAATCCAGTTCGCGGCGCAGTTGATCAATCAGGTCGTACAACGCAACCTGACCATTTACATCCACGCCTTGAGTGGGTTCATCCAGCACTAATAATTGCGGTTGATTTAACAACGCGCGCGCCAGCAGTACACGCTGCGTTTCGCCGCCAGAGAGCTTTTGCATTGGCGCGTCAATCAGATGCCCGGCCTGAACGCGTTTCAGTGCGGGCAGAATGTCTTCTCTATATGTACCGGGGCGTAAGCGTAAAAAACGGTTTACGGTCAGTGGCAACGTGGTGTCGAGATAGAGCTTTTGCGGCACGTAGCCGATACGCAGTTTTCCGTGGCGCTTGATAACACCTTCATCTGGTGTTACCAGCCCGAGCACAACCCGCACCAGCGTCGACTTACCTGCGCCGTTCGGCCCAAGTAAGGTCAAAATTTTTCCAGGTTTAAGTTCCAGCGACACATCAGAGAGGACGCGGCGTTGGCCAAAAGAAACCGAGACATTTTCCAGGGAAACCAGACTTGTCATGTTAATTTTAGTCTTGCAGTAGTCATGAAATGTTATAATATCACACTTCTTGTATTCATTACGATGATTGGTCGCATTATGTTACATAAAAAAACGCTTCTTTTCGCAGCATTATCCGTCGCTCTCTGGGGTGGTGCAACACAGGCGGCAGATGCCGCCGTTGTTGCTTCGCTTAAACCTGTTGGATTCATCGCTTCCGCCATTGCTGATGGGGTAACAGAGACTGAAGTATTACTGCCTGATGGTGCTTCAGAACACGATTATTCACTGCGTCCATCGGATGTAAAACGCTTACAGAACGCGGACTTAGTCGTCTGGGTTGGCCCGGAGATGGAAGCGTTTATGCAAAAGCCGGTGAGCAAATTACCTGAGGCGAAACAGGTAACGATTGCGCAGCTTGAGAATGTAAAACCGATGCTGATGAAAAGTATTCACGGCGATGATGATGATCATAACCACGCGGAAAAAAGTGACGAAGATCACCATCACGGCGATTTCAACATGCATCTTTGGCTCTCCCCAGAGATAGCGCGGGCTACAGCGGTTGCAATCCATGGAAAATTAGTGGAACTTATGCCGCAAAGTCGAGCCAAACTTGACGCCAACCTGAAGGATTTTGAGGCACAATTAGTTGCAACCGATAAACAGGTTGGTAATGAGCTCGCGCCGCTCAAGGGAAAAGGTTATTTCGTTTTTCATGATGCTTACGGCTACTTCGAAAAACAATTCGGACTGACACCGCTTGGTCATTTTACCGTTAACCCAGAGATTCAACCGGGCGCGCAGCGTTTACATGAAATAAGAACACAGTTGGTTGAGCAAAAAGCAACCTGCGTTTTTGCTGAACCACAGTTCAGGCCAGCGGTCGTTGAAAGCGTCGCACGAGGGACATCCGTTCGTATGGGAACGTTGGATCCCCTTGGGACGAATATCAAACTGGGTAAAACAAGCTATTCAGAATTTCTGAATCAATTAGCCAACCAGTACGCGAGCTGCCTGAAAGGAGATTAATGAGGAAGTGATTACGTGCAACAGATAGCCCGCTCTGTCGCCCTGGCGTTTAATAATTTACCGCGACCACACCGCGTTATGTTGGGGTCGCTCACCGTTCTTACTCTGGCCGTCGCTGTCTGGCGGCCCTATGTTTACCACCGCGACGCCACGCCAATTGTTAAAACCATTGAGCTGGAACAAAACGAAATCCGTTCACTCTTACCTGAAGCCAGTGAACCGATTGATCAAGCCGCACAAGAAGATGAAGCCATTCCGCAAGATGAACTGGACGACAAGATCGCCGGAGAAGCGGGTGTGCATGAATATGTTGTTTCCACAGGCGATACGCTAAGTAGCATCCTCAATCAATATGGTATTGATATGGGTGATATCACCCAACTGGCTGCTGCGGATAAAGATCTGCGTAACCTGAAAATTGGTCAACAACTCACCTGGACATTAACCGCAGAGGGCGATTTACAACGTCTGACCTGGGAAGTTTCTCGTCGGGAAACGCGTACCTATGACCGCACTGCAGCAAACGGTTTTAAAATGACCAGCGAAATGCAGCAAGGGGAGTGGGTTAATAATCTACTGAAAGGCACTGTAGGGTCGAGCTTTGTTGCCAGCGCCAGAAGTGCTGGTTTAACCAGTGCTGAAGTGAGCGCAGTGATTAAAGCGTTACAGTGGCAGATGGACTTTCGGAAGGTTAAAAAAGGCGATGAATTTGCGGTATTAATGTCACGTGAAATGCTTGATGGCAAACGTGAGCAAAGCCAGTTACTGGGCGTACGTTTGCGTTCTGAAGGTAAAGATTACTACGCTATCCGTGCCGAAGATGGCAAGTTCTATGATCGTAACGGTACTGGTCTGGCGAAAGGATTCTTGCGATTCCCGACGGCGAAGCAGTTCCGTATCTCGTCTAACTTTAACCCGCGTCGTCTGAACCCGGTCACAGGTCGCGTTGCGCCGCACAGAGGGGTTGATTTCGCGATGCCACAGGGTACGCCGGTACTTTCGGTGGGTGACGGTGAAGTGGTTGTAGCCAAACGCAGTGGCGCCGCAGGTTATTATGTTGCGATCCGTCATGGCCGCACCTATACCACGCGTTATATGCACCTGCGCAAGATTCTGGTGAAACCGGGGCAGAAGGTAAAACGAGGCGATCGTATCGCGCTTTCCGGTAACACCGGGCGTTCAACCGGGCCGCATTTGCACTATGAAGTATGGATCAACCAGCAGGCCGTAAACCCGCTGACGGCGAAACTGCCGCGTACCGAAGGGCTGACTGGCTCCGATCGCAGTGAGTTCCTGGCGCAGGCCAAAGAGATTGTGCCGCAGCTACAGTTTGATTAATTAACACCCATTCGCAGCCGGTACGCAGTCAGTACCGGCTTTTTTATTTGGTGCGGGGCAAGTTGCGCCGCTACACTATCAGCAGATTGATATTTGCCTTATCCGAAACTGGAAAAGCATGGAAACGAAAAAAAATAATAGTGAATACATTCCTGAGTTTGATAAATCCTTTCGCCATCCGCGTTACTGGGGAGCCTGGTTGGGTGTGGCGGCGATGGCCGGCATTGCCTTAACGCCTCCGAAATTCCGCGATCCCATTCTGGCGCGGCTGGGACGTTTTGCCGGACGATTGGGTAAAAGCTCACGTCGTCGTGCGTTAATCAATCTGTCTCTTTGCTTTCCAGAACGTAGCGAAGCTGAACGCGAAGCGATTGTGGATGAGATGTTTGCCACAGCGCCGCAGGCGATGGCGATGATGGCAGAACTGGCGATACGCGGGCCGGAAAAAATTCAGCCGCGCGTAGACTGGCAGGGACTGGAAATCATCGAAGAGATGCGGCGTAACGACGAGAAAGTGATCTTTCTGGTGCCGCACGGCTGGGCGGTAGATATCCCCGCTATGCTGATGGCCTCGCAAGGGCAGAAAATGGCGGCGATGTTCCATAATCAGGGCAACCCGGTTTTTGATTATGTCTGGAACACCGTGCGTCGTCGTTTTGGTGGTCGTCTACATGCGAGGAATGACGGCATAAAACCGTTCATCCAGTCGGTTCGTCAGGGGTACTGGGGCTATTATTTGCCCGATCAGGATCATGGCCCGGAGCACAGTGAATTTGTTGATTTCTTTGCAACTTATAAAGCGACGCTGCCCGCGATTGGTCGTCTGATGAAAGTGTGTCGTGCGCGTGTCGTACCGTTGTTTCCGATTTATGACGGCAAGACGCACCGCCTGACAATTCAGGTTCGTCCGCCGATGGATGACTTGTCAGAGGCAGATGACCATACCATTGCGCGGCGGATGAATGAAGAAGTCGAGATTTTTGTTGGTCCGCGACCAGAGCAATACACCTGGATTTTAAAATTGCTCAAGACTCGCAAACCGGGCGAAATCCAGCCTTATAAACGCAAAGATCTTTATCCTATCAAATAGAAAAAGCCTCTCACGAAGAGAGGCTTTCGTCTGATGATAAGTTCAAGTTTGCTTCAGAAGATTTGAAATCTGTCGAATTATCATTGAATTGCAGGCCGGATAAGGCGTTTTCACCGCATCCGGCAACGTACTTACTCTACGGTTAAAATACGCGTGGTGTTGGTAGAACCCACGGTACTCATCACATCGCCCTGGGTGACAATTACCAGGTCACCAGACATCAGGTAGCCTTTATCGCGCAGCAGATTTACCGCTTCGTTGGCTGCAACCACGCCATCATTCGCGCTGTCAAAATAGACCGGCGTTACACCACGATAAAGCGCAGTCAGGTTCAGGGTGCGCTCATGGCGAGACATTGCGAAAATCGGCAGTCCGGAGCTGATACGGGAAGTCATCAGCGCGGTACGACCTGACTCGGTCATGGTGATGATAGCGGTAACACCTTTCAGGTGGTTAGCCGCATACATCGCGGACATGGCGATAGCTTCTTCCACATTGTCGAACTGAACGTCCAGACGATGTTTAGACACGTTGATGCTTGGGATTTTTTCCGCACCCAGGCAAACACGCGCCATGGCTGCAACGGTTTCTGACGGATACTGACCCGCAGCGGTTTCTGCAGACAACATTACTGCGTCAGTACCATCCAGCACGGCGTTTGCCACGTCCATAACTTCTGCACGAGTCGGCATTGGGTTGGTAATCATTGACTCCATCATCTGGGTCGCAGTGATTACCGCGCGGTTCAGCTGACGCGCGCGACGAATCAACGCTTTCTGAATGCCGACCAGTTCAGGATCGCCAATTTCTACGCCTAGGTCGCCACGTGCAACCATCACCACGTCAGAGGCGAGAATAATGTCGTCCATCGCATCCTGGCTGCAAACGGCTTCTGCGCGTTCAACCTTGGCGACAATTTTCGCATCACAACCAGCGTCGCGCGCCAGACGGCGTGCATAGTTCAGGTCTTCGCCGCAGCGTGGGAAGGAGACCGCCAGGTAATCCACGCCAATCAGCGCCGCAGTCTGGATATCTGCTTTATCTTTCTCGGTCAGGGCTTCAGCCGACAGGCCGCCGCCGAGTTTGTTGATCCCTTTATTGTTGGAGAGCGGGCCGCCGACGGTCACTTCGGTGAACACTTTCATGCCCTGAACTTCCAGCACTTTTAACTGAACGCGACCATCGTCCAGCAGCAAGATGTCGCCAGGCACGACGTCAGCAGGCAATCCTTTATAGTCGATGCCGACTTTTTCTTTATCGCCTTCACCTTTCCCCAGGTTGGCGTCCAGCAGGAATTTATCCCCAATATTGAGGAATACCTTACCTTCTTTAAAGGTAGATACACGAATCTTTGGCCCCTGAAGGTCACCCAGAATAGCCACATGACGCCCCAGTTTTGCGGCAATTTCACGAACTTTATCCGCGCGCATTTTGTGATCTTCAGGCGAGCCATGAGAAAAGTTCATACGTACAACGTTCGCGCCGGCAGCGATAACTTTTTCAAGGTTATTATCGCGATCAGTAGCAGGGCCTAACGTGGTAACGATTTTGGTTCTGCGAAGCCTTCTGGACATGTAATACTCCGTTGACTGAAACAACAAGGTGTTGCTTGAACATGAAATCCGAATGAAATAAAGCCATTGTGGCGATAAATTAATCTCATTCGGATGTCGTATAAGATTAGAACAATGGCAATCGTTTTAACGATCGTCACTTAAATTAAGTAACTGCTTATCAAAACGCGATTCCTTAAGAGCTTCCTTGACCCGCTTCAAGTTATCTCTGAATTTTGCGCCGCGTCGCAAAGTAAATCCTGTTGCCAGCACATCTATCACGGTCAACTGGGCAAGTCGAGAGACCATGGGCATATAAATGTCAGTATCTTCCGGTACGTCGAGGGTAATTGCCAGCGTCGCTTCTTGGGCGAGTGGTGTACCAGCAGAGGTGAGGGCAATCACCATTGCGTCGTTTTCCCGCGCCAGTTGCGCCAGTTCAACCAGATTTTTGGTTCTGCCGGTATGGGAAATCAACACAACGACGTCTCCATCGCTACAGTTCATACAACTCATTCGCTGCAGTACGATATCGTCCGAGTAGATCACCGGAACATTGAAGCGAAAAAACTTATTCATTGCATCGTGGGCAACAGCGGCAGAAGAACCTAACCCGAAAAAGGCAATTTTTTTCGCCTGGGTGAGGAGATCAACAGCGCGATTGACGGCGGACTTATCCAGCGAGTGGCGGACGTGATCGAGAGTAGCCATTGCCGACTCAAATATTTTCCCTGTGTATGATTCAACGCTGTCATCTTCACTGACGTTGCGATTAACATAGGGTGTGCCATTAGCCAGACTTTGCGCCAGATGCAGTTTAAAATCAGGAAAACCGCGTGTGTCCATGCTGCGACAGAAACGATTGACCGTCGGTTCGCTAACATTGGCTTCCAGTGCCAGAGCAGCAATACTCGAATGGATCGCGTTGTCGGGCGAGACAAGAATGACCTCGGCAACTTTGCGTTCTGATTTGCTCAGATGTTCCAGTTGAGACTGGATTTTTTCCAGCATATTCATGATGTAAAGAGACTCACGGGTAATGACGATTTCCACACGGAAAGAAATCGAAATGCAGTTTTGTCAGATATTACGCCTGTGCGCTGTGTTAATGACAAAAGCAGATAAAAAAGTTGTTATTTTTTTTCATAACATGATCAGTGTCAGATTTTTACCCAAAGGAAAATGATGGTTTTTTTATCAGTTTTGCCGCACTTTACGCGCTTTTGCCGTAATCGCACGGGTGGATAAGCGTTTACAGTTTTCGCAAGCTCGTAAAAGCAGTACAGTGCACCGTAAGAAAATTACAAGTATACCCAGGCTTAAGTACCGGGTTAGTTAACTTAAGGAGAATGACATGGCGGTAACGCAAACAGCCCAGGCCTGTGACCTGGTCATTTTCGGCGCGAAAGGCGACCTTGCGCGTCGTAAATTGCTGCCTTCCCTGTATCAACTGGAAAAAGCCGGTCAGCTCAACCCGGACACCCGGATTATCGGCGTAGGGCGTGCTGACTGGGATAAAGCGGCATATACCAAAGTTGTCCGCGAGGCGCTCGAAACTTTCATGAAAGAAACCATTGATGAAGGTTTATGGGACACCCTGAGTGCACGTCTGGATTTTTGTAATCTCGATGTCAATGACACTGCTGCATTCAGCCGTCTCGGCGCGATGCTGGATCAAAAAAATCGTATCACCATTAACTACTTTGCCATGCCGCCAAGTACTTTTGGCGCAATTTGCAAAGGGCTTGGCGAGGCAAAACTGAATGCTAAACCGGCACGCGTAGTCATGGAGAAACCGCTGGGGACGTCGCTGGCGACCTCGCAGGAAATCAACGATCAGGTTGGCGAATACTTCGAGGAGTGCCAGGTTTACCGTATCGACCACTATCTTGGTAAAGAAACGGTGCTGAACCTGTTGGCGCTGCGTTTTGCTAACTCCCTGTTTGTAAACAACTGGGACAATCGCACCATTGATCATGTTGAGATTACGGTGGCAGAAGAAGTGGGGATCGAAGGGCGCTGGGGCTATTTTGATAAAGCTGGTCAGATGCGCGACATGATCCAGAACCACCTGCTACAAATTCTCTGCATGATTGCGATGTCTCCGCCGTCTGACCTGAGCGCAGACAGCATCCGTGATGAAAAAGTCAAAGTACTGAAGTCTCTGCGCCGCATTGATCGCTCTAACGTGCGTGAAAAGACGGTGCGAGGGCAGTACACCGCAGGTTTTGCGCAGGGCAAAAAAGTGCCGGGTTATCTGGAAGAAGAGGGCGCGAACAAAAGCAGTAACACGGAAACCTTCGTGGCGATCCGCGTCGACATCGATAACTGGCGCTGGGCTGGCGTACCGTTCTACCTGCGTACCGGTAAACGTCTGCCGACTAAATGCTCTGAAGTGGTGGTCTATTTCAAAACGCCAGAACTGAATCTGTTTAAAGAGTCGTGGCAGGATCTGCCGCAGAATAAACTGACTATCCGTCTGCAACCTGATGAAGGCGTGGATATCCAGGTACTGAATAAAGTTCCTGGCCTTGACCACAAACATAACCTGCAAATCACCAAGCTGGATCTGAGCTATTCAGAAACCTTTAATCAGACGCATCTGGCGGATGCCTATGAACGTCTGCTGCTGGAAACCATGCGTGGTATTCAGGCATTGTTTGTACGTCGCGATGAAGTGGAAGAAGCCTGGAAATGGGTAGACTCCATTACTGAGGCGTGGGCGATGGACAATGATGCGCCGAAACCGTATCAGGCCGGAACCTGGGGACCTGTTGCCTCGGTGGCGATGATTACTCGTGACGGTCGTTCCTGGAATGAGTTTGAGTAATATCTCGACTTATCCTTACGGGTTATTTTACCGGTAACATGATCTTGCACAGATTGTAGAGTAATTTTTACACTTTTGAGCCTCGTGTGGATTCACCCACGAGGCTTTTTTTATTACACTGACTGAAACGTTTCTGCCCTATGAGCTCCGGTTACAGGCGTTTCAGTCATAATTTTCCTGAATGAAACGCGTTGTGAATCATCCTGCTCTGACAACTCAATTTCAGGAGCCTTTATGAATCCACAATTGTTACGCGTAACAAATCGAATCATTGAACGTTCGCGCGAGACTCGCTCTGCATACCTCGCCCGGATCGAACAAGCGAAAACTTCGACCGTTCATCGTTCGCAGTTGGCATGTGGTAACCTGGCACACGGTTTCGCTGCCTGCCAGCCAGAAGACAAAGCCTCTCTGAAAAGCATGTTGCGTAACAATATCGCTATCATCACCTCCTACAACGACATGCTCTCTGCCCACCAGCCTTATGAACACTACCCGGAGATTATTCGTAAAGCACTGCATGAAGCCAACGCGGTCGGTCAGGTTGCTGGTGGTGTTCCGGCTATGTGCGATGGTGTAACCCAGGGGCAGGACGGCATGGAACTGTCGCTGCTAAGCCGCGAAGTGATTGCAATGTCTGCGGCGGTGGGGCTGTCCCATAATATGTTTGATGGCGCGCTGTTCCTCGGCGTGTGCGACAAGATTGTCCCTGGGCTTACGATGGCTGCTTTGTCGTTCGGTCATCTGCCTGCGGTATTTGTGCCATCAGGTCCAATGGCAAGCGGGTTGCCAAATAAAGAAAAAGTGCGTATTCGCCAGCTTTATGCCGAAGGCAAAGTGGATCGTATGGCACTGCTGGAGTCAGAAGCTGCATCTTATCATGCGCCGGGTACATGTACTTTCTACGGTACTGCCAACACCAACCAGATGGTGGTGGAGTTTATGGGGATGCAGTTGCCGGGCTCTTCTTTTGTTCATCCGGACTCCCCGTTACGTGATGCATTAACCGCAGCCGCAGCGCGCCAGGTTACACGCATGACTGGCAACGGTAATGAATGGATGCCGATCGGTAAGATGATCGACGAAAAAGTGGTGGTGAACGGCATCGTGGCACTGCTGGCGACCGGCGGCTCCACTAACCACACAATGCACCTGGTGGCGATGGCGCGTGCGGCGGGTATTCAGATTAACTGGGATGATTTCTCTGATCTTTCTGATGTCGTACCGCTGATGGCGCGTCTCTACCCGAACGGTCCGGCCGATATTAACCATTTCCAGGCAGCGGGTGGCGTACCAGTGCTGGTGCGTGAACTGCTCAAGGCGGGCCTGCTGCATGAAGATGTCAACACGGTGGCAGGCTTTGGTCTGTCTCGTTATACCCTTGAACCATGGCTGAATAATGGTGAACTGGACTGGCGGGAAGGGGCGGAAAAATCACTCGACAGCAATGTGATCGCTTCCTTCGAGCAACCTTTCTCTCATCATGGCGGGACAAAAGTGTTAAGCGGTAACCTGGGCCGTGCGGTTATGAAGACCTCTGCCGTACCGGTAGAAAACCAGGTGATTGAAGCGCCTGCGGTTGTTTTTGAAAGCCAACATGACGTTATGCCTGCCTTTGAAGCGGGTTTGCTGGATCGCGATTGTGTGGTTGTTGTCCGTCATCAGGGGCCAAAAGCGAACGGAATGCCAGAATTACATAAACTCATGCCGCCACTTGGTGTATTATTGGACCGGTGTTTCAAAATTGCGTTAGTTACTGATGGACGACTCTCCGGTGCTTCAGGTAAAGTGCCGTCAGCTATCCACGTAACACCAGAAGCCTACGATGGCGGGCTGCTGGCAAAAGTGCGCGACGGGGACATCATTCGTGTGAATGGACAGACAGGCGAACTGACGCTGCTGGTAGACGAAGCGGAACTGGCTGCTCGCGAACCGCACATTCCTGACCTGAGCGCGTCACGCGTGGGAACAGGACGTGAATTATTCAGCGCCTTGCGTGAAAAACTGTCCGGTGCCGAACAGGGCGCAACCTGTATCACTTTTTAAGATGACAAATTTGTAATCAGGCGAGAGAAAACTCTGATGAAAAACTGGAAAACAAGTGCAGAATCAATCCTGACCACCGGCCCGGTTGTACCGGTTATCGTGGTAAAAAAACTGGAACACGCGGTGCCGATGGCAAAAGCGTTGGTTGCTGGTGGGGTGCGCGTTCTGGAAGTGACTCTGCGTACCGAGTGTGCAGTTGATGCTATCCGTGCTATCGCCAAAGAAGTGCCTGAAGCGATTGTGGGTGCCGGTACAGTGCTGAATCCACAGCAACTGGCAGAAGTGACCGAAGCGGGTGCACAGTTCGCAATCAGCCCGGGTCTGACTGAGCCACTGCTGAAAGCGGCGACTGAAGGTACAATCCCTCTGATTCCAGGGATCAGCACTGTTTCCGAACTGATGCTGGGTATGGACTACGGCCTGAAAGAGTTCAAATTCTTCCCGGCTGAAGCTAACGGCGGCGTGAAAGCCCTGCAAGCGATCGCAGGTCCGTTCTCCCAGGTGCGTTTCTGCCCGACTGGTGGCATTTCTCCGGCTAACTACCGTGATTATCTGGCGCTGAAAAGCGTACTGTGCATCGGTGGTTCCTGGCTGGTTCCGGCGGATGCGCTGGAAGCGGGCGATTACGACCGTATTACTAAGCTGGCGCGTGAAGCAGTAGAAGGCGCTAAGCTGTAAGAGTCAAAATGCCCGATCGAGAATCGGGCATTTTTGAGGATGATGACAAACGCAACATTGCCTGATGCGCTATGCTTATCAGGCCTACAAGTGAATTGTAATATATTGAATTCATAAGATTTGTAGGTCAGATAAGGCGTTTACGCCGCATCTGACATAAACAAAGCGCACTTTGTCAGCAATCTGAAATGCCCGATTGTGAATCGGGCATTTTTGTAGCTTGTTTTTAACAGATTTAACCTTGCACTTTCACCTGACCGGCGGCGTGCTTCGCGCGTTTAATCGCCTCATCAATACTCTCTGCAGTAGCCAGTGCCACACCCAGACGACGGCTGCCATCAATTTCCGGCTTACCAAATAATCGAATCTGTAGACCTGCGCCTACGGCATTCTGCACATTATCAAACGTGACATTCTGACTGGTCAGTTGCGGCAGGATAACCGCAGAAGCGGCTGGACCATACTGGCGGATCCCACCAACAGGCAGTCCAAGGAACGCGCGTACATGTAGGGCAAATTCTGAGAGATCCTGAGAAATTAACGTCACCATCCCGGTGTCATGCGGGCGAGGGGAGACTTCACTGAAAATCACCTCATCACCACAGACAAACAACTCGACACCAAACAGCCCATAACCTCCCAGCGCCAGCACCACTTTACGGGCAATCTCCTGCGCACGTTCAAGGGCAAGGGGGCTCATTTGCTGCGGTTGCCAGGATTCACGGTAATCTCCATCTTCCTGACGATGGCCGACTGGCGCACAGAAATGGACACCATCCACGGCGCTGACGGTCAGTAGTGTAATTTCGAAGTCAAACTTAACCACGCCTTCAACAATCACACGACCTGCTCCAGCGCGACCACCTTGCTGGGCGTACTCCCACGCCTGAGCAAGCTGTTCGGCAGAGCGAATAAATGTCTGCCCCTTGCCGGAAGAACTCATCACCGGTTTAACAATACAGGGATAGCCAATGGCGGCAACCGCCTCGCGGAAAAGGTTTTCGCTGTCGGCAAAACGATACGTTGAAGTGGGAATTTGAAGCTCTTCTGCCGCCAGACGGCGGATGCCCTCGCGATTCATGGTTAATTTTGTCGCGCGCGCGCAGGGGACAACATTCAGTCCTTCCTCTTCAAGCTGGATCAGCATATCGGTGGCAATAGCTTCAATCTCCGGCACGATATAGTGCGGCTTTTCCAGTTCAACCACGCGGCGCAATGCATCACCATCCAGCATATTAATGACATGGGAGCGGTGTGCGACATGCATGGCTGGCGCGTCGGCATAGCGATCAACCGCAATCACCTCTACGCCGAGGCGCTGGCACTCGATTGCCACTTCTTTACCCAGTTCACCGGAACCTAATAACATCACGCGAGTTGCTGCCGGACGCAGCGCAGTGCCTAATAACGTCATAACGAATATCCCCTGATTAATTCCGCGTGAAGTATAAACGAAAACGTTTGCGTGTGTCTTTATTGCTTGATTGCTTGCGTTGATTTCTCGATTGAAAAGAAATATACTGTATAAAATTACAGTTATGATGAGAGGCTGCAAATGGCGGTTGAAATTAAATACGTAGTCATTCGTGAGGGCGAAGAGAAGATGTCGTTTACCAGCAAAAAGGAAGCCGATGCTTATGACAAAATGCTTGATACGGCGGATCTGCTCGACACCTGGCTGGCAAATTCCCCGGTCAAAATGGAAGACGAGCAACGTGAAGCTCTTTCACTGTGGCTGGCAGAACAGAAAGATGTCCTGAGTACCATCCTGAAAACAGGCAAATTACCGTCTCCGCAGGTGGTCGATAATAGCAACGATGCGGAAGATGAGACCCACGCCGCCTGAAGCAACTTGCGCTCCTGACAATTTGTACCATGCTTTCTCCTGAATCATTGTGCTATGGAGAAAAACATGAAAAAAAGAGGAGCGTTGTTGGGGCTGTTACTGCTTTCTGCCTGCGCATCAGTTTTTGCTGCAAATAACGAAACCAGCAAGTCAGTAACTTTCCCAAAGTGTGAAGGTCTGGATGCAGCCGGAATTGCCGCGAGTGTAAAACGCGATTATCAACAAAACCGCGTAGCGCGCTGGGCAGACGATCAAAAAATCGTTGGTCAGGCAGATCCGGTTGCGTGGGTTAGTTTGCAGGATATTCAGGGTAAAGATGATAAATGGTCAGTTCCGCTGACCGTGCGCGGTAAAAGTGCCGATATTCATTATCAGGTAAGCGTGGACTGTAAAGCGGGAATGGCGGAGTATCAGCGTCGTTAATGGCTATTAGTCATTGCGCATAATTCCTGGCGGATGTGGTGTAATCACCTGTCCGCCTTACAATGCATCAGACCCCGTAGGCATGATAAGGCGCGACAGCATCGCAGCAGGCAATCAGCAGCAGATAATCCCAATCAATCCTTCCTCCACATTCCCACCATAGCCGAGTTCCTTATCTGACGCGAATTTCCGTCGATGACTTCCTTTCGGTCCGTTTATTTGCGCATCTTTTGCCGCGATATACACTTTCTGACATCCTCATCCGCTATGCTACAGGCACTAAAAATGGTTATTGAGGAGCAAATATGGCTAACTGGTTAAATCAGCTGCAATCCCTGCTTGGGCAAAGCAGTTCTTCTACCTCCTCGTCTATGGAGCAGGGATTGGGCAAACTTTTAGTGCCGGGCGCATTAGGCGGGCTGGCAGGGTTGCTGGTCGCAAATAAATCAGCACGTAAACTTCTCACGAAATATGGCACCAATGCGTTGCTGGTTGGCGGCGGAGCGGTAGCGGGTACGGTGCTGTGGAACAAATACAAAGATAAAATTCGTGCGGCGCATCAGGATGAACCGCAATTCGGCACTCAAAGCACGCCGCTGGATGAGCGTACGGAACGTTTGATCCTTGCACTGGTCTTTGCCGCTAAAAGTGATGGTCATATTGATGCCAAAGAACGTGCAGCTATCGACCAGCAATTGCGTGAAGCCGGCGTGGAAGAGCAGGGGCGTGTACTCATTGAGCAGGCAATTGAACAACCGCTGGATCCGCAGCGCCTGGCGAACGGGGTTCGTAATGAAGAAGAGGCGCTGGAAATCTATTTCTTGAGCTGCGCAGCTATTGATATTGATCATTTCATGGAGCGTAGCTACCTGAATGCATTGGGCGACGCGCTGAAAATTCCCCAGGATGTTCGCGAAGGGATCGAACGCGATCTCGAACAGCAAAAGCGCACTTTGGCGGAATAATTCCGCTCTCTGGATAGCCTGACCGTGGACTATTTCGGGCTATCCAGAACCGCACAGCCATTTGAACGGACTGATTTTCTCTGTCAGCATATCATTCGATATCCACGCCATTACCTGTCATCATCTGAGCAATGACTACCCTGTTTCGCTTGCATACCGGGTGAGTTTTGCCACCCTTATAAGATGTTTCAACCAGAAAGAACAATAACATGCTACCAAAAGCCGCCCGCATTCCCCACGCCATGACGCTTCATGGCGATACGCGTATCGATAATTACTACTGGCTGCGGGACGACACGCGCTCACAGCCGGAAGTGCTGGACTATTTGCAACAAGAGAATAGCTACGGTCATCGGGTGATGGCCTCGCAACAAGCCTTGCAGGATCGCATATTAAAGGAAATTATCGACCGCATTCCGCAAAGAGAAGTTTCTGCGCCCTACATCAAAAATGGCTACCGCTACCGGCATATTTATGAACCTGGCTGTGAATATGCCATCTACCAGCGTCAATCGGCGTTCAGTGAAGAGTGGGATGAGTGGGAAACATTGCTCGATGCCAACAAGCGCGCGGCGCACAGTGAGTTTTATTCGATGGGCGGAATGGCAATTACCCCCGATAACACCATTATGGCGCTGGCGGAAGATTTCCTTTCCCGACGCCAGTACGGCATCCGTTTTCGCAATCTTGAAACGGGCAACTGGTATCCCGAATTGCTGGATAATGTCGATCCCAGCTTTGTCTGGGCGAATGATTCGTGGACTTTCTATTATGTGCGCAAGCATCCGGTGACGCTGCTGCCTTATCAGGTCTGGCGTCACGCCATCGGTACACCAGCATCGCAAGATAAACTGATCTACGAAGAAAAAGACGATACCTATTACGTCAGTTTGCATAAAACGACATCGAAGCACTATGTAGTCATTCACCTGGCCAGCGCCACCACCAGTGAAGTTCGCTTGCTGGACGCGGAAATGGCCGATGCCGAGCCGTTTGTTTTTCTGCCGCGCCGCAAAGATCACGAATACAGTCTTGATCACTACCAGCATCGGTTTTATCTGCGTTCCAACCGCAACGGCAAAAACTTTGGTTTATACCGTACCCGTATGCGTGATGAACAACAATGGGAGGAGTTAATTCCGCCACGCGATAACATCATGCTGGAAGGGTTTACGCTGTTTACCGACTGGCTGGTGGTTGAAGAGCGTCAGCGCGGGTTAACCAGTTTGCGCCAAATTAACCGCAAGACACGGGAAGTCATCGGCATTGCTTTTGATGATCCGGCCTACGTGACCTGGATTGCCTACAATCCAGAACCTGAAACCGCGCGATTGCGTTACGGTTATTCCTCCATGACCACGCCAGATACTTTGTTTGAACTGGATATGGATACCGGCGAGCGCCGCGTGCTGAAACAAACTGAAGTACCCGGTTTTGATGCGGCGAATTACCGCAGTGAACACTTGTGGATCACTGCCCGGGATGGCGTCGAAGTTCCGGTTTCGCTGGTCTATCATCGTAAGCACTTCCAGAAAGGCAATAATCCGCTGTTGGTATACGGTTATGGTTCTTACGGAGCAAGCATAGATGCCGATTTCAGTTTCAGCCGCCTGAGTTTGTTGGATCGTGGATTTGTCTACGCCATTGTCCATGTTCGCGGTGGTGGCGAGCTGGGGCATCAATGGTACGAAGACGGTAAATTCCTGAAGAAGAAAAATACGTTTAATGATTATCTTGATGCCTGCGATGCATTGTTAAAACTGGGCTATGGCTCTCCTTCGCTCTGTTATGCAATGGGAGGCAGTGCGGGGGGAATGCTGATGGGGGGCGCTATCAACGAACGCCCCGAGCTGTTCCACGGCGTTATCGCCCAGGTGCCGTTTGTTGATGTCGTAACAACGATGCTTGATGAATCAATTCCTCTGACCACTGGCGAATTTGAAGAGTGGGGGAATCCGCAAGATCCGCAATATTACGAGTACATGAAAAGCTACAGCCCGTATGACAACGTCACCGCACAGGCTTATCCGCATTTGCTGGTAACGACCGGCTTACACGATTCACAGGTGCAATACTGGGAACCGGCAAAATGGGTGGCTAAATTGCGTGAGTTGAAAACCGATGACCATCTGTTATTGCTGTGTACCGACATGGACTCAGGGCATGGCGGTAAATCGGGGCGCTTCAAATCTTACGAAGGTGTGGCGATGGAATATACTTTTCTGGTCGCGCTGGCGCAGGGGACATTACCCGGTCAGCCAGCGGCTTAAGCATTCTCCAGGTAATGCTTCAACGTTAAACGCAATTCCGGGCTCATACTGTCGAGGTTATTAAACAACCAGCGCAGGTAGCCCGGATCGCGCTCTGCAACTTCTGATACTGCTTTACCGCGATACTTGCCAAACGTGAACGTCGTTAACAATGATGGACGTCCAGTGATATCCGCCATTTGTTCCACCGTCCAGCCGGATGTGTTCATAATATCGATAAGCAAGGCAGCGGTGATGTAACAGTCATACAGCGCACGGTGGTGATGCAAGCCTGGCGGCGTTTGTACACTGAGTTTACGCGTTTTATACAACGCCATATTGCTGTACTTGATTCCTGGCCACAAACGACGAGCCAGTTTCATCGTGCAGATCCACTCGCCAGGCATTTCAGGCAATACGCGGCGGTCAAAGCTGGCATTGTGGGCGACATACCATTCACTACCGTAGTAGTGCGGGATCACCTCTTCAATCCACGGCTTGTCGGCGACCATGGCTTCGGTGATGCGATGAATCGCCATAGCTTGCGGAGTAATGGGACGGTCGGGGCGCACCAGGTGGCTCATGGGGTTGACGATTTTCCCATCAACAACATCAACTGAGGCAATCTCGACGATCCCTCCCTGTAAACCGCAGGTTTCTGTATCGATAATACGCAGCATGGCAAAACTCCGGGCCGAAAACGCCTAGCGTAATGGAATGATATCGCCTTGCCAACCCTGCGGTGTGCGTTGACCAACTAACAATAACGAACCGCGATCGGCGCGAACAATAAGGCTGCCATGTTCATCCCACAGTGCGCTGTTGCCCCGGGCATTAGCCATCAGTACGGCGATGGAGAACTGATGTGAGAAAAATTGTAAGTGGCGAGTAGAAGCCAATAGTTCGGGCTCACTGATGCACTGACCGGTGGTAAACAGTGAACAGGTTGGGGGCATATCAATGCCTTCAGGTTGTCCATCCACCACAGTGATGGTTTTAGAATGTCGATCCAGACATGCTCCGTGGCTTTGATGATAAATTCCGGGCGAGTTCATCCCTGGCGCGAATACGGCAATACCACGAATAAAACGTTCATTATGTTCAACGGGGAGGCCGGTAATAATGGTCATTCTCCATGTTGTCGCGGCATAACAAAGCGGGGCTAACAGCGAAAGATCGGGCGGGGCAGGAAGAGAGCGTCGCTTATAATCACATCCCAGTAGAGAAAGCGAGGGGAAAACTAAAAGTTCGCACTGCTGTCTGGCGGCAGCCCTCACGAACTCCAGATGATGGGCCACCTGCTCAGTGAGTGAGGCATTACGAGGCTCATATTGTGCTGCTGCGACTTTCCTGTATGTCATAATGACTTCCTTTTCACAGTGTCCGCAAATATTGATGCGTATAAGAAAATACTCACAATTTAGCAGGCGCTATGTAAGAAAGTGTAACTTAATATAAGGTTTATTTAAGTTTAGGCTCGTAAGGTAAGCGTGACAGATTTACAGAGGCAAGGCGGTGGGTAATAAGGCGCTCACGAAACCAGCTTCGCAGGTGTTCCGGTTGTTCACGTTCAACCGCCTCAGCAATTACCGGCATATTGTAACGTTCTTTAAATGCCACCCCGGCAGCCGCCAGATCGACATTAACTTTATCCATTTCAGTTTGATCCAGTTTAGCCAGATTCTTCAGCATATTGTGTCTCCTCGTTAATTGCGGGCAAAAGTTACTAAGAGTCAGCCAGGATGGCAAGCCGGAATTGATGATCCTCGACTCTATCATTAGACAAGGTTATGCTCTGTAAAAAAGTTATTACAAAAAGGAATAGATAATATGGTTTCAACTGCACGTTCTCTTCGTTACGCACTCGTATTATTTGCCGCTTCGCTGGCGCCTTCTGTCTGGGCACATGCGCATCTGACGCATCAGTATCCTGCGGCGAATGCGGAGGTTACTGCTGCCCCACAGGCCATTACGTTAAACTTCTCTGAAAGTATTGAACCCGGATTCAGCGGCGCCAAAATCATCGGTTCAAAGAATGAAGATGTTAAAACATTACCCGCGAAGCGTAATGAACAAGACAAAAACCAATTGATTGTTCCGCTTGCCGACGCCCTGAAGCCCGGAAGTTATACCGTCAACTGGCATGTTGTCTCGGTGGATGGGCATAAAACCAAAGGGCATTACACCTTTACAGTGAAATAAAACATGCTGGCGTTTACCTGGGTCGCATTGCGATTTATCCATTTTACCTCCCTGATGCTGGTCTTTGGCTTCGCGATGTATGGCGCATGGCTGGCACCAATAGCAATTCGTCGCTTGCTGACGAAACGTTTTCTGCGTTTACAACAACATGCTGCCGTCTGGAGTTTGAGCAGCGCCGCTGCGATGTTCGCCGTACAGGGCGGGTTGATGGGCGCGGGATGGTCGGATGTGGTTTCGTTGAACATTTGGCAATCAGTGTTACAAACGCAGTTTGGTGGTGTCTGGATTTGGCAAATCGTTCTCGCCCTCGTTACGCTAACCGTCGCTCTGATGCAACCAGGGAACATGCCACGTTTGTTGTTTGTGCTAACTACCGCGCAATTTATCCTGATGGCGGGAGTAGGACATGCGACGTTAAACGAAGGATTAACGGCGAAAATCCATCAGACTAATCATGCTGTACATCTGATTTGCGCGGCGGCATGGTTTGGTGGCTTGCTGCCGGTCGTCTGGTGTATGCGGTTGGTAAAAGGGCGCTGGCGACGTCAGGCCATTCATGCACTGATGCGATTCTCCTGGTGTGGACATTTTGCGGTGATTGGCGTGCTGGCAAGCGGCGTGCTTAATGCATTATTCATCACCGGATTTCCCCCAACACTTGCGACTTACTGGGGGCAGCTTTTATTTCTAAAGGTCATATTGGTGATGATTATGGTAGCCATTGCACTGGCAAATCGTTATGTTCTGGTGCCACGGATGGGGCAATATGAAGACCGTGCGGCTCCGTGGTTTGTTTGGATGACAAAACTCGAATGGGCGATAGGTGCGGTAGTGCTGGTGATTATCAGCCTGCTTGCAACTCTCGAACCTTTTTGATGGATTACGAAAATGATGAAAAAAAGTATTCTGGCATTTGTATTGCTTACCAGTTCGGCAGCGGCGCTGGCGGCGCCACAAGTGATCACCGTTAGTCGCTTTGAAATTGGCAAAGACAAATGGGCATTTAATCGTGAAGAAGTGATGCTGACATGCCGACCGGGCAACGCGCTGTATGTCATTAACCCCAGCACCCTGGTGCAGTACCCTTTGAACGATGTCGCGCAAAAAGAAGTTACCAGCGGAAAGACCAACGCCCAGCCTATTTCAGTGATCCAGATTGATGATACTAACAAACCAGGTGAAAAAATGAGTCTGGCACCGTTTATTGAAAGAGCTGAGAAACTCTGTTAATCATCTATAGTAAATGTTTGATTTCAAATAAAAAACCGCCTCAGTTCTTTCACCGGAACGGGCGGTTTTTAACATTTAAGACGATGACAAGCACGCTTTTTATTGACCATTTTGCACGCAAACTGGCAAACCTGGTGTCGTCATCTATTCTTAAAGGGCAAGGCAACTAAGCCTGCATTAATGCCAACTTTTAGCGCACGGCTCTCTCCCAAGAGCCATTTCCCTGGACCGAATACAGGAATCGTATTCGGTCTCTTTTTATCTATAAAGCCAGTTTGATGATTACATCACAGCTTTTACTGCACTGACTTTACCATCAACCATAACACACACTCTACTGCTTCAGTCCAGGCTTTTTTAACATTTTTGTTAAGATAATGTGATCTTTCGCGCGGGAGTAAGGAATTGATGAAACAGGCAAGACACATCTATCAGAAGATTGATGGCAGTCAGTGGCGACATATCTGGCTGGTGGGGGATATTCATGGCTGCCTGGCGCAACTGCGTAAGAAATTGTGGCACTGCCGGTTTGACCCGTGGCAAGACTTGCTGATCTCGGTTGGTGACGTTATCGATCGTGGCCCGGAGAGTATGCGTTGCCTGCAATTACTGGATCAACGCTGGATCAGAGCGGTAAGAGGCAATCATGAGCAGATGGCGATAGATGCGCTGGATTCGCAGCAGATGTCTTTGTGGTTTATGAATGGCGGCGACTGGTTCGCAGCACTGACAGAGCGCCAATGCGAGCAGGCGAGAATAGTGCTGGAAAAGTGCAGGTCTTTACCGTGGATAATTGAATTAAGCTGTAGTAGCGGACTGCATATCATCGCCCATGCGGATTACCCCAATAATATTTATGAGTGGCATAAGGAAGTCGATCTGCATCAGGTGTTGTGGAGTCGATCGCGATTGCGTGGGGGTCAAAAAGGGCAGGGAATTACAGGTGCCGATCATTTCTGGTTTGGGCATACGCCATTACGCCATCGCGTGGATATCGGTAACTTGCATTATATTGATACCGGCGCCGTCTTCGGAGGTGAGTTGACTCTTGTGCAACTGCAATAATTAAAAGTCACTGTAATCCTGTGCAGGTCGCCAGAAACCATCAATAAAATCCTCAATCGGAAAACAGCCGCCGTGGCGGATCCGTTGATCGTCCATTGAATAGAGGCACTGCTGTTCCGTATTGTAGATATCAACCACAATATCGTCACAGCCAGCGTCCAGATAGCAAACAAAAAGTACCAGCGCGAACATTTCATCCTCGAAGTGCGGTGCCGTACCGTTAAGTTTAGGGGAGATTTTACAACGGGGGAAATAACCAGGATAAATAACCCGTCATGCCGACGGGTTCTTTTTGGATCAGGCAAGACGCATAATCCAGGCATCAGACTTTTGATCGTAGCGGGTACGGTAAAGGACAGAGTGTTCGCCGTTTAGCAGGGCTGGGATGCTGGTTTCGGCGTCCCAGGCATCAAGTTGCATACATAAATCCGGGTCAGATTTACAGGGGATGGTTAACGTTCGGTCACCAGGCGATTCGCCGGTTAACTCGCCGTCGTCGATTTCAAAAGCGCCTATGCGTACACTGGTTTTCATCTTCGTGCTCTCCATTTAAGTGCCGATTGTGGTACGACCAGTTCGGTCGTACCATTTTTCAGCCTAGTCAAGGCAGTCAGATTCGCCAGTCAAAAAGTGCGCTTTTTTGTGTGCGGTCAGGCTTTACCGGTAAAAAGTTTCCCGTCGCGCACCAGCTCCCGTGGGTAACTGTTTTTCAGCCGTGAACCAATACGTTTGGCTAAACCGATTGGCTGATGTTGGAAGGTGACCAGCACATCATCCGTAGTTGGCGTGGTTTGTGGGTAGACGTCGCGCCCGCGATACCACTCTTCCGCTTCCTGTGGTGTCAGTTCAAACGCGTTCTCGTTGTCGGGTGAGGCAAGGGCAATAACCGCTTCATGCTGCCAGCGATAACCTTTGTTATGTGTTTCAGCAAGTTTAATCCCCAGACGGGAAAATCGGACCTTACCGATCAACGCTTCAATGTCCACCGGGAATAACCAGATTTCTTTATCGCGCTGCCAGAGGCGCAGGTTTTCATCCCAGTTTAAGCCGACACTCGCAGCCGCCTGATGAATTTGTCCGGCTTCGCGATCTTTCACTACGGTAAACGGGAAATTGCCCACTTTATATTTCGGCGCAGGCAACGCGGGAATCGCCTGAGTTTTACGCAGACGCGCAACGAAAAAACCTTCGCAATCATAAATTTGTGGGAAGACGTGCAAAAAGCCTTCCTCGGTCAGCGCCTTGTCCGCGCCAGGGAATAGATCGCCCAGCGGTAAAAACTCTACTGCATCAGGGTAAGTCTCTTTCAGCCACAGGCAAACGGCTTCGTTTTCTTCCCGGTTTAAGGTACAGGTCGAGTAAACCAGCGTACCGCCAGGACGTAATGCATGAAAGGCACTGTCGATCAGTTCCCGCTGGGTGGCTGCGATCTCCTGATTGCTTTCTGGTGACCAATTTTTCAGCGCATCGGGATCTTTACGCACCACGCCTTCGCCGGAGCAGGGGGCATCCAGCAAAATAGCATCGAACATTTCTGGCAATGCCGCACCAAACACGCGGCCATCAAAATGCGTGAGCGCAACATTACTGATGCCACAGCGGCTGATATTGGCATGTAACACTTTAACCCGGCTGGCGGAAAACTCGTTGGCAAGGATCGCCCCTTCGTTATTCATCCGTGCGGCAATTTGCGTAGTTTTTGAACCCGGCGCAGCAGCAACATCCATCACCCGCTGTGGTGCATTACCGTCAGCAAACAAGGCAGCAACGGGCAACATTGAACTGGCTTCCTGAATATAAAACAGGCCACTTAAATGCTCGGCGGTACTACCCAATGGCAATGCATCTTCATTGTCGCGTTCAATCCAGAAACCTTCTTCACACCACGGAATTGGCGTAAGCGTCCAGCCATAAGGAGCGGTTAATTGCCGGAAATCTGCAACGGAGATTTTCAGCGTATTAACGCGAATGCTGCGGCGCAACGGGCGCTGACAGGCGGCGAGAAAATCATCAAAAGAGAGCGTCGAAGGCATTGCTTCACGCATTTGCGTCAGAAAGGCGTCCGGGAAATAAACGGTGTGTTGGGCCACGAGCATGTACCACTGGCAAAAAAACAGGCGCGCAGTTTAGCATAAACGCTCCGGCGCAGGTACGCCGGAGCAGTGCGCATTATTTGGGTAGCGCGGTTCCCCACTCACGCCACTCTTTCGGTTCGCTTTCCAGCAACAAGAAGTGTTTGCCTTCCTGGGCTTTCGGTGCCAGCGGAGTACCAGGCGGAGTGGCAAAGGCGATCCCGCCACGGATAAACTGGTTAAATGTACCGGTTTTCACTACGCCGCCCGTAAGACCAAAGTCCAGACTGTAGCCCGATGCCAACCAGAAGACGGAATTGTTCCGCACCAGGTGCTGGTAGCGTTTACTGATGCGCATCGCAATCATCACCCGATCCGATAGTGTACCCAGCGTCATTCCAGTGACCGTACCCACTTCCAGACCACGGAACAGTACCGGTGTACCGATGCCTAACGATCCGGCTTCTGGCGCTTCAACAATAATGCTTAAGCCATCCAGGTAACGAGAGTCGGTAATGGTAGCCTCCTGTAATTCAAAGTCGCGGCGAGGATTTCCACGACCGGGTTCGACATTGATATACGGCTGGAGGATGGTATCAAGGTGCTCAACGCCGGCTGCCGAAATCTGCGGTGTGACCACCGAAAAGCGTGTACCACCGCGAGCGAAAGTCTGGACATATTCCGGATAGAGCACCGCTTTTGCCTGTACTTCATTACGTGCGGTTATCAGATCCAGCGTCTGGATTTGCCCGATATCAATACCGAGGTAGCGAATTGGCATACCGACCGCCAGTTTTCCGGCATCAAAAGCGTGGAGCGTAATCTGTCCGCCGACCGCACGAGCCGCCGTTTCTGACGCATAAAGAATACGCTTATCGCCTTTACGCTGGCTGGCGCTGGCGCCGCTGAGGTTATCGAAGCTGATAGCACCCTTTAACGCCCGTGAAAGTGGCGAAGCCTGTACGGTCAGACCGCTACCATTAAGCTGAACTTTCGCCCCGCCTTCTGCCCAGAACACGCTGTTGTTGGTCAGAAGGTTGCGATATTCCGGCTTAATATGCAGATCGATATCAAAGGCGTTAGCCCGTGGGCGCACGGTGATGACTTCGCCAACCTCAAACTTACGGTACAGCACTACCGATCCCGCCTGCACGTCTGGTAATGTTTCTGCACTCAAACTCACGGTCGTGGTGGGCAAATCGCTAAGGCTGTTTTCCAGGGCTTTTTCCAGATTGGCATACAGCGGATAGCTGGCTTTCATCTCGCCTTTATCGCCCGGCAGAATACGTATCCCTCCGTTGATCCATTCAGAGGCGCTGGCACCGAGAAACTCGACGCCGTCCAGCCCCACTTTCACGTCCACACGGCTGTTGACAACGAATTTGCTGTCGCCTTTTACCAGCTCGCGATGCTGCGGTTCAATGGCGACGGTAAAAGTGACGCCTTTGCTGGTGAGTTTACGTTCAATTACCTGACCGACCTGCACACCATGTAGAATGAGTGGCTGACCGGCATCAATACCGTAACTTTCTGGCGCGGTCAGGGTCAGCGTCAGAACATCAGGTTCATGCAGCAGGGCTTTCTCGCCAGGCACAACGACAAACTCCTTGCGTGGCTCACCATCGCCCGGCACCAGTTCGAAGGTTTTGCCCGTGAGCAGGGCGCTGAGATTCGCATCGCTGAGGGATAATTTCGGGTTGCGTAATTCGATGCGGGTATTTTCCCGTAACAGCGTTACGACGCTGGGATCTACGGTCATTTCTCCGGTGACTTTGCCGCCTGGGTTTAAATCCAGTTTCGTCAGTTGTCCGACTTCCAGACCCTGATACATTAACGGTGTTGAGTCGGCGGTTAATCCGGCACCGCTCGGCAGTTCCAGTTTTATGATTACCCCACGCTGGCTGTGGGCGAGATCTTCATACAAACCAAAGGTATCTTCCGCTTCGGCGGGTTTCGACTCTTCCGGCGAATCGAAGGCAATCGCACCGTTAACCAGCGCAGCCAGACTTTCCAGTTTCACCTTCGCGCCACTGATACTGACATTGGCATCAACGCCAGAAACGTTCCAGAAGCGACTCCCTTTTTTCACCAGATCGGTAAAACGCCGCTCAATCAGGACATCAATCACCACGCCCTGGTTATTGGGATTGATCGCATAGTCGTAGACACGTCCCACCGGGATCTTGCGAAAATAGACCAGCGAACCACTATTCAGCGAACCAAGATCGGGAGCCTGTAGGTGGATCATTAGATCACCATTATCCAGCCGATATTTCGGTTGGGTATCGAGGGCGACAAAGTGATCCTGCTCTTTGCCTTTGCCTGGCATCATGCCGATATAGTTACCCCCAACCAGTGCATCCAGTCCGGAAACACCTGCCAGAGAGGCTTTTGGCGTCACCAGCCAGAACTGCGTCTCTTCGCGCAGCGCATCTTTCATATCGGACTTGATGCTGACCCTGACTTCAATCTTACGAAGATCATCGCTAAGGCTGACATCCTGAACGGTTCCGACTTCAACACCCTGATAACGAACAGGTGTGCGGCCAGGGACAATGCCGTCCGCCGACATAAAGTCGATGGTGACGGTGTTCCCCCGATCCTGATAACTGTCCCAAATCAGCCAGCCGGCAATCATTAGCGCGATGAACGGCAGCAGCCAGAAAGGTGAGATACGGCGTTTAGTTTTAATCTGCGCTTCAGTCGTCGAAGCGGGCGTTTCCTGACTCATGTGTATCCCAAAGTAAGCGGCTGTCCAGCCATTCCACTGCAAGAATAGTTAAAATAACCGCTGCGCCGAAATAAAACGCAGCCGGTCCCATAGTAAAAGCGAGGATCTGATCGCGATTGATCAGCGACATAGTTAAAGAAATGACAAACAGATCGAGCATCGACCAGCGACCAATCCAGGTCACCATTCGCAGTAACAGTATTCGCGTGCGTAATCCTTGTTGGCATTTAAAATGAATGCTCAATAATAAAGTGAACATAACAATCACTTTGGTAAACGGCACCAGAATACTGGCGATAAACACAATTCCGGCGACCGCAATGTTGCTGTTTGCCAGCGACATGATGCCGGAAAGAATCGTATCTTCTTGTCGTCCACCGTTCAGATAAATGATCGAGATAGGCAACAGGTTAGCTGGTAACAACAAGACGACTGAAGCCAACAACGCCGCCCAACATTTTTGAAGACTATGATGACGACGCAGGCGAAGCGGGATATGGCAGCGGGGGCAGCGACCGCGCGGATCAGGATAGCCGGTAAAGTGACACCCCAGGCAAACACGTAGTTTCGCGTCCCTGCGCGTGGCAGGGCGTTCAGGATAAAATCGCTCCCACAGCTGTTCAACATTAAGATGTGACAACGTCACCGTCGTTAAAATCACCAACGCTACAAAAGAGAATAAGCCGACACCCGCCTGGATATGGGCATAATCCTGTACCTTTATAGAAGCAACACCAATGCCGACCAGGTAGATATCCAGCATCACCCACTCTTTCAGTCGCTCAAGCATCAGCAGCACCGGGCGTAAGTTCATCCCCAGTCGGTTGCCAAACCACAAATAAGCAATAGATGTGACGAGGATAAGTGGGGCGCCGATAACGCAGAAAAAGACCATCGCCCCCGTTATCGCATCGCCCTGTTTGGTCATTTGCCAGATGCCTTGCATGACGTTGGCGTCAATACGAATACCTAACAGCCAGATATGCAACAGTGGTTCGCCCCAGGCAAACGGCATCAGCAATAGCATGGTGAACGCCATTGCCGCCAGGCGCGTTAGCGACCAGTCACGCCCGTCACGAATTTTGGCCTGACAGCGCGGACAATAGGCACTTTGATGAGAATTTATCTCGGGCAGGCTAAACAGCATGTCACATTGCGGGCAACGTTGATAATCACCACGCGGCAGTTCCTTGCCGATTGAGCTCACTGTTATCTTTTTTGTTGGCGTAATTTGCGTGGTGTTAAGTGCCATGACGTGCCAAATGTAATAAGAATTAACATTAATCTTAACCCATGATGGGAATGATCTTGAGCATTAACGCATTTAATGCTTATTTTAATAGGCTGGCAGTTCCAGGTAAGACAACCAAGTGATTATATAATGAACAAAACAGAATTTTACGCGGATTTAAATCGCGACTTTAACGCGCTGATGGCGGGAGAGACCAGTTTTCTGGCAACGCTGGCAAACACCAGCGCGTTGTTATACGAACGTCTGGCAGACGTAAACTGGGTCGGTTTTTATTTGCTTGAGGACGATACGCTGGTGCTCGGACCATTTCAGGGCAAAATTGCCTGTGTACGGATCCCCGTCGGGCGTGGCGTGTGCGGCACTGCGGTTGCCCGCAATCAAGTACAACGAATCGAGGATGTTCACGCTTTTGATGGGCATATTGCCTGTGATGCGGCGAGTAATTCTGAAATTGTCCTGCCGCTGGTGGTGAAAAATCAGATTATTGGTGTTCTCGACATCGACAGTACCGTCTTTGGTCGCTTTACAGACGAGGACGAGCAAGGCTTACGTCAGCTTGTGGCACAGCTTGAAAAGGTGCTTGCAATGACGGATTACAAAAAATTCTTTGCGAGCGTCGCAGGATAATCAACGGATAACGTAGCATTTACTGATGGCGTCATTATAATGACGCCTGTTCATGCCTGCGCTTGTTGGCTACGTCCGTTGTAATCAGGAAATTTCATGGAAAATCAACCTAAGTTGAATAGCAGTAAAGAAGTAATCGCGTTTCTGGCCGAACGTTTTCCCCACTGTTTCAGTGCGGAAGGTGAAGCGCGTCCGCTGAAAATCGGTATTTTTCAGGATTTGGTCGATCGTGTTGCCGGGGAAATGAACCTGAGCAAAACGCAACTGCGATCCGCTTTACGTCTCTACACTTCGAGCTGGCGTTACCTTTACGGTGTTAAACCCGGCGCAACGCGTGTCGATCTTGACGGCAACCCATGCGGTGAGCTGGACGAGCAGCATGTAGAACATGCTCGCAAACAGCTTGAAGAAGCGAAAGCACGCGTTCAGGCTCAGCGCGCTGAACAGCAAGCGAAAAAACGCGAAGCTGCCGCAGCTGCTGGTGAGAAAGAAGATGCACCACGCCGCGAACGTAAACCACGTCCTGCCGCGCAACGCCGTAAAGAAGGCGCCGAGCGCAAACCTCGCGCGCAAAAACCGGCTGAGAAAGCGCCAAAAACAGTAAAAGCACCTCGCGAAGAACAGCATACCCCGGTTTCTGACATTTCAGCTCTGACTGTCGGACAAGCCCTGAAGGTGAAAGCTGGTCAAAACGCGATGGATGCCACCGTATTAGAAATCACCAAAGACGGCGTCCGCGTCCAACTGAATTCGGGTATGTCTTTGATTGTGCGCGCAGAACACCTGGTGTTCTGAAACGGAGGCCGGGCCAGGCATGAACATGTTTTTTAGGCTTACCGCGTTAGCTGGCCTGCTTGCAATAGCAGGCCAGACCTTCGCAGTAGAAGATATTACGCGTGCTGATCAAATTCCGGTATTAAAGGAAGAGACGCAGCATGCGACTGTGAGTGAGCGCGTAACGTCGCGCTTCACCCGTTCCCATTATCGTCAGTTCGATCTCGATCAGGCGTTCTCGGCCAAAATCTTTGACCGCTACCTGAACTTGCTTGATTACAGCCACAATGTACTGCTGGCAAGCGATGTCGAACAATTTGCGAAAAAGAAAACCGAGTTGGGCGATGAACTTCGCACCGGCAAACTTGACGTTTTCTACGATCTCTACAATCTGGCGCAAAAACGCCGCTTCGAACGTTACCAGTATGCGTTGTCTGTACTGGAAAAGCCGATGGATTTTACCGGCAACGATTCCTATAACCTGGATCGCAGCAAAGCACCCTGGCCGAAAAACGAGGCCGAGTTAAACGCGCTGTGGGACAGTAAAGTTAAATTCGACGAGTTAAGCCTGAAGCTGGCAGGTAAAACGGATAAAGAAATTCGTGAAACCCTGACTCGCCGCTACAAATTTGCTATTCGTCGTCTGGCGCAAACCAACAGCGAAGATGTTTTCTCGCTGGCAATGACGGCGTTTGCACGCGAAATCGACCCACATACCAACTACCTTTCTCCGCGCAATACCGAACAGTTCAATACTGAAATGAGTTTGTCGCTGGAAGGTATTGGCGCAGTACTGCAAATGGATGATGACTACACCGTTATCAATTCAATGGTGGCGGGTGGGCCAGCAGCGAAGAGTAAAGCTATCAGCGTTGGTGACAAAATTGTCGGTGTCGGACAAACCGGTAAACCGATGGTTGACGTGATCGGCTGGCGTCTTGATGATGTCGTTGCCTTAATCAAAGGGCCGAAAGGCAGTAAGGTTCGTCTGGAAATTCTGCCTGCGGGTAAAGGGACCAAGACCCGGACAGTAACGCTGACGCGTGAACGTATTCGTCTGGAAGACCGTGCAGTTAAAATGTCTGTGAAGACTGTCGGTAAAGAAAAAGTCGGTGTGCTGGATATTCCGGGCTTCTATGTTGGCTTGACGGACGATGTCAAAGTTCAACTGCAGAAACTGGAAAAACAAAATGTCAGCAGTGTCATTATCGACCTACGTAGCAACGGCGGGGGGGCGCTGACTGAAGCGGTATCGCTCTCTGGGCTGTTTATTCCATCAGGTCCGATTGTGCAGGTTCGTGATAACAACGGCAAGGTTCGCGAAGATAGCGATAACGACGGTCAGGTTTTCTATAAAGGCCCGTTAGTGGTGCTGGTTGACCGTTTCAGTGCTTCGGCTTCGGAAATCTTTGCTGCTGCCATGCAGGATTACGGTCGTGCGCTGGTTGTGGGTGAACCGACATTTGGTAAAGGCACAGTCCAGCAGTATCGTTCTCTGAACCGTATCTACGATCAGATGTTACGTCCTGAATGGCCGGCGTTGGGTTCAGTACAGTACACAATCCAGAAATTCTATCGCGTTAACGGCGGCAGTACGCAACGTAAAGGCGTAACGCCAGATATCATCATGCCTACGGGCAATGAAGAGACGGAAACCGGTGAGAAATTCGAAGATAACGCGCTACCGTGGGATAGCATTGACGCTGCAACCTATGTGAAATCTGGAGACTTAACGGCGTTTGAACCGGAGTTGCTGAAGGAACATAATGCGCGTATCGCGAAGGATCCTGAGTTCCAGAACATCATGAAGGATATCGCTCGCTTCAACGCCATGAAGGACAAACGCAACATCGTTTCTCTGAATTACGCTGTGCGTGAAAAAGAGAATAACGAAGATGATGCGATGCGTCTGGCGCGGTTGAACGATCGCTTTAAACGCGAAGGAAAACCGGAGTTGAAGAAACTGGACGATCTGCCAAAAGATTACAAGGAGCCAGATCCGTATCTGGATGAAACAGTGAACATCGCGCTTGATTTGGCGCGTCTGGAAAAAGCCAGACCTGCGGAACAGCCCGCCCCCGTCAAGTAACATCAATCAGGCACAAGAAATTGTGCCTGATTTTTTAACAGTGGCAAGATGCCGTAAATCAGATGCTACAAAATGTAAAGTTGTGTCTTTCTGGTGACTTACGCGCTATCCGGACTTGAAAATAGTCACGTAGCCCATACGATGTGGGTATCGCATATTGCGTTTTGTTAAACTGAGGTAAAAAGAAAATTATGATGCGAATCGCGCTCTTCCTGCTAACGAACCTGGCCGTGATGGTCGTTTTCGGGCTGGTACTGAGCCTGACAGGGATACAGTCGAGCAGCGTTCAGGGGCTGATGATTATGGCCTTGCTGTTCGGTTTTGGTGGTTCCTTCGTTTCGCTTCTGATGTCCAAATGGATGGCATTACGATCTGTTGGCGGGGAAGTGATCGAGCAACCGCGTAACGAAAGGGAACGTTGGCTGATCAATACTGTTGCGACCCAGGCGCGTCAGGCTGGAATTGCTATGCCGCAAGTGGCTATCTACCATGCGCCGGATATCAACGCCTTTGCAACCGGTGCGCGCCGTGATGCCTCTCTGGTTGCTGTCAGCACCGGTTTGTTGCAAAACATGAGCCCGGATGAAGCCGAGGCAGTAATCGCTCACGAAATTAGCCACATTGCCAATGGTGATATGGTTACGATGACGCTGATTCAGGGTGTGGTGAACACCTTCGTTATCTTTATTTCTCGTATTCTCGCGCAACTGGCCGCTGGCTTCATGGGCGGTAACCGTGACGAAGGTGAAGAGAGCAACGGTAACCCGCTGATCTACTTTGCAGTCGCGACGGTGCTGGAACTGGTATTTGGTATTCTGGCGAGCATTATTACCATGTGGTTCTCGCGTCATCGTGAATTCCACGCCGATGCGGGTTCAGCGAAACTGGTTGGCCGTGAAAAAATGATTGCCGCGCTGCAGCGTCTTAAAACCAGCTATGAGCCGCAAGAAGCAACGAGCATGATGGCTTTCTGCATTAACGGTAAGTCAAAATCGCTCAGTGAGCTGTTCATGACTCACCCGCCGCTGGATAAACGTATTGAAGCTCTGCGCACCGGTGAATACCTGAAGTAATATGAAGTAAATGCTAAAAAGCGCGTCCTGGTCGACGCGCTTTTTTTATGCCTGGGATCGTGGCTGGGTAATCCGTAACCCACTGACGCAGGCAGCAATCACAGCCAGAATAGCCGCAGTCATCAGCGAGACGTGCGTACCATTATCGCCAAACTGATTTAACATCAGAGCCACCAGAGCCGCGCCGCTACTCTGACCAAGCAGACGAGCTGTACCTAACATGCCACTGGCACCACCGCTACGTTCGCGAGGGGCGGAGGTAATAATGGTGTGGTTATTGGGGGACTGAAATAAGCCAAATCCAGCGCCGCATAAGATCATTGGCCAGATAATGTTGATATCCGCAGGAGAAGCGGGCAGCAGAACCAGTGAAAACAGACCCGCTGCCATAATGAACAAACCTAAAGCACCAAGTAATCCTGCATGTACGCGCTCTATCAGATAGCCTGCCAGCGGTGCCATCACCATGGTAGCTAACGGCCACGGCGTCAGGAGTAAACCCGTTTCTACTTCACTGCGCCCGAGCACGGTTTGCAGGTAAAAGGGCAGAGAAACCATTGCCAGCATCTGTGCGCAGAAAGAGCAAATAGACGTGCAAATAGAAAGTGAAAACAGCGGAATGCGCAGTAAATCCACCGGTAGCAGCGGTACGGGAAGAGAAAGCTGGCGGCGAATAAAGAATATACCCACGACAACCATTACCGCCAGTTCTGCTGCAATCAACGTCAGCGATTGCCCCTGAGCGAAACCACTCAACGCAGTAATAAGCAGGCCGAAGGTTAACGCATTCATTACTGCACTGGGCAGGTCAAAACGAGGTTTACTGGAACGCGAGCCATTAGGTGGCAGAAAACGTATCGCCAGAAGCAGAGCGATAATACCCAACGGCACGTTGATTAAAAATAACCATTTCCAGGAAGCAAAGGAAAGAATTGCCGCTGCAATTGTCGGACCGGCAGCCGAGGAGACGGCAACAATAAACGAGTTAATTCCCATCCCCCCTACCCAGAAAACGCTGCGGGTAGATCAGGCGGATAAGTGCAGTATTGACGCTCATCAGTGCTGCGCCGCCGAAACCTTGTATTACACGCGCCAGGGTGAGCATTTGCAGCGAATCAGAAAGGGCGCAGAACAGCGAAGACAACAGAAAAACGACCAGTCCGCATTTATAAATACGTCGATAGCCAAACATATCTCCCAGAAACGAGAATGAGAGCAGAGAGACGACAATGGCAATTTGATAGGCGTTCACTACCCAGATGGAGCTGGCTGGCGTGGCATGAAGGTCTGTGGCGATTGTTGGCAAGGCGACGTTAGCGATAGCGCCGTCGAGGACCGCCATCGAAATACCAATAATAATGGTTAAAATCGCGCCGTATCGCTGAGGCAACGGCAGACCATCGGCCTGAACTTTTGGCATAGGAATTTTATATCTTTTGGTAATAATCAACAGGGGTATGATTCTAGCACTGATATTCACGGCGAATGTCGCAGAATTGTAACTAACCGGCAAAAGATGGATTGCGACCACCCTGGCACGAAATTATAATAAAAAACAGTTCTGATTTTTATAAAACACTCGCAATGAGGTGATAAATGGCTAACGCAGATCTGGATAAACAGCCTGATTCTGTATCTTCTGTACTGAAAGTTTTTGGCATTTTGCAGGCGCTGGGCGAAGAGCGTGAAATAGGGATAACCGAGCTGTCACAGCGCGTCATGATGTCAAAAAGCACCGTTTATCGCTTTTTACAGACCATGAAAACCCTGGGCTACGTGGCGCAGGAAGGGGAGTCAGAGAAATATTCGCTGACCCTGAAATTGTTTGAACTGGGCGCCCGCGCGTTACAAAATGTTGATCTTATTCGTAGCGCAGATATCCAGATGCGTGAGCTTTCCCGCCTGACCAAAGAGACCATCCACCTTGGCGCGCTGGATGAAGACAGCATTGTTTACATCCACAAAATTGACTCTATGTACAATTTGCGCATGTATTCTCGGGTTGGTCGTCGTAATCCGCTTTACAGTACTGCGATTGGTAAAGTATTGCTGGCCTGGCGCGATCGTGATGAAGTGAAGCAAATCCTTGAGGGCGTTGAGTATAAACGCAGTACCGATCGTACCATTACCAGCACAGAAGCGTTATTACCGGTGTTGGATCTGGTGCGTGAGCAAGGTTATGGCGAAGATAACGAAGAGCAGGAGGAGGGGCTGCGCTGTATCGCAGTTCCGGTATTTGACCGCTTTGGCGTGGTTATTGCTGGTTTGAGTATTTCCTTCCCGACCCTGCGTTTTTCTGAGGAGCGTTTGCAGGAGTACGTGACTATGCTGCATACGGCGGCGCGTAAAATTTCCTCTCAAATGGGGTATCACGACTATCCGTTCTGATTAGAGGAAGAACCTGTCTGTATAATATTCAGACAGGTTCTGTATTTCGCGTGGGTTAAATAAAGTTACAAATGGCGTAACATAGTACGCTATGGCGATGAATGTACTTTTTATCTTCGGTTTAAGTAGTTATTTATGCCTTTAGCCATTATCTACAACGTTATTGCTTTTACGTAACAGCGGGCAATCTGTTATTCCGAAAAGCCCACTTTTAGTGTGTAGGTATTGTACCGTGCTGGTGCCTCTGGCGGTCAGATAGGAACATTGCAAACCTAACCCAGCGGCATTTTCCTTGCTTCCAATCAGAACGCCATATCCGCTTAGTAATAATCCTGTCCATACCAGTGCTATCAACATAATTGTGCGAATAATGAATCGCATTATGACCTCATCTCTTTTTTGTTCGCCTAATCGTAGCGGTAATATGGGCTGAAGCAAGCGTATAGTTCCGAAAAAGCACGAATATCGACATAGTTAGGCGCTGTTTAACTAACGCATGATAGTTTAATGACATAAGGTAGTTTAAACGGAGACTGGAGTGAAAAAGTTTCGATGGGGCGTTCTGGTTGTCGCTGTGCTGGCTTGCTTGCTGCTATGGGCTCAGGTGTTCAATATGATGTGCGATCAGGACGTACAATTTTTCAACGGAATTTGTACCATCAATCAATTTATCCCGTGGTGATATCATTTTTTCAACGGTAGATTTCCTTCCTGTGTGGCAGTGGTAGAATGGCGCCTCTACTTAGAGGTGGTGAAATGAACGAAGTTGTAAATTCAGGCGTGATGAACATTGCGTCTTTGGTTGTATCGGTGGTAGTTCTCGCTATTGGGCTCATCTTGTGGTTTTTCATCAACCGTGCCAGTTCACGGACTAACGAACAGATTGAACTTCTTGAGGCATTGCTGGATCAGCAAAAACGGCAAAATGCGCTGTTACGTCGTTTGTGCGAAGCAAGCGAACCTGAAAAAACAGATACCAGTGCTGCAGAGAACCAAAAAGCGGCTGAAGATGACGATATCATCCGCCTGGTAGCTGAACGGTAATCCGTCCTCAAATTTGAGTAACCCTGGTGTTAACGGGTTACTCATCTTATCATTCATATATGCACTATAGTGGTGCAATTGATTTAAATTAATACTCTGGTCTGACTTCAATTATTTATCGTGTTATTTATTTCATAACATCGATATCGGAAAAAGATATTTACCCCGCTAAGTTATTGGGATGTTTACATCGGAATTGTGATCAATCACGGTATTGTTTATTAGCGAAACGTTTCTCTTCTCACTTTTTAGTATTTCATCAATTTTTCTTATTTTAAAATAATAATATGCCTTAAGTATAGTTTCTTTATTGTACTCTAGTTTGTTGTTAACTGACTGTTTTATGGAGTGAATTTATATAATATTTTATTCGTTATATATCATAAAAAGTGATATCGCTCGCATTGCGTAATAAGTTGTAGTGCTGCTCTGGAAGAACTGAACTTATTGAACTATGTTAGAAACTACATCAGATCAAGTATCTGTTTGTAATGGTATGGTTAAGTGCATCGATATATCGACATGTATTCCGTTGCATAAATGTGCAAAAAAGTGGAAGGCGTATCGAGATTTGTGCGGCTGATCGAGACATGTTTAAAAATGGCTTGCCATAATTAACGTTGTATGTGATAACAGTTTCGGGTTAAACGAGGTACAGTTCTGTTTATGTGTGGCATTTTCAGTAAAGAAGTCCTGAGTAAACACGTTGTCGTTGAATACCGCTTCTCTGCCGAGCCTTATATTAGTGCCTCATGCAGTAATGTGTCAGTTTTATCTCTGTAATGCCTGCGGGCGAAGAAAACAATCTAAGGAATTTTTCAAATGGCAAAGATTAAAGGTCAGGTTAAGTGGTTCAACGAGTCTAAAGGTTTTGGCTTCATTACTCCGGCTGATGGCAGCAAAGATGTATTCGTACACTTTTCCGCTATCCAGGGTAATGGCTTCAAAACTCTGGCCGAAGGCCAGAACGTTGAGTTCGAAATTCAGGACGGCCAGAAAGGTCCGGCAGCTGTTAACGTAACAGCAATCTGATCGAAACCACTGATCTGAAGTGTAAACGCGCTTCAATCTCGCTATCAAGCCTCGTCCAAATGCGAGGCTTTTTACTTTGTTTTATTCGTGCTCTTGCCTGCGGATATTTGCCCGACGCGCAATTCGCGTTACACTTGCGGCCTTTAGTATCCTGCCGGAGTTGTCATGTCGTTTTCCTGTCCACTTTGTCATCAGCCGCTATCGCTTGAAAAAAACAGCTATATCTGTCCCAAACGGCATCAATTTGATATGGCGAAAGAGGGATATGTTAATTTGCTGCCCGTTCAGCATAAACGATCCCGCGATCCGGGTGATAGTGCGGAAATGATGCAAGCGCGGCGCACATTTTTAGATGCCGGGCATTATCAGCCGCTTCGTGATGCGATAGTCGCTCAATTGTGTGATTGTCTTGATGAGCACGCAACGGCAATACTGGATATTGGCTGTGGGGAAGGGTACTACACTCATGCTTTTGCCGAGGCATTGCCGGGTGTGACTACTTTTGGTCTGGATGTCTCTAAGGTTGCGATTAAGGCTGCTGCAAAACGCTATCAGCAGGTCACCTTTTGTGTCGCTTCCAGCCACCGTCTGCCGTTTTCTGATACCAGTATGGATGCCGTTGTCCGTATCTACGCGCCGTGCAAAGCAGAAGAATTAGCGCGCGTGGTCAAACCGGGAGGATGGGTCATTACCGCTACCCCGGGACCACGACATTTAATGGAGCTGAAGGGGCTGATTTACGACGAAGTACATCTACATGCGCTCCATACGGAACAACTGGAAGGTTTTACATTACAGCAGAGCGATGAATTGTGTTATCCGATGCGCCTGCGCGGAGATGAGGCCGTTGCGTTGTTACAGATGACACCGTTTGCCTGGCGCGCCAAGCCAGAAGTCTGGCAAACGCTGGCGGCAAAAGAAGAATTTGATTGCCAGACGGACTTTAATATTCACGTCTGGCAACGAACAAATTAGCCGTGGTAGTGCGTCCAGAGGATCTGGACGCCAATGCCAATAAGCACCAGCCCGCCAAGAATTTCTGCTTTTTTGCCAATAATTGAACCGATAAAGCGACCCACCATCATACCTAATGTTGACATGATCAAGGTGGCGCAGCCAATCGCCAGTGCAGTAGCAATAATATTAACTTGCAGGAAGGCCAGACCAACACCAACCGCCATGGCATCCAGACTGGTGGCAATTGCGGTAGTTACCAGCAACCAGAAACCGTGACGACGACGCGGTTCTTCATCCTCATCGTCTCCACCACGAAAACCCTCAATAATCATTCGCCCGCCGAGAAATATCAGCAGTACAAACGCAATCCAGTGGTTCCACTCGAGAACAAAACGGCTGGCTAACATGCCCATACCCCAGCCAATCAGCGGCGTCAGCGTTTCAACGGCACCAAAAATAAGGCCAGTGCGCAGGGCTTCAGAAAATTTCGGTTTATGGAGGGTGGCACCTTTACCGATTGATGCAGCAAAGGCATCCATCGACATACCAAAAGCAAGAAGAACAGTAGCAGTGATATTCATGACAACGTCCTGACCGGGGTATCCATAAAACACATCACCGCCCCCAGCAAACATGCACACATGAACGACAAGAAGCGCCCATGCAGGCATAGCGATTGATGTGCATATGGTCTCGCCTGACTGAAGGTGTTCAGTCCGTACGTGCCACGTTTTGCAACGAGTATGTTGACACGTACATTTCCGGAATCTGGAAATCGGCTACTCCCCAAATGAGGGCGCAACCTTAACATATTTTGAGAATATAAAACAACTGTTGGGATATATTATTGCATTGTATTATTGATAGCGATTTTCATTTAGATTTATATATCAATAAAACGTTAAAATAAATAACAAATAAGAGAAGGAATAATATAGCCTAAGCTATGTCTGGTTATTAAAAATACACTAAACATAGCTTCGGCTAAATCTATAACTTATTGAGTTGACAAGAGAAGTTTATAGATTTTTTCCAGATCGTCGATATTTCGAACGCGGATTAATAAACGGCGCTGTTCTAATTGCATCACCAGTACGCCATCTTCCGATAAGTTCATCGCTTTAATTCGGCGATATTCAATCCAGACATTGGCGAAGAAAAAACCTTGCTGTTTAAAAATGATTTTCGGAACCCGGATCCAGAAAATATAAAAGCCCATTAGCGCCAGTGCACTTAATAACCAGGTGGTTATTTGTGCGCCATGGTTGGTCACATTGTTATAGATAAGAATGACAATCAGCCCGACGAAGATAACGCTATCGATGCGACCGCGCCGGAGCAAAGGAATTGCCAGCAGGGTGGGGCCGTTGCGTCGGGGCATGATGAACTGATCGTATATCGCAAAGGCCAGGAGTGCGGCGATGAACAGAATCAGTACCAGATCCGTGATTGTCATTAATCCTCCAGATAAAAAAACGGGGCCAATAGGCCCCGGTAGTGTACAACAGTATTACAGTCCCAGCAGGCCGCAAGCGTAACCAGCGATACCGATGACGAAGAAGCCAACGATGATCCACAGAGGGTTAACTTTTTTGCGCAGCAGCCACATACAGGCGAAAGTCAGCAACAGCGGCACCAGGCCTGGCATTAACTGGTCAAGAATGGTCTGGACAGTGGTAACGTGCTCTTTACCCGTCTGGTCGGTGATGCGAGAGACTACCAGCGGGATGTTGACATGTGTCCACTTGTTAACCAATGCCCCCATGACAAACAGGCCGAGAATAGACGCCCCTTCCGTCAGTTTTTGCAGGAAGCCGCCACCCATATCTTTAACGATATCGATACCTTTGGAGTAACCATACGCTACGCCGTAGTAACGGGTTGCCAGGCGTACCAGGTTAAACAGAATAAAGAACAGCAGCGGACCTAACAGGCTGCCGCTCATTGCGATCCCGGCACCCAGCGCCGCGAATACCGGACGTACCGTACCCCAGAAGATCGGGTCGCCCACGCCTGCCAGCGGCCCCATCAGACCTACTTTGATACCGTTGATAGCACCGTCGTCGATCTCTGCGCCGTTAGCGCGCTGTTCTTCCAGCGCCAGGGTTACGCCGAGGATTGGCGCCGCCACAAACGGTTGGGTGTTAAAGAATTCGAGGTGACGTTTAATCGCCTGTTTACGGGCATCGTTGTTCTCAGGATAGAGGCGACGAATCGCCGGAACCATAGAGAAGCAGAAACCCAGTGCCTGCATACGTTCGAAGTTCCATGAACCCTGGAAGAGGTTAGAACGCAGGAAGACGCCACGAATATCACTCGGAGTGAGTTTTTTCTCGGTGGTAGTTTGAGTTGTATCAACCATTTCGCTCACCTGTTAGTCCAGTTCGTTATCGAGATCGTTGTTACCAGCAGCCTGAACAGGCGCACCGGCTACGCGGTTATATTTCGGGCTAAGTTGGATGTAGAGCACTGCCATAACAGTACCAATCACACCCAGAGCAACCAGGTTAAAGTTGGTGAATGCTGCGGTTACGAAGCCGAGGTAGAAGAACGGCATCAGGTATCCAGCACGCATCATGTTGATAACCATCGCATAACCAACCACCACGATCATGCCACCGGCGATATTCAGACCATTAGTCACCACTTCCGGAATGGCGTTCAGCATGTTCTGAACTTCACTGGTGCCTACAGACAGCGCAACAATCACGGCCGGGATAGCCACACGCATCGCTTGCAGGAACAGAGAAGAAACGTGGATCCAGGAAATTGCCGTCAGGTTGCCATTATCAGCCGCCTTATCCGCAGCGTGCTGGAAAGCAACGGTGATGGTACGAACGATGATGGTCAGCACCTGACCCGCAGCGGCCAGCGGGATTGCCAGCGCGATACCGGCACCGATGCTCTGATGACCAGCGATAACCAGAATGGTAGAAATGATGGAAGCCAGAGCGGCATCAGGCGCAACTGCGGCACCGATGTTCATCCAGCCAAGTGCGATCATTTCCAGAGTCCCACCGATAATAATACCGGTTTTCATATCGCCAAGAACGATACCCACCAGGGTACAGGCGATTAGCGGACGGTGAAACTGAAATTCATCGAGGATTGATCCCATACCTGCGATACAGGCTACGATAAATACCAGCACAATTTGAAGAGTGGTAATCTCCATTGTACTTCTCCTGTTTACGTAAGACTTAAGTGTGAAAACTGAGTGATAATCAACACAATACGTTACTTATCGATTTTGCTGATCAGATCCATCATTTTCAGTTTCGGATCGGTGGAAACCTTACGGACTTCCAGTTCGATACCACGCGCATTCAGTTTTTTGAACGCTTCGATATCTTTTTCATCAACCGAAACCGCGTTATTCACCTGGGTTTTACCCTGACGGAATGCCATACCGCCAACGTTAACAGAGGTAATTTTCACGCCGCCTTCAACGAGGCGCTCAACATCTGTCGGGTTGGTGAATAACAGCATTACACGTTCGCCAGCATATTTCGGGTTGTTGTAGACACGGATCATCTTGGCAACATCAACCACGTGTGCTGTTACGCCCGGAGGTGCAACCTGGGTGAGCAGTGTCTTACGAACGGTATCCGCAGCCACTTCATCACTAACAACGATAATACGGGAGACATTGGTTTCTTTGGTCCAGCGGGTAGCGACCTGACCGTGAATCAGACGATCGTCGATACGCGCAAGGCCAATAACCATGTAGTCATTTGGTCCCATTGGTTTTGCCGGAGTTGGAGCCGCTTTTGGTGCGGCGGCGGCGGGTGCTGGCGCTGCTTTTTCAACCGGTTTGGCTTTCAGTGCTTTCACGCCTTCACGGCCTGTTTCTACTGCCAGCGCCACCAGTTCATCAAAGCCAGGGTCATCATCACGAGCCATTAACGTTTCCACCAGCATTGGAATGTTAACGCCTGCGATCACTTCATAATGCTCTTTGTCGACGACAATACGGCTGGCAGCATTGAACGGGCTGCCGCCCCATGTATCAACGAGAAACAGCACGCCTTTAGTGGTGTCGAGTTTTGCCAACTGAGCGTTGTACTTTTCAATCAGCGTTTCGGCATTTTCACCTGGAACGAAATCGATCCAGCCGACGTTTTCCTGCTCGCCTAACAGCATCTCTGCCGTTTTAAGCAACTGCTCTGCAGCCCAACCATGTGTGCCTATAACAATAGCAATGGTCACTTGCTACCTCCTTTATTATTGTTAACACCTCAACGTGCCAGATGTATTTTTTGAATCGTCGTCCACAATCGAATCGATTCAGATAAGGGTTACAACCAAAAACCCCCTGCGTTTCGCGATTTATTTTAGATAGCGAAAAAAATATTTTATGTGATGAGGATCCGTAATTTAACTTTGGATTAGCAAAATTCCGAAAGGTAAAATACCCTCGTTACATTCGTTTGCAAAGGAAGGTAAATCTTTGCCAAATCAGAGTTCTCTCTGATATGTTTAACTCCCGTTTAACAATCAAGGAGTATGGGGCAGCAGCCCGCAGTATGGATCGTCACCGACGTCATTTCAGCATCAGGCCTTTCAGCGCCTGCCTTTCTGGCATTTTTTGCCGCACCTTTTGTTTGCATTTTGTCGTTACGCCTGCATTATTTCTGGCGCCGAATAGCTATTCCTTAAGCAGGAGCTTGTCATGGAATTCTTAATGGATCCCTCGATTTGGGCGGGGCTACTCACGCTTGTCGTTCTTGAAATCGTGCTGGGTATCGATAACCTGGTTTTTATCGCCATTCTTGCCGATAAACTGCCGCCAAAACAACGTGATAAAGCACGTTTGTTGGGGCTGTCGCTGGCGCTGATCATGCGTCTGGGACTGTTATCGCTGATTTCATGGATGGTCACCCTGACCAAACCGCTATTTACCGTGATGGATTTTTCCTTCTCCGGCCGCGATCTGATTATGTTGCTCGGGGGGATATTCTTGTTGTTTAAAGCGACAACGGAGCTACATGAACGGCTGGAAAACCGCGATCATGATTCTGGTCATGGCAAAGGCTATGCCAGTTTCTGGGTGGTCGTAACACAGATTGTCATCCTTGATGCCGTCTTCTCGCTGGATGCGGTGATTACTGCAGTAGGGATGGTCAACCATCTGCCGGTGATGATGGCCGCGGTGGTGATTGCGATGGCAGTCATGTTGCTGGCATCGAAACCGCTGACGCGATTCGTTAACCAGCATCCAACGGTAGTGGTGCTCTGTCTGAGCTTCCTGTTAATGATTGGTCTGAGTCTGGTAGCAGAAGGCTTTGGTTTCCACATTCCGAAAGGTTACCTGTATGCCGCGATTGGCTTCTCGATCATTATCGAAGTATTTAACCAAATTGCGCGCCGTAACTTTATTCGTCACCAGTCGGCTTTACCGCTGCGTGCACGTACTGCCGACGCCATCCTGCGTTTGATGGGCGGTAAACGTCAGGCGAATGTGCAGCATGATGCGGATAACCCGATGCCGATCCCGGTGCCGGAAGGTGCGTTTGCCGAAGAAGAGCGATACATGATTAACGGTGTACTGACTCTGGCGTCGCGCTCTCTGCGCGGGATTATGACGCCGCGCGGCGAAATCAGCTGGGTTGACGCTAACCTTAGTGTCGATGAAATCCGTGAGCAGTTGCTTTCTTCGCCACATAGCCTGTTCCCGGTATGTCGCGGAGAACTGGATGAAATCATCGGTATCGTGCGTGCGAAAGAACTGCTGGTGGCACTGGAAGAGGGCGTTGATGTAGCGGCGATTGCTTCGGCGTCTCCGGCGATTATCGTTCCGGAAACCCTCGATCCGATCAATCTGCTGGGCGTGCTGCGTCGCGCTCGCGGTAGTTTTGTGATCGTGACCAACGAGTTTGGTGTGGTGCAAGGTCTGGTTACGCCTCTGGATGTGCTGGAAGCCATTGCCGGTGAGTTCCCGGATGCTGATGAAACGCCGGAAATCATTACCGACGGCGACGGCTGGCTGGTAAAAGGTGGTACAGACCTCCACGCCTTACAGCAGGCGCTTGATGTTGAGCACCTTGCTGATGACGATGATATCGCGACGGTCGCAGGTCTGGTGATTTCTGCAAATGGTCACATCCCGCGTGCGGGCGATGTGATTAACGTAGGGCCGTTGCATATTACCATTGTTGAAGCTAACGATTATCGTGTTGACCTGGTTCGTATTGTTAAAGAGCAACTGGCGCACGACGAAGACGAATAATCATTAACGAAATGGCATAACGGGCGTGATATGCCCATTATGCCGGGCGGGCGGCGGTTGGCTGCCCGCCAGCCATTTTGGGAAATCACGCAGCGGCATTGGTTGCGCGTACAAATATCCTTGTAAAATATGCACCCCATGACGGCGTAAATATTTTGCCTGTTCTTGCGTTTCTACGCCCTCCGCCACCAGTTCAATATTCAGTCTTTGCCCCAACGCAATGATGATATCGGTTATCGTCGAGTTAACCGCGTCTGAACCAATTGCAGCGGTGAATGACTTATCAATTTTCAGGACGTCAGGGCGTAACGTTTCCAGCCAGGAAAACGAACTGTTGCCGGTGCCGAAATCATCAATCGCCAGTTTGACGTTTTTACGATGCAGTTCGCGGGCAATCCGATAATCAACATCCAGTAAGGCATCGCGCTCGGTTATTTCAAGGATGAGTTGCTGAATCGGGTGAGCACTGAACCAGTACTGATTAAGATCTTTCAACAGCACGCCACGGCGAAAATGGCTGGGGGCGACGTTAATCCCAATGTGAAACTGGTTGCTTATTGGAAAAACGTGGATTTGACGGATGGTTTCCATCATCACATAACGGGTAAGCGGCACTATCAGGTGATGTTCTTCCGCAATAGGGATAAACACATCCGGCGAGATCCAACCCTGACGTGGGTTATTCCAGCGCAGCAATATCTCTACGCCAATACATTGCTGACTACGTGCGTTTAGTAAAGGTTGACAGAATAGCTCGAACTCATGTTGCGCAAGGCCAAGATTAATTTCGCGCGAAAAACTCATTCTGTGTGCGGTTGCAAGCCATGCAACATAACCCACCAGTAAACTCAACAGTACAGCCAGCGGGAGCTGACTGGGAAGATGATGCAACGCCAGTTGCGTCGCACCAGGTCCGCTGACGCTAATGGTAAAAGGAAAATTTTGCGATGAAACCTGGTAACGTTCATTGCCATTAAGCGGAGGTAAAGAATCAACCAGACCGTCATCATAGAGTAAATGGCGATCGGCCACCGTCAGGCTGGCGTTTCTAATTTGCGGCAACTGCGGCTCCAGTAACATCGTCGTCAATAACCCAATGTTGATCATCTCCAGAACGCCATCACCGCTATGTGATGACAAGGGATACCACTGGATCAGCACTGGGCTACCTTTAATCAACACGCGATCGGTGGAAAGACGCAGAAGAGGCCGTGGGGCAGGCAAATCGGCTTGAATATCATAAACAGGGACATTTCGATAGCCAAAAATACTGGAGCAATAGAGCGTACCGTTTTGAACCAGACCAATAGAACGCACGGTTTGCAGTTTTGCGGCCTGCTTGCGTAGAGGCAAATGAGCGACTGAGCAGGGGAGGCCAATCAACGGAAGTAAAAGCTCGCGTCCTTCCTGAAGGGGCTGCAAGACTTTATCCAGCTCTTCAACAGCGTGATTGGCGAAGAGGATCACCCGCTGTTGATTTAAGTTACGCTGTGAAATAAACCGCACGCTTAGTGTCGCTACAAGCGTAAAAAGTGCGCAAATTGTACAAACAATCATTCGATTACGGCGATAGGTTTTAATGATCCGTTGTGCTTTTTGCATGCGGGCCGCCCTGTAAGCGCATGGCAACAAACGCCTGACGCAACAGTGGAAGTGTAGTGGGGAAATTTACAGCAGACGAGAAAGCGAGAGAAATTCGCCCATCCGTTGCAGATGGGCGAAAGAAAAGTATTAGTCACACTGGACTTTAATTGCCAGACCGCCGCGAGAGGTTTCACGGTATTTGGCGTTCATGTCCTTACCTGTTTCGTACATTGTCTCGATGACCTTATCCAGCGAGACGCGCGGTGCACTGGTGCGGCGTAAGGCCATGCGTGCGGCATTGATCGCTTTCACAGAGGCAATGGCGTTACGTTCAATGCACGGCACCTGAACCTGACCTGCAACCGGGTCACAAGTTAGACCAAGGTTGTGTTCCATGCCAATTTCCGCCGCCACACAAACCTGTTCCGGGCTACCGCCCAACAGTTCTGCAAGACCCGCAGCAGCCATTGAACAGGCAACACCCACTTCGCCCTGACAACCCACTTCAGCACCGGAAATAGAGGCATTCATTTTATATAATGCGCCAATTGCCCCGGCCGCCATAAAGTAACGGGTATAGATGTCCGGGCTGACCGATTCAATAAAGTGGTCATAGTAAGCCAGCACTGCCGGAACGATGCCGCAGGCTCCGTTGGTTGGTGCAGTTACCACGCGACCACCGGCGGCGTTTTCTTCGTTTACCGCCAGCGCAAACATATTTACCCAGTCGATGACATTCATCGGATCGTTAGACAGTTTATCGCTGGAAACCAGCATCCGGCGCAGGGCAGACGCACGGCGTGGAACACGCAGCGGGCCAGGCAATACGCCTTCGGTATTCATTCCGCGATCGATACATGCCTGCATGGTTTGCCAGACATGAGCAAAATATTCATCGATCTCTTTTTTGCTGTGCAGCGCCAGTTCGTTTTGCATTGCCAGACCGGAAAGGGAATAGCCAGTTTCATTACAGTACGTCAGCAGCTCAGTGGCGGATTTGAACGGATACGGCACGCTCACGTCGTTTGCGGCATCCTGACCAAAATGTTCTTCATCGACGATAAAGCCGCCGCCGATGGAATAATAAGTTTTGCTGTAGACGACTTCATCACCGTTATAAGCATGGATTTGCATACCGTTTTCATGCAACGGCAGGTTGCCGTTATGAAAACGCATACCGTTGTCACGCGGAAAATCCACTTCATGCCGTCCCTGCGCCAGCAGCAGGCGTTCGCGCTCTTCTACGTCGCGAATAAAACCGGGAATACTGTCGATATCCACGGTGGCAGGTTCGTTACCTGCAAGACCCATAATAATGGCGATATCGGTATGGTGGCCTTTACCCGTCAGCGACAGTGAACCATAAACGTCCACGGCAACGCGGGTAACGCTATCCAGTAAGCCTTTTTCGACCAGATCATCGACGAACTGTTTACCTGCCTTCATAGGCCCTACGGTATGGGAAGATGAGGGACCAATCCCCACCTTAAACATGTCGAATAGACTAATCACGATAATACTCCTGACAAGGTGACTGGACTTCCAGTAACGAACTAATAACAACGCATAGTGTAAGAGGGAACGCGGCGACAGGCTTAACTATTCACATGAATTAAACTAATCAAAAACCGCGATTTAACTAATATTGCGATGATTGTCTCAAGTAGTGTTTTGTAGATGTAAAGATAAGTATAGTCAGGATTTCACACCAATTTGCAGCGCCAGCTCACGAATTATGCCTGCGGTCATTCCCCATACAAAATACTGTTCGTACCAGGAAAGCCATACCCGATGTGAATCACCACGGCGGTAGATATCTAACGGGTGATAACGACCCAGATGTAATGCCTGGGCGAGCGGCATTTCAAACACTGTGGAAACTTCATCTTCACTGGCACGATAAGGTAAATCAGGCGGGATAATGCCGACCACTGGCGTTACCTGGTAGCCAGTTACGCTATCGACGGGCGGTAGCACGCCGATAACTTCGACGGCGGAAGGGGGGATAGCAACCTCTTCTTCGGCTTCGCGCAACGCAGCGGCAATAACTGACGCATCAGTGTCATCTACTGCACCACCAGGAAACGCCACCTGTCCGGCGTGTTTGCGCAGATGAATAGAACGTTGAGTGAGCAATAACCCCGGCTGCGATCGGCGAACGATAGGGATTAACACGGCAGCCTGACGATGATTTAAGGTTTCCCGGTTTATTTGCGGGCGTAAAAGTTGAAAGCGCGATAAAAAATCATCAAGCGTCAGGCTACGGTAGTCCACGTCTTACTTCTCCAGTTGGCGTAATATCCTATTAACTTTATCAAAAGTTTCCTGATATTCCGCTTCTTCCTGACTATCGGCGACAATACCGCCGCCCGCAGAACAGTAAATTTGACCGTTAATGGCAGTCAGCGTGCGGATAGTGATGCTGGTATCCATATTGCCACAGAAGCTCAAATAGCCAATGCTTCCGCACCAGGCGTTGCGTCGCTGCGGTTCCAGTTCATCGATAATTTCCATTGCCCGAACTTTCGGTGCCCCGGTGATTGAGCCACCAGGAAAAGCCGCGCGCAGCAGATCGCTGGCATGAAGTTGTTCGGGTAGTTGAGCTGTAATGGTGCTCACCAGGTGGTGCACAGCGGGAAAAGGTTCCACCACAAACAGTTCCGGCACTTTTACTGAACCAGGCACCGCAACGCGACCAATATCATTACGCATTAAATCAACAATCATCAGGTTTTCAGCGCGATCTTTTGGCGAGTTCGCCAGTTTTTCTGCCTGTTTGCTATCTTCCAGAGGAGCGGGCAGACGTGGCAGTGTGCCTTTAATTGGACGGGTCTGGATCTCACCGTCATCACAAAGAATAAAACGCTCTGGCGAGAGGCTTAAAATTGTGCCTTGTTCCAGACGCAGGAATGCACTAAACGGCGCGTGATTGGCCTGATTAAGCTGAACGAATGCCTGCCATTCATCACCGCAATAGGTAGCCTGAAAACGCTGGGCGAGATTCACCTGGTAACAGTCGCCACTGTGCAAATATTCCTGCACCTGACGAAATTTTTCGCCATACTGTTCGCGGCTCATATTAGATTGCCAGGCTGAGGTTAGCGCAAAATCACCCTGCGGTGTGATTTGCTGGTTTTCCAGCCAGGCCAGACGGGCATTGACATCATCATGACTCAGCAAAGAAACAGTCTGGCGCTGGTGGTCGACAATCAGTGCCCAGTCGTAAATACCTACCGCCATATCAGGCAGGTCGATATCTCTCTGCGCCACTTCTGGCAGTGACTCAAAACGGCGACCCAGATCGTAACCAAATAAACCCAGCGCGCCACCCTGAAATGGCAAATCATCGTTATGCGACGGGTGAATGTTTGCACGCTCCAGCGCCTGCTGGAGTACTGTTAACGGATCGTCAGCGGTTGTTGTGCGGGTTTCGCCTTTACACAAAACAGTTTCACTGCCGTAAGTTGTTAAGGTGCAAATCGGGTCTGCCACCACAATATCAAAGCGGCTATACGGATGCTCGGCATAGCCAGAGTGCAAAAGCATCGCCCATGGCAGGTGGCTTAAGCGGGAAAAATAAAATTCAGCGGCGTCCTGACGCCAGGGTAAAGTAATCACAGCGGGAGATAACGTCTTCATCAGTCCTGACTCTACTGGCTATGTGCCGGGTAGCATGAAATAATTAGCGCCAACAATTTAGCAGGAGTTAACAATGTTTGCAGGTTTACCTTCACTCACCCATGAACAGCAGCAAAAAGCCGTTGAGCGTATTCAGGAACTGATGGCACAGGGGATGAGCAGCGGTCAGGCAATCGCACTGGTAGCTGAAGAGTTACGCGCCAACCATTCCGGCGAGCGGATTGTGGCGCGTTTTGAGGATGAAGACGAGTAATACAATGTTAGTTTCAACAGGGCGCATTATGACAAGCGAACCCTTTGGCCCGTAGCGTTTGAACCAGAAAATTGAGGGGCTGTACTGGTTGAATGAATTAAGTAGTGTTTTTGATGGTTAGAAAAAAAGGACGCTTTTATGTGATAAAAAAGCGTCCTGGCTCATTTGGGCTGGTAGAGATTTAACTTATACCAGTGCTTTAAGCTCTTCCTGCATATAGGACGAGAAGTATTCTGGATTTTTAATCACCACGCGTTCGCCAGATTCCATTTTTTTGCCCATCCCACCATTTTTTCCGTGAATCCAGGATTCCAGCCTTCCTGTTCGGCTCGCGCAGTAATATCGGCGGTACTCGCGGGTACTCCCAGTTCTTTCAAATATTTAAATATTCCCTTCGCCGTACTTTCATTCATAGAGCTGGGGGTTGGTGTTGATATATCCATGGCACCAATAAAATCCAGGGCTTTATCTATTACAGCAGGCATATTCTTGTCCTTAAATTAACCACGTGATCGATAAGGCTATATATGACATTAAATTGCGCCTAATATCAAAAGGATTATAACGATATCTCATTAGTTAACCTGTTGACATTCAGGTATTTTAAAGGTAGCAGGTCATGGCGGGTTATCTAGTGATGTGCCGAAAATTAACAGCAAATCGTAGTACCGCAGCCAAGTTGTTCAGGCAAGGAAGGGCAAGAAAGAAAAGCAGCGTAAGTTAATCAAGTGATTAACATAATGGTTTGATTTTTGCGATTAATATCATTTTTGTATAAATACAGCAGTAATCATAAAAATAAATTATCAGCCAGGGTACTACCCATTTAAAGTAAGACCTTAAGCACTGGCCGATTTGTTCATGATCGACCAGTTTTTCGATAAATTATCGTGTGATTTTTGCCTTGATATAATTATCTTCCGGAATTAAACCGCCGCAATAATTTTAATTTCAACTTTATACTTCGGGTTCATCAATCCCGCTTGCACCGTGCAGCGCACCGGCGCGTGACCCGCGACAACCCAGGCGTCCCAGGCTTTATTCATTGCAGCGAAGTCGTTTTTATCGGCCAGGAAAATCGTGGCATCCAGAATACTCGACTTATTGCTGCCCTGTTTTTCCAGTACCGCGTCAATTTGCGCCAGCGTATTCGCGGTCTGCTCAAACGCATCGGCGTCAAGGTTTTCCGGTACACCGGTGTAGTAGAGCGTGTTGTTGTGGATCACCACATCAGACCAGCGGGCTTCGGCGTCAATACGAACGATAGTCATCATTTTGTCCTCATCATCATTCCATTTTTGTGCTGCAAAGACTGCCACAATGTAAGGTCGCCGTCACCACTTCAGCTGGCGAAAAGCAACCTGGCCTGACATAATCCCTGTTCAAATCAACAGGGGGTAGTGTGACGGACGATTTTGCACCAGACGGTCAACTGGCGAAAGCGATACCTGGCTTTAAGCCGCGTGAACCACAGCGACAGATGGCGGTAGCCGTCACCCAGGCGATAGAAAAAGGCCAGCCGCTGGTGGTGGAAGCAGGAACCGGTACGGGCAAAACCTACGCTTACCTGGCTCCTGCGCTGCGGGCGAAAAAGAAAGTCATTATCTCGACTGGCTCAAAAGCGTTGCAGGATCAGCTCTACAGCCGCGATTTGCCAACAGTCTCAAAGGCATTGAAATATACGGGCAACGTGGCGCTGCTGAAAGGGCGCTCAAACTACCTCTGCCTCGAGCGTCTCGAACAGCAGGCGCTGGCGGGCGGCGATCTGCCGGTACAAATTTTAAGCGATGTGATCCTGCTGCGCTCCTGGTCCAATCAAACAGTCGATGGCGATATCAGCACCTGCGTCAGTGTCGCGGAAGATTCGCAGGCATGGCCGTTGGTCACCAGCACCAACGACAACTGCCTCGGCAGTGACTGCCCGATGTATAAAGATTGCTTTGTGGTCAAAGCACGCAAAAAAGCGATGGATGCCGATGTGGTGGTGGTAAACCATCATCTTTTTCTGGCGGATATGGTGGTGAAAGAGAGTGGTTTTGGCGAACTGATCCCGGAAGCAGACGTCATGATCTTCGACGAAGCCCACCAGTTGCCGGACATTGCCAGCCAGTATTTTGGGCAATCACTCTCCAGTCGACAATTGCTCGATCTGGCAAAAGACATCACCATCGCCTATCGCACCGAATTAAAAGACACTCAGCAGTTACAAAAATGCGCCGACCGTCTTGCCCAGAGTGCGCAGGATTTTCGTCTGCAATTAGGCGAGCCAGGTTATCGCGGTAACCTGCGTGAGCTGTTAGCTAATCCGCAAATTCAGCGGGCATTTTTACTGCTCGATGACACCCTGGAACTTTGTTACGACGTGGCGAAACTGTCACTGGGGCGTTCCGCCTTGCTGGATGCGGCATTTGAGCGCGCCACGTTATATCGCACTCGACTGAAACGGCTAAAAGAGATCAATCAGCCGGGCTACAGCTACTGGTACGAATGCACATCGCGCCATTTTACTCTGGCACTGACGCCGTTAAGCGTGGCGGATAAATTCAAAGAGTTAATGGCGCAAAAGCCCGGTAGCTGGATCTTTACCTCGGCAACATTGTCGGTGAACGACGATCTGCATCATTTCACCTCGCGGCTTGGGATAGAACAGGCGGAGTCGTTGCTATTGCCAAGCCCGTTTGATTACAGCCGCCAGGCGTTACTCTGTGTGCCGCGCAACCTGCCGCAAACCAATCAACCGGGTTGTGCACGGCAACTGGCGGCAATGCTGCGACCGATCATCGAAGCTAACAACGGTCGTTGCTTTATGCTTTGTACCTCGCACGCCATGATGCGCGATCTGGCCGAGCAGTTCCGCGCTACCATGACGCTTCCCGTTTTGTTGCAGGGGGAAACCAGCAAAGGACAACTGTTGCAGCAATTTGTCAGCGCCGGTAACGCGCTTCTTGTGGCGACCAGCAGTTTCTGGGAAGGGGTGGACGTGCGCGGCGATACGCTGTCGCTGGTGATTATCGACAAGTTGCCGTTTACCTCGCCAGATGACCCGCTGTTAAAAGCGCGCATGGAAGATTGCCGTTTGCGTGGCGGAGACCCGTTCGATGAAGTGCAGCTACCGGATGCGGTGATTACTCTTAAACAGGGCGTAGGGCGACTGATTCGCGACGCCGACGATCGCGGTGTGCTGGTGATTTGTGACAATCGGCTGGTGATGCGCCCTTACGGTGCGACGTTCCTCGCCAGCCTCCCGCCCGCACCGCGTACCCGTGACATTGCCCGTGCGGTTCGTTTCCTTGCGATACCATCCTCCAGGTAATTTGTTATTGAGTATGGTATGATGCGCGCCTTTTTATTGATCTAAGCACGAAGACCCATGCGAATTCTGGCTATCGATACCGCGACAGAGGCCTGCTCTGTCGCCCTGTGGAACGACGGTACTGTCAACGCTCATTTTGAGCTTTGCCCTCGTGAACATACTCAACGAATCTTACCGATGGTGCAGGATATCCTGACCACCAGCGGAACTTCCCTGACTGACATAAACGCTCTGGCTTACGGACGTGGCCCTGGTAGCTTTACCGGCGTGCGCATCGGTATTGGCATTGCGCAAGGGCTGGCGCTTGGCGCGGAGCTGCCGATGATTGGCGTCTCCACGCTAATGACGATGGCGCAAGGGGCGTGGCGCAAAAACGGCGCAACCCGCGTGCTGGCAGCCATTGACGCGCGAATGGGCGAAGTTTACTGGGCCGAATATCAGCGTGATGAAAACGGTGTCTGGCACGGTGAAGAAACCGAAGCCGTACTCAAACCAGAACTCGTTCATGAGCGGATGCAGCAGCTTTCCGGAGAATGGGTGACGGTGGGAACGGGCTGGCAAGCCTGGCCGGATCTCGGTAAAGATAGCGGGCTGGTTTTGCGCGATGGCGAAGTGTTACTGCCCGCCGCAGAAGATATGCTGCCGATTGCCTGCCAGATGTTTACCGAGGGTAAAACGGTAGCGGTGGAACATGCCGAGCCGGTTTATTTACGTAACAACGTCGCCTGGAAGAAACTTCCGGGCAAAGAATGAATCTTAAGAGTATGCCCTGAGAAAAAAAGGAGTCGCATCATGGCGGTTCAAAAGAATGTTATCAAAGGCATACTGGCAGGTACGTTTGCGCTAATGCTGAGCGGTTGTGTCACTGTGCCGGACGCCATTAAAGGCAGCAGTCCCACGCCGCAACAAGATTTAGTTCGGGTGATGAGTGCGCCGCAGCTGTACGTTGGTCAGGAGGCGCGTTTTGGTGGCAAAGTGGTCGCGGTACAAAACCAGCAAGGGAAAACCCGCCTGGAAATTGCTACCGTACCGCTGGACAGCGGAGCCAGGCCGACGCTGGGAGAACCTTCTCGCGGTCGCATTTATGCAGATGTGAACGGTTTTCTGGACCCAGTGGATTTCCGTGGACAACTGGTCACAGTTGTTGGGCCAATCACCGGTACGGTTGACGGCAAAATCGGCAACACGCCCTATAAATTTATGGTGATGCAGGTAACGGGTTATAAACGTTGGCATTTAACCCAGCAGGTGATTATGCCGCCTCAGCCGATTGATCCGTGGTTTTATGGCGGTCGTGGCTGGCCCTATGGCTACGGCGGATGGGGCTGGTATAATCCTGGCCCCGCGAGAGTACAAACAGTTGTAACTGAATAATTGCTTGTTTTTAAAGAAAAAGAAACAGCGGCTGGTCCGCTGTTTCTGCATTCTTACAGTAACGATAAAAATAAATAGTGACGCGCCTCGCAACCTTTTCGTTGGGTAATTATCAAGCTGGTATGATGAGTTAATATTATGTTAACGGCATGTATATCACTTGGGGTTGCGATGACGACGAACACGCATTTTAGAGGTGAAGAATTGAAGAAGGTTTGGCTTAACCGTTATCCCGCCGATGTTCCGACGGAGATCAACCCTGACCGTTATCAATCTCTGGTGGATATGTTTGAGCAGTCGGTCGCGCGCTACGCCGACAAGCCAGCGTTTGTGAATATGGGGGAGGTGATGACCTTCCGCAAATTGGAAGAACGCAGTCGCGCGTTTGCCGCTTATTTGCAACAAGGGCTGGGGCTGAAGAAGGGCGATCGCGTTGCGCTGATGATGCCTAACTTATTGCAATATCCGGTGGCGCTGTTTGGTATTTTGCGTGCCGGGATGATCGTCGTAAACGTTAACCCGTTGTATACCCCACGCGAACTTGAGCATCAGCTTAACGATAGCGGCGCATCGGCGATTGTCATTGTGTCTAACTTTGCCCATACCCTGGAAAAAGTGGTCGATAAAACCGCCGTCCAGCACGTTATTCTGACCCGTATGGGCGATCAGCTATCTACGGCAAAAGGCACGGTAGTCAATTTCGTTGTTAAATACATCAAGCGTCTGGTGCCGAAATACCATCTGCCAGATGCCATTTCATTTCGTAGCGCCCTGCACAACGGCTACCGGATGCAGTACGTCAAACCCGAACTGGTGCCGGAAGATTTAGCTTTCCTGCAATACACCGGCGGCACCACAGGTGTGGCGAAAGGCGCGATGCTGACTCACCGCAATATGCTGGCGAACCTGGAACAGGTCAACGCCACCTATGGGCCGTTGCTGCATCCAGGTAAAGAACTGGTAGTAACGGCACTGCCGCTCTATCACATTTTTGCACTGACCATTAACTGCCTGCTGTTTATCGAACTCGGCGGGCAGAACCTGCTTATCACTAACCCACGTGATATTCCGGGGCTGGTGAAAGAGCTGGCGAAATATCCGTTTACCGCTATCACCGGCGTAAACACCTTGTTCAATGCGTTGCTGAACAATAAAGAGTTCCAGCAGCTGGATTTCTCCAGTCTGCACCTTTCCGCAGGCGGTGGGATGCCCGTTCAGCAAGTGGTGGCAGAACGCTGGGTAAAACTGACCGGACAATATCTGCTGGAAGGTTATGGCTTAACCGAGTGTGCGCCACTGGTGAGCGTTAACCCGTATGATATTGATTATCACAGCGGTAGCATTGGATTACCGGTGCCATCGACTGAGGCCAAACTGGTGGATGATGACGATAACGAAGTACCACCGGGGCAACCGGGCGAACTTTGTGTCAGAGGTCCTCAGGTGATGTTGGGCTACTGGCAGCGTCCGGATGCCACCGATGAAATCATCAAAAACGGTTGGTTACACACTGGCGATATTGCGGTAATGGATGAAGAAGGATTCCTGCGCATTGTCGATCGTAAAAAAGACATGATTCTGGTTTCCGGTTTTAACGTCTATCCCAACGAGATTGAAGATGTGGTCATGCAGCACCCTGGCGTACAGGAAGTGGCGGCTGTTGGCGTACCTTCTGGCTCCAGTGGTGAAGCGGTGAAAATCTTTGTGGTGAAAAAAGACGCGTCGCTCACTGAAGAGTCACTGGTGACCTTTTGCCGCCGTCAGCTCACGGGCTACAAAGTACCGAAGCTGGTGGAATTTCGTGATGAGTTACCGAAATCTAATGTCGGAAAAATTTTGCGACGAGAATTACGTGACGAAGCGCGCGGCAAAGTGGACAATAAAGCCTGAGCGTTAAGTCAGTCGTCAGACGCCGGTTAATCCGGCGTTTTTTTTGACGCCCACTAAAGAGAATACAATTTGAATTACCAAATGATTACCACGGACGATGCGCTGGCTTCTTTGTGTGAAGCCGTCCGTGCCTTTCCGGCGATAGCCCTGGATACTGAATTTGTACGTACGCGCACCTATTACCCGCAGCTGGGGTTGATTCAACTTTTCGATGGCGAGCATCTGGCGCTAATCGATCCACTCGGGATCACCGACTGGTCACCGCTGAAAGCGATCCTGCGCGATCCGTCCATCACAAAATTTCTCCATGCAGGCAGTGAAGATCTGGAAGTATTCCTCAATGTCTTTGGCGAATTACCTCAACCCCTGATTGACACGCAAATCCTCGCCGCATTCTGCGGACGCCCGATGTCATGGGGTTTTGCCTCTATGGTAGAAGAGTATTCCGGCGTTACGCTGGACAAGAGTGAATCGCGCACCGACTGGTTGGCCAGACCGCTAACCGAACGTCAGTGCGAATATGCGGCGGCGGATGTCTGGTATCTGTTACCGATCACCGCAAAGCTGATGGTAGAAACGGAGGCCTCTGGCTGGCTACCTGCGGCGCTGGATGAATGTCGCCTGATGCAAACACGTCGCCAGGAGGTCGTTGCGCCGGAAGATGCCTGGCGTGATATCACCAATGCCTGGCAATTACGGACGCGCCAGTTGGCTTGTTTGCAACTGTTAGCCGACTGGCGATTGCGCAAGGCGCGGGAGCGCGATCTGGCGGTGAACTTTGTCGTGCGTGAAGAACACTTGTGGTCGGTAGCGCGTTATATGCCAGGGAGTCTGGGCGAGCTGGACAGTCTGGGCTTATCCGGTAGTGAAATTCGCTTCCACGGTAAAACGCTGCTGGCGCTGGTAGAGAAAGCGCAGGCATTGCCGGAAGAGGCCTTACCGCAGCCAATGCTTAACCTGATGGATATGCCCGGTTATCGCAAAGCGTTTAAAGCGATTAAGTCGCTGATTACTGACGTGAGCGAAACGCACAAGATCAGCGTCGAATTGCTGGCATCGCGTCGGCAAATCAACCAACTGCTGAACTGGCACTGGAAATTAAAACCGCAGAACAATTTGCCTGAGCTGATTTCCGGCTGGCGTGGTGAGTTGATGGCGGAAGCATTACATAATTTATTGCAGGAATATCCGCAGTAAAACGTTCGTAAGCCGGACAAGGCGCAACCAGCGCCGCATCCGGCTTCGGATAAACTACAGATCCAACACCAGTCGTTTACCCTTCGCGCGCGAACAACAGATCAACATACTCTGCTGGCTGGCGCGCTCTTCATCGCTAAAATACTGGTCCCGATGATCGGCTTCACCTTCCAGAATTGCTGTTTCACAGGTTCCGCATACCCCTTCACGACATAAACATTCCACTTTTGCCGCTTTGTTATTTTCAATGACCTGCAAAATGGTCATCTCTTCTGGTACTACAAACTCTTTTCCGGAACGGGCAAGCACCAGGGTAAAGGCATCGCCGGTTTTGTCTTCGATAGCAAATTGCTCAAAGTGCAGCGTATCGGCGGAGATGCCCAGACGCGCTGCTTCACTTCTTACCGCATCATTCAGAGCTTCGGGGCCACAGGTATAAATGTGTGTGCCAGGGGCGACACCCGCCAATAATCGCACTAATTCGAGTCGCGTTCCGATCGATGAGTGATGAAAATGAATCTTATCAGTCTGCGGATGTTGGTTTAATTCATCACGAAATGCGCAACTTTCTGGATTTCGCGAGCAGTAATGTAGCTGCCAGTCGACGTCGCTGTGCTGCAACTCTGCCATGTGCGACAGGAAAGGGGTGATACCAATACCGCCCGCGATAAACAGATGCTTTCTGGCCGAGGGAATTAGCGCAAACAGATTATTAGGCGTCGAAATGGTCAACCGATCGCCTGCTTTCACCTGCTGATGCAAAAAGCGGGAACCGCCGCGCGAGTTTTCCTCCAGCCGAACGGCAATCTGATAATGAGTTGTATCGAGCGGCGAACTCAGTAGTGAATACGCATTGCTGTACTGGTTATCACCATCACTCATCTGCACAATGACGTGACTTCCTCCGGTAAACGCAGGTAATGGTTTGCCATCGGTTGCCACCAGCGTGAAGCGTTTCACCTGTTCGGTAAGCGGTTCAATCTGGCTCACCTGTACTTCAAACATTTGATAGTCTGACATTGCTGTACTCCATCAAAAATCAGCCCAGCGGCGGAAAATACCGCCGCCGATGTCATTAGTCCTTAAACACCTGCGCCAGCAGATTATGGAAATGGGCGATACCATGTTCGGAAATTCCGCTACCGCTACTGTCGGCCATGATGCGCCCCTGACCACGATAGCCACGCGATTTCAGCCCTTTCTGTACGCTTTCAACCAGACGTAAATCTTCCGGACGGAACACATCGCGATACCACTCAATCAGCGATTTTTGCTCGTTGGTTAACTCTTCATTGGTGAAGTAAATATCGTAGTTTTGCAGGGTAGTTTCAGAATCCACCGGGAATTCATAAATGACCGTCATCATCCCTTTGATCGGCGTGACGTTAAGCATCGTGCACGGCCACAACCAGAAACCGTGGAATGCCGCATCCGTGCCCTCTTCGAATTTGAAAGACTGTTCTGACGGTTTGGCGAAACCGTATTGCAGCGTCCAGTTACCGTGCATGGTGTGCCAGTAACGATCAACCTGAACGGAGTCGGAGAAACCTGGATGCGCCGGACCACAGTGATAGCACTCGAGATAGTTATCGACAATGTTCTTCCAGTTGGCAGGCGTGCGGGTGGTAAAGCGGGCCGCCAGTTTCAGATCGTGGACTTCCGGGCAGGCTTCCAGCACTTTTGCCGCCAGGCCTGGTAACTGATCTTCTACGCTGGTGGCGTTGGGATCCATATTGATGAAGACGAATCCGGCATATTCTTCCAGACGCACCGGAACCAGTTGCGCTTTGTCACTATCGAAATTGGCGACGTTTTCACAGTTACGCGCATGAGCCAGGTTGCCATCGAGTTTGAATGCCCAGGCGTGATATGGGCAGGTAATTACATTTTTCGCTTTCCCTTCACCGCTCAATAACTGATGACCACGGTGCGGGCAAACGTTATAGAACGCGCGCAAAACCTTATCACGACCGCGTACCAGCACGATGCTTTCGCCAATGATCTCACGCGTTACGTAATCATTGGCATTCGCCAGCTCGCTACTGTGAGCGACGCAAATCCAGCTTTTGGCGAAGACGTTCTCTTTTTCGTGTTCAAAGGCGTTCTGATCAGTATAAAAGCGGGCAGGAATGGTCCACGCTTCCTGTGGGTTAGCGCAAAAATTTCCGGGTAGTACAAAGTCAGGGCTCAGATTGCTCATAGGGATACCTTTATCGTTAGGATGATGGCGCTCAGTTGTCGCCTTTGAATACGGTTCCTGCAGGGAGCACTGGCGTTTTTTCCGGGGCTTCAACCGGTGTCTGCGGGAGATAATGTTCAATTTGATGAGCCGGAATATCGGCGTAATCCTGTTTCAGCCAGCGAATAAATCCGCCCACTTTCACCAGTAAAATGGCGAGAAAGGGAAGGGCTGTAAGTACGACGGTAGTTTTCATGGTTTCCAGCGACGCGCCGGTGAACAGAATTGAAAGCGGGATCAGGGTGATTACCACGCACCAGAAAAGACGCAGCCCTCGGTCTGGATCATCACCTTCCTGAAGATTTCGCGTGCTGGTCGCCGCCATGGTGTAGGCCACCGCATCCATATGCGAGGCGAGGAAAATAATCATCACGCCCAGATAAGCGGCAAGGAACAATTTACCGGCTGGCAACGACATCAGAACTTGTTGAACAGCCGTTTCACCGCCCAACGTTTCCAGCACCTGCGGAACGTTGATTATCCCTTTGATAAACTGATGAATGGCGAAGCTTTCCATCACGCCGAAGAAGAACCAGCAGCCGACGGTGCTACCGAGGATCAGCCCCCAGATAACTTCTTTGATCTTACGACCACGTGATACGCGGGTGACAAACATTGCCACGCCGGGGGTGTAAGAGATCCACCACAGCCAATAGAAAACGGTCCAGTTGCGGGTAAATGAACCATCGCCAAGCGGATCGGTAAATAAGCTCATCTGTAAGAAGTTTTGTGTGGTCAGTCCGATGGCATTGATGATGCTGTTGGTAATAAACTCGGTTGGACCGACAATCAAAACCAGCAATGGCAGCAGGAACGCGCCCCAGCCGACCATTTTGCTCAGACGTTGTAAACCGTTGTTGATACCTATCCACGAGCTTAGGCAAAAAATGCCGCCGGAAAGCAGGATCACAAATGCCTGCACGGTGAAGTTATCGGGTAAACCGGTCAGCGCGGAAAACCCACGGGTAAAGGTTGCTGCGGTGACAACAAGGGAAATGGTCAGTGCGCCGACAGTGGCGATCAGGAACATTAAGTCCACCAGTTTTCCCCATGGGCCTTGCGGGCGAACGCCGGTAATAGCAGCAATAATGCCGGAAAGACTCAGCCCTTTATTTTTCCGCACATGAAAGTGGTAAGCCATGATTAATGAGGCCAGCGTATAAGTTGCCCAGGCGCTGATGCCCCAATGGAAAAAGGAGTAGGGAACGCTAAATTCCAGTGCCTGCTGTGAACGCGGCACGATATTTAAACCCGGCGTTTGATAATAATAGGCCCACTCCGCTACGCCCCAATAAAGCGTGGAGGAACCTAATCCGGCGCAAATAAACATAAACAGCCAGGAGAGCGTACTGTATTCCGGTTTACCTTCGCCAAGACGAATATTGCCGTATTTGCTGGTGGCTAAATAAATTACCAGCCCCATTGCCAGCAAAACTAATACCTGTACGGCGGAACCCAGCGTGCGGGTAACTAAACTGTATATTGCGTTGGCCGCGTCGGCCGACTGTTGCGGAAAAAGGCTTAATGTGGCTGCGATGAAAAGAATGGCCACCAGGCTGATGCTAATCAGCGGCAAATCTTTTTTCTTAACATTGCTCATCATGAGTCATCTCCTGGGCATAAAAGCCCGTCGCTGGCTTTTGCCAGTTGTAATTATTTGCAGGGTAATGAACTTTTGTTGTGTTTAACAAATTGATTATTTGCATGTTACATAAATTAAACAATTAAGAATACGGAAAGCCATAAAACACGAAACGGAAACAATAAAAGGTGAAATGACGCAGGTTATTTACTGTAAAGAACGAATAAAAAAACCGCGTCAGTGACGCGGTTCAAATAAACTGGTTTGACCTTAACGCAAAATAATTTTGCAAATCGCGTCGGCAACCTGTGGCGTGGTGGCATTACCTTTCATATCGGGTGTTTTCGGCCCGTGAGCAATCACTTCTTCAATCGCTGCCAGAATGCCGTTGTGCGCTTGCTGGAAACGCTCATCGCCATTGCCAAGGAAATCCAGCATCATTGCCCCGGCCCAAATCGTCGCGATAGGGTTGGCAATATTTTTACCGTAGATATCCGGCGCAGAGCCGTGGACTGGCTCGAAGAGCGACGGGAAAGTGCGTTCCGGATTCAGGTTGGCGGATGGGGCAATGCCGATGGTGCCGGTGCAGGCCGGGCCAAGATCGGAAAGAATATCGCCAAATAAATTGGACGCTACCACCACATCAAAGCGTTCCGGCTGCATCACAAAGCGCGCGCAGAGAATATCAATATGCTGCTTGTCCCAGTGGATTTCCGGGTAATTTTCTGCCATTGCTTCTACTCGCTCATCCCAGTACGGCATACTAATGGCTAAACCGTTAGATTTCGTGGCAGAAGTCAGGGTTTTGCGCGGGCGGCTTTGTGCCAGCTCAAAAGCATATTGCAAAATGCGATCGACGCCACGGCGGGTAAATACCGATTCCTGGATGACAACCTCATGTTCCGTTCCTTCATTCAGTCGACCGCCCAGAGACGAGTATTCGCCTTCCGTATTTTCGCGCACCACGTAAAAATCGATGTCGCCAGGCTGTTTACCCGCCAGTGGGCAGGGAACGCCGGGAAAGAGGCGTACCGGGCGCAGGTTAACGTACTGATCAAACTCGCGGCGAAATTTCAGCAGCGATCCCCATAACGAAATATGATCCGGAACGGTGTCCGGCCAGCCGACGGCACCAAAGTAGATAGCGTCGAAACCGCTGAGTTGTTCATGCCAGTCGTCCGGCATCATTTTGCCGTGATGGCTGTAATACTCGCAACTTGCCCACTCCATCTGCTCAAAACTTAAGGCAAAGCCCCAGCGTTCAGCAGCAGCTTGTAACACACGAATCCCTTCAGGAAGGACTTCTTTGCCAATCCCGTCTCCAGGGATCGCAGCAATACGCATCGTTTTCATCATTAGGTTCTCACTTCCTGATCAGCAAAATTGACAACTCCACCATCCTATAATTGACTGATCAGGAATTAATCCCCGCAACTGGTGAAACATAAAACACGAATCATGAATAATTTACCGCTGCTGAACGATTTGCGCGTCTTTATGCTGGTGGCTCGCCGGGCCGGTTTTGCTGCCGTGGCGGAAGAACTGGGCGTTTCACCGGCCTTCGTCAGCAAGCGCATCGCCTTGCTGGAGCAAACCTTGAACGTGGTGCTATTACACCGCACCACCCGTCGCGTCACCATTACCGAGGAAGGCGAGCGGATTTATGAATGGGCGCAGCGGATTTTGCAGGATGTCGGGCAGATGATGGATGAGCTTTCCGACGTGCGCCAGGTGCCGCAGGGAATGCTGCGTATTATCAGCAGTTTTGGTTTTGGACGGCAGGTGGTAGCTCCGGCACTGTCAGCACTTGCGAAAGCGTATCCGCAACTGGAGTTACGTTTTGATGTGGAAGACCGGTTGGTCGATTTGGTCAATGAAGGGGTCGATCTGGATATTCGTATTGGCGACGACATTGCACCTAACTTAATTGCCCGCAAACTGGCGACCAATTACCGTATTCTCTGCGCATCGCCGGGGTTTATTGCGCGATATGGTGCACCGAAACATTTAACGGATCTTTCTGCGTTACCCTGCCTGGTCATAAAAGAGCGCGATCATCCGTTTGGTGTCTGGCAATTGCGCAATAAAGAAGGTCACCATGCCATTAAAGTCACCGGACCGATGTCGTCTAATCATGGTGAAATTGTCCATCAGTGGTGTCTCGATGGGCAGGGAATTGCGTTGCGCTCCTGGTGGGACGTTAGTGAAAATATTGCCAGTGGGCATCTGGTACAGGTTTTACCTGAATATTATCAGCCAGCAAATGTCTGGGCTGTTTATGTCTCAAGGCTGGCGACATCCGCAAAAGTACGGATTACGGTAGAGTTTTTGCGCCAGTATTTTGCAAATCATTACCCGAATTTTTCACTGGAATGAGTGCAATTTTTTACTCTATTCTCAGGTTACAACCTGATTTTCTCCTTTCTAAGCCGTTGCGGATTGGTTAGCATATTCACCTTTAATCGCGCATGATCCAAAGAGAATTAAAGAGGTTAATGTGTTCGCAGAATATGGGGTTCTGAATTACTGGACCTATCTGGTTGGGGCCATTTTTATCGTGCTGGTGCCAGGGCCGAATACCCTGTTTGTGCTTAAAAATAGCGTTAGTAGTGGAGTGAAAGGCGGTTATCTTGCGGCCTGTGGTGTATTTATTGGCGATGCAGTATTGATGTTTCTGGCGTGGGCCGGTGTAGCAACCTTAATTAAGACCACACCGATATTATTCAATATTGTACGTTATCTTGGCGCGTTTTATTTGCTCTATCTGGGGAGTAAAATTCTTTACGCAACTCTGAAGGGTAAAAATAGCGAGGCCAAATCAGATGAACCTCAATATGGCGCTATTTTCAAGCGTGCGTTAATTTTGAGTCTGACCAATCCAAAAGCCATTTTGTTCTATGTGTCGTTTTTCGTACAGTTTATCGATGTTAATGCGCCACATACGGGGATTTCATTCTTTATTCTGGCGACAACGCTGGAACTGGTAAGCTTCTGTTATTTGAGCTTCCTGATTATTTCAGGTGCTTTTGTCACGCAGTACATTCGTACCAAAAAGAAACTGGCTAAAGTGGGCAACTCACTGATTGGTCTTATGTTTGTGGGTTTTGCCGCACGACTGGCGACGCTGCAGTCCTGATGCTTTCAGCCCGCGATGCTGCGGGCTTCCCTCCTCAAATACATCTATATTCACCGCCTGGATGACGCTAAAAAGTAACCAATAAATGGTATTTAAAATGCAAATTATCAGGCGTACCCTGAAACGGCTGGAATAAATGGTTTTCAGCACATTTACCGAAGGAGGGAAAAGGATGCTGCAAATCCCAAAAAATTACATTCATACGCGCTCAACACCGTTCTGGAATAAACAAACTGCGCCTGCCGGAATATTCGAACGTCATCTTGATAAAGGAACGCGTCCGGGTGTTTATCCACGCCTGTCCGTTATGCATGGGGCGGTCAAATATCTCGGCTACGCCGATGAACACAGCGCAGAACCTGATCAGGTGATCCTCATCGAAGCAGGTCAATTCGCAGTGTTCCCGCCGGAAAAGTGGCACAATATTGAAGCCATGACTGACGATACTTATTTTAACATCGACTTCTTCGTTGCTCCTGAAGTCCTGATGGAAGGTGCAAAACAACGGAAAGTCATTCATAGCGGGAAATGAATTATGGGCAAAGCAACGTATACCGTAACCGTCACCAATAACAGTAATGGCGTTTCTGTCGATTACGAAACAGAGACGCCGATGACATTACTGGTGCCAGAAGTGGCGGCCGAAGTGATCAAAGATCTCGTCAATACCGTGCGCTCTTATGACACGGAAAATGAGCATGATGTTTGTGGTTGGTAATTATTGCTAATGTAGATGGCGCTAATTCTGCGCCATTGTAAAAAAAAATGCTCTGTGACACATATCACAATTCTTGCCTCTCTTATGTTGTGCTATGCTTTTTATCAGCGACTAACCCGCTAATGCAAAACAGATAAGTGAGGAAACAATGGGCATTCTGTCATGGATTATTTTTGGACTTATTGCCGGTATTCTGGCGAAGTGGATCATGCCTGGTAAAGATGGTGGTGGATTCTTTATGACCATCCTGCTGGGAATTATCGGTGCCGTAGTTGGTGGATGGATCAGTACACTGTTTGGTTTTGGCAAAGTCGATGGCTTCAACTTTGGTAGTTTTGTGGTTGCCGTGATTGGTGCGCTTGTCGTGCTGTTTATCTACAGAAAAGTCAAAAGTTAATACTGAAAAGTACAAAGGCTGCCTACAGGCAGCCTTTGCTATTTTATCGACGCGGTATTACCACCATCCCAGCTCGGTGCCAAGAACGACAATAATCGCCACGCCCATCATAATAATCGTTGTTTTTTTCATCTTTATGCCCCTGGGGCCGCATAGCCACCAATAAAAAACCACGCTAAAAATACGACTGCCGTAATAAAGATCACGACGGGAAAAACAATACCGATTCGCATGTTACCACCAAAGAAAAGGATGTGAATACGCCTCAGGAATGCCTGTCTGAATGCGCGACAAAAGGGGTTTTCAGTTTGTGTTTTTTCTCCTGATACATCGCGATATCGGCAGCATGTAGGGCACTGTCGGCATCGGTGGTTTCAGGATCCACTTCTACTACGCCAAGACTGGCGCCAGGATAAAACAGGTCAATATCACCCAAGTGATATTCTCCACGTATTTGCTGTTGGATACGCTCACGCAGTGACTGGATATCGGCGTTTTCATTAGCCAGGGAAACGACCAAAAATTAATCACCGCCAAGACGACCAATAATCTCGCCATTCTGATGTAGCCTGGTGAGGCGCTCGCCAACCTGAATAAGAAACAGATCGCCACTATTGTGGCCAAATCGGTCGTTGATTAATTTGAAGTTATCCAGGTCGATAAAAGCAATAATTGCCTTACGCTTCAGATGCCGAGCGAGGGAAAACAGCGTCGTCAGATTATCAAAAATCGCCCGTCGATTTGGTAGGCCAGTCAACGAGTCTGTGTAAGATTGCGCAATCAGGGCGGCATTGGCTTCGCGCAGTTGTTCAACCAACACCTCTTTTTGAATATATTGTGCAATCAGCCCGGCGAATAGCTGCAAAACCTGCTCTGCGCGTTCACTCCACGGGCGCTTTTCACTGCTGGCGGCGCAAAGCGTGCCATAGAACGAACCATCCGGTAAGTGAACCGGCGTGCTCAGGAATGTGGTAATACCGAGATTGCGCGCCGCAATGCAGTCACCCCAACGGTCGGGAACTTCATCGCTGAAAAAACAGTTTTCATCAATGGCGCGTTTGCACAACGAGTAATCCCACGAGACGGTAAAATTCTCCGGGATGTGCATTTTCTGGCTGTTACGGGCAAACAGGATATGTTGCAGACGTGCGTCAATATCCACCTTTGTCAAATAGGTCGATTCCATGTCGGTAACCATTTCCAGCATCTCCAGAAGTTGCCGAACCAGACTTTCCAGAGAATGTTCTGAGGCGAGTGACTGCGAGACGCGGGCAATAATCTGATCTGACACGAAAGAACTCCAGGATACGGCGGGTAAAATGCTGATTATTTAATCTTTGCAGGCATGATAAAACATCATCAAAAAAGATGAAACTAGCCGTAATATATTTTAAGTGAATGTAAAATAAATAGTGCTGCAAAACAAAACGATACCGCGATACTCTAAGGCGTAGATAAACGTGTGAGATCAACGAATGAAAATTATCAGTTTTACTCTGCCTTGCCTGTTAATTCTTGCGGGATGTTCAACCACTTCTCAGCCCGATGCACCAAAACCGCCGCATGTTGGGATGGCGAATCCGGCGTCGGTCTACTGCCAACAGAAAGGCGGTACGCTCATTCCCGTGCAGACATCGCAAGGGGTCAGCAACAATTGCAAATTACCGGGCGGTGAAACCATTGATGAATGGGCATTATGGCGACGGGATCATCCGGCTGGTGAAAAATAACCGCCGGATGCCAGGCTAAAATCACAAGCTTCGCAGCCAGTCGGCCAGCACCAGCGCATGGTTTTGCGTGGTATTTTTTGCTGAGTAGAGCAGGGTCAGCGGCTGTTTTTGGGCGATTTCCGCCAGCCGCTTCCCTTCTGGCTCGTGTTGCGCCAGTTCTGCAATATATTGTTCGCGAAAGGTTTTAAAATCGATCGCTTCGCCGTGAAAGGCTTTGCGCAGTTCCGTTGACGGCGTGATCTCTTTGTCCCACTCATCAAGTGCTAAGTCTGTTTTCTTGATACCACGCGGCCAGAGACGGTCGACCAGTACGCGATAACCATCGCTCTGTTCAGCCGGATCATAAACGCGTTTACACTGAATATTCATCGTGTTTGTTCTCCCTTTCACGCATGATTTGCCACGTCACTATAGCACCGGACATCAACGAATTTCTTTGTCTCTTCCGGCGCAAAGTCCAAAAATCGCCATCAGCAGCGAAAGAATTGCGACAACAATCAGTGGCGTGGACCAGTCACCGTTAGCATCGTGTATTTTGCCCATTAGCGGCGGCTCACAAGCTGCCAGCAGATACCCGACGGATTGTGCCATACCCGAAAGAGCAGCAGCCTGATGCGCAGAGCTTGCTCGCAGTCCGATAAACGTTAGTCCAAGTATCATTGTTGCTCCGGAACCAAAACCGAAAAGCAGAGTCCAGGTGACAGCGTGTGCTGGCATAAAGCAGAGCCCAACCGCACCCACTGCGCACATTAAGGCGACCAGAGCGGCAATACCGCGCTGATCTTTCACATGATGTAAGAAAAGTGGGATCAGCAAACCGGGAGCAGCAGTGGCTAATTGCAACAAACCATGCAGCGAACCAGCCTGTGCCTCGCTGTAGCCGTGGCTGATGAGGATCGCCGGAAGCCAGCCGATAATCACGTAATAGACCAGTGAGTTGATACCGAGAAACAACGTCACTTGCCAGGCAAGCGGCGAACGCCAGATATGCCGGGTATGTAAGGCGCGTGAGGTACTCAAATTCACATGTTGTTGATTACGCCATTGCGGCAGCCATATAAATAGAGCCAGCAGAGGAAAACACATCAGCATAAGCAACGCGCCCTGCCAGCCAAAACCGTTCAAAGCCAGCGGCACCACCAGAGCTGACCCCAGCGCCGCTGCAGCGCCCATCGTCAGGGAATATGCGCCGGTAAGTCTGGCGACGGAATGGGGAAAATCGCGTTTAATGAGACCAGGTAGCAAGACATTCCCTAATGCAATCCCACAGCCAATGATAATCGTACCGCCAAATAATAAGTAAGCAGAAGGAAGAGAGCGAATTGCTATGCCAGCACAAATCAAAAGTAATGCAGCCACCAGACTGCGCTCTATACCAAAACGACGAGCCACCGACGCGGCAAGAGGGGATATCAGGGCAAAGGCTAATAAAGGTAAGGTCGTCAGTAACCCTGTTTGCGCCGTCGTCAGTGAGTAAGCGGAACGAATGGTATCCAGTAACGGTGCTACGCCGGTGAAGGTAACACGGAGTGTGGTGGCAATCATTAGAACGCCGGCTATCAGGACAATCCTGTTTTTGCCGCTTAATGAAGTTGAACGGATCATAGATATCTCATTGTTACAAGCGAGGCTGTACCTTAGCGTTTTTATTGCTATGTTGAATCAAGCTAAAATGACAAATTATCGCTAAATTCGGACAAAATGATGCACAGGTTAAATCTCAATGGTTATGAACCCGATCTTCACCATGAAACGGCGGTCGCATTTTGTATTCATGCCGGAAAGGATGAATTGACCAGTCCTGTACATCAGCACCGCAAAGGACAACTGATACTGGCGCTGCGTGGAGCCATTACCTGTACGGTGGAAAATGCGCTGTGGATGGTGCCGCCACAATATGCAGTATGGATTCCCGGTGGTGTGGAGCATAGTAATCAGGTAACAGCGAATGCCGAGCTTTGTTTTTTATTTATTGAATCCAGTGCGGTGATAATGCCGGGCAAATGTTACACGCTGAAAATTGCGCCTTTATGTCGTGAATTAATTTTAACGCTGGCAAAAAGAACAGCAGCTCAACGTGCTGAACCAATGACGCGCAGATTAATTCAGGTGCTGTTTGATGAACTTCCTCAGCAACCGCAACAACAGTTGCAGTTACCCGTTTCTTCACACCCCAAAATCCGCGTGATGGTGGATACGATGGCAAAAGAGCCCGTTGAATGGGGGACATTGGGGCAATGGGCAAATTTTTTTGCGATGAGTGAACGCAATCTCGCCAGATTGATAGTTAAAGAGACGGGGTTGAGCTTTCGTCAGTGGCGTCATCAGTTGCAGCTCATTCTGGCACTTCAGAGGTTAGTGAAAGGCGATAGTGTTCAGAAAGTGGCGCATATGCTGGGGTATGATTCAACAACGGCTTTTATTACCATGTTTAAGAAAGGCCTGGGGCAAACCCCAGGCCGATATATTGCAGGATTAACTACTGTTTCCCGATGATCAGGGAGACCAGACCTGCGGCAATAAGCGGACCGACCGGCACACCGCGAAACAGCGCCACGCCTAAAATCGTGCCCACCAGCAGCCCGGCAACCAGTTGCGGCTGGCTGCCCATCAAGGTCACGCCGCGTCCGCCAAGCCAGGAAACAATAACGCCTACTGCAATTGCCACCAGCGATTTCCAGTTCAGAAACGAGTGAATAAGTGTCGAGGGTGGCAGTGTCCCGCTGGCTACAGGAGCCATTACGCCGATAGTCAGAATGATTATCCCGATACTCAGTCCTTGTTTTTCGATCCACGGGAAAAAGGTGCTTAACGGTGTGACGCGGACAATGATCAACACCAGAATTGAAACAGCGACAGTGGTGTTGTGGCTGATAAAGCCCAGCGCAGCTAACCCGAGCAGGATCAGCAAAGTGACATCAAACATCGTGGTTTCCTTGCCAAAAAATAATAAACCTGCCTACTTTACGCCTGCTGATGAGAGGAAGCAGAGAACAATTACGTGCTATGCATAAAAAATCAGGCAAATTGTCATCAAATTGCCATTTGTGCGCGCTAACAATAACGTGAAAACAGGTATCTCCTGGGATAAGACCATGAACGATCAAATGCTCGTTGAGACACTGATTATCACGTCATCGTTTTTTGCCATTGCAGTTGTGCTGGTGCTGTCTGTTCTGCTTATTGAACGGAGCAGCTAGTTACGTAGTACGACGGAATTTGACCAGCTCTGGTTGTGCAATGCGTAAATAATCTGCGGTGTTCAGGATAACGGATTTATCCAGCATACCCGCATTGAAGGCGATCTCATCGAATCGCTCAAAAAGTAGCGGGTCGGCGACCAGTTTGAGTTTTGGATGGAAGCTGAATGGAGGGATAGCACCGAAGACACAGCCTGTCAGTTCATCGACTTCAGCCGGGCTGGCCAGCGAAGCACGCAACCCACCGATATGGCTGGCGAGTTGGCTAAGGTCGGCCTGTTGATCGGCAGCGAGGATCGCCAGAACATGCTGATTTACGCCATTACCTTTGACTTTACACACCAGTGCCTTAGCACCCTGACCCAAAGCGGTGCCACGAATTTCTGACACCGCTTCGCATTTACCCACCGCGTCGTGGGTAACGATGCGGAAGTTAGCGCCTTCTTGTGATAATAAAGCGATTAACCGCTGATGCGTCACGCTTCCTTTAGCCATTTCAGTCATTTCACGCTCCTGGGATTACAAGCAAACAACCACAGAAGATTATCATGAACGGCTGTTTTTGTTCTGCTTATTGACATATAAACGCTCATCGGAAGCTTTATATGCATCATGCAGCGTATCGTTTTCTTTCATCGCGTAAATACCGGAAGAGAAGCCGATCTCTTTCTGCGGCGCGATATGTTGCAGACGTTTTTCGATACGTTCAGGCAGTTGTGCTGCAATTTGCGGCGTCGAATCGACAAGAATGATACAGAATTCATCGCCACCGAGACGGATAGCATAATCGCTTTTACGAATCGACTGTTTAATCGCCTGAGCTAATAACGTAATGGCTAAATCCCCCTCCTGATGACCGAGGGTGTCATTTATTTGCTTTAACTTGTCCATGTCAATTGCAATAAACATCACCGAAGAACCGGACTGCACCAGTTTCTGCAAACGCTGCTCAAGTTCAGGCGTTAATATTTTGCGATTATACAGTCCGGTCATCGCATCACTGATATTTTCACGAGTCACGTTTTGGTACAGGCGGAAGTGCATCCGTACCATGTTGAGTAATATCAATGCTGTCAGCAGCCAGAATACAACGCTTTTCCATGATGATGTAATAAAGTAAAGAATATCAATGGATAACGAAACACGAATGCCGCCAGGTAAGTCATGGACGTAACTGACATACTGAAACAGATTATCTTCGCTCTGATTGATAATAATGTCGCGTCCCGAATCTGTATCGGTTAGCGTAACATTGAGAAAACGCCAGAGGAGAGGGCGGTCATGAGTGTAAAAAATATTGCGCAGATTGTTTTTACTAATATCCAGCAACACAATACCTTTTAATTGTCCGGCAACATAGACGGGCGTCAGCAAACTCATCACGTTCTGTTTAGTACGCTGATCCTGGTAAATGCTTGATAATACGGTGCGACCGGTAAATACTTTTTCAATATCTTTACGATCAATACCAATGCTTCCTGACTGCAAGAAGGACCAGTTATTCATCGCGAAGTATTCAACATTTACCGGCTCATAAAAATAGACATAGCGATCATTGAGATCGAGATAATAGTGAAATTTCTCTTCGGCCATCCCAAGGCCGGAACCGTAATCATCCTGGTGGCGGTTACCTTCCACCGCCTGATCAAATGCCGGTAATAGCGCCGCTGCTTCGACAATTGTGTCGCAGTCAGTGGATGCAGTCTGCAATGTTCCGTGTAAATCTGCATAAGTATGGGCAGTCAGGTTTAAGCCATGGGTATTGTTGGCAGACTCAAAAGCCTCACAGATGGCTCGTCGCTGTTCTGGCGACACCTCAGACTGTTTAGCAGCAAGCGCGCGCATCACATGTGCGGCAATACTCTGATTTTGATACTTGTCGTAGAGAAAGGAGGAGTCTGCTTTCTGGACGATATAGCGCAAATAAGCACTCATTGCCCTGTCGCTGGCGACAAGTTCAAAAATAAGGAAGGAAGATGTCAGCACAATGACACTTGCGGCGATAAAATGCCGGAGCATTCTATGGTGCAATTTCATGATAAATGGCACTCCTTCGGTTAGTGAAACGAGAAAACCAGATAAAGTTCGATTGCGGCCTGGTACAGGGGCGCTAATTATACTCATCTCTGCGCCGCTGGGGAGGGGAAATTTAGGGGTATTGGTAATAAATTGTATGCCAAAGCCACGCAAAATGCATGGCTGTGAATAATTTTGCACTCAAATATGATGAATAATCACTTTGTTACCGCCATCGGTTTTCGCCTCACGTAACGCTTTATCTGCTTCTGTCATGACAAGCGAGATATTACGCGTATCACCCGTGGAAAAAACACAGCCAATGCTGATGGTCATTTGTTCAGGGACATTATATCTATTACTAAAACCGGTCAGGAGCTCGACATTTTTACGCACCCGATCGGCGATAATTTTTGCCTGGGCGGTATTCAATTCGGTAAATATCAAGCCAAACACTTCACCATCCAGACGTGCGAAGATGTCATCGGGGCGGATACTTTGCTGGATAATATCGACAATTGAAACCAGAACTTTATCGCCCACATGATGACCCCATTGAGCATTTATGCGTTTGAACTGGTTAATATCTACCAGCATAATACAAAAATCCTTCACAACAGGGCGAGAGAGTAATGACTCTACACTGTTGAAAAAGTGACGACGGTTATAAATATTGGTTAGTACATCATGAACCGCCAGTTTGCTGGAAAGTTGTAGTTCCTGAAATATGTTATATATCAAGAAGGTGACAACAAACAGTTTACTCGAAACCTCAATGCCACGACTGATATACCAGATGGTATAATTATATTCATCCAGAGTCAGTAGTAACAAGTTACAGCAGAGCGATGCCAGACATAATAATGCAATTGACGGCCACATCTCGCTTGCTAATTGTGTACGCATGATAATAAAAAACAGTAAACACGCCCACAGACAGACCAAAATCTTGGTGTAGTTAATTCCCCAGCTCGCCGTATGACTATCCGGACAGTAATCTACGACATATAAAGAGTAGTCAGGATTATAGCTGCTCAGGTTATGTGCCAGAAAAGGGAAAAATATAAAAGGTATCAGCGCCAGCAACAAGATACAGGTTTTTTTCTTGTTGTTCGTCAGGATGCTATTTCGTCCATAACAGTAGAGAGCCAGTGCGGTTAAGAAAATAAAACTTAGCTGGCGAAATAGATATAATATGGAAACATCATTCGCCTTCGTCTGAATAAGGATGTTATCATTGATAGGTTTATGAATAATGAAAATGGTTTCAGTTAAATAGAAAAGACCACTTAAAAAAGCAAGGCTTAAAATGAGTGTTGGAAAAATATCACGATTAGTGAAATATTTCATTAGCATGAAAAGAAAGATGATGGAGTTGAGGAAAAATAAAGCCACAACAACCATCAGGTAATTCATCTGTGGGATGAGTTTTACATTGGTTTTTTCATTATATAAGGTGGTGATGCAAAATAAAATTAATGTCAGTAACAAGCTGAAAATAAAAAAGCTTTGTGCTTTTAATTTTTGTGTACCCATAGGAACCATAAAAAGGAGAGCAATGTGAGTGCTGGATTTTATTGATGGCAGAGATATATAGTTTTGACCAGGATCAAATTTCTTTGCCGATGAAAAAATAATTAAAGAATACCCCTGAAAAAAAGCGTGTTAACAGAATCATTTTTTCCGAATGATTTTTTTATGGAACTAAATTCTGTAAAGCTGATGCTGACATATTTAAAACAATTGTAAGGTAATGTATGTAATAAATGAATTAATTTACAGTGAGCTAAAAATCAGCCAGGTAACAATGACCCGACTGACTATTTTAGTCTTTAGTCGTTGCATTTTGTTTATGGAATAGCTCGCGGAACACGGGATAAATATCATCCTGATCGCGTATATGCTGCATCGCAAAGTTTTCGAAAGTAGATTGCAGATGCTCATATTCCCGCCACAATGTTTGATGAGCGCGGCGGGTAATTTCGATATAGCTGTAATAACGAACAACGGGCAACAATTTTTTCGCCAGAATCTCATGGCAAAGCGGAGAGTCATCAGCCCAGTTATCGCCGTCTGACGCTTGTGCAGCATAGATATTCCACTGCGCCGGGTTATAACGCTCTTTCACCACCTCATCCATCAGTTTCAGGGCACTGGAAACAATGGTGCCGCCAGTTTCCTGTGAGTAGAAAAACTCATGTTCATCAACTTCTTTCGCCTGGGTATGGTGGCGGATGTAAACGACTTCGACGTTCTTGTATGTTCTGCTGAGAAACAGATACAGCAATATATAAAAACGTTTGGCCATATCTTTGGTGGATTGATCCATCGAACCGGAAACGTCCATCAGGCAAAACATTACCGCCTGACTGGAGGGATCGGGGCGTTTCTCATAATTCTTGTAACGTAAATCGAAGGTGTCGATGAATGGAACGCGTTCAATTTTGGCGCGTAATTCGGCAATCTCTTTGCGCAGCCGTTCCTCCTCCAGTAATTGCGCAGGTTCACTGTTGCTGATGATGGCCAGATTTTCTTCCAGAGCATGAAGTTCCCGTCGCTTGCCTGCGGTCATCGCGGTACGCCGCGCCAGTGAGTTCTGCAATGAACGCACCACGCTGATATTGGCAGGAACGCCGTTAGCGGTGTAGCCTGCCCGATGCGTTTTATATTCGGTCAACTGGCGTTGCTGGTTTTGTTTCAGATTTGGTAAGGCTAAATCTTCAAACAGCAGGTCGAGATATTCGTCTTTCGAAATCTGGAAGACAAATTCATCCTGACCTTCACCGTCCTGGCTGGCTTGACCCTGACCACTGCCGGAGCCACCTCCGCCGCCCTGGGGACGTTCAATTCTGTCATTCTGTACAAAATGGTCATTGCCCGGATGAACGCGATGGCGCAGGCCGCCACGCCCCTGATGAAACATCGGTTCGCTAATATCTTCCGTTGGGATAGAAACGGACTCGCCGCTGTCGACGTCGGTCACCGAACGCTTATTGATGGCCTCGGAGATCGACTGTTTAATTTGCGCTTTATAACGGCGTAAAAAACGCTGGCGATTCACCATGCTTTTGTTTTTGCCGTTCAGACGCCGGTCAATAAACCAGGTCATATGCCCCCCGTACTGCATTTGCCAACAGTATGTTGCACCTGTATTGCCGGATGCGCTCTGCTTTTCCGGCCTACGGTTCGCTGTCATTGTCGGCCCGGTAACATGTGCACCGGGCCATTGTGTTAAGACGATTTACGTACGCGCAAATACCATTCGCACAGTAAACGCACCTGTTTACGGGTGTAGCCTTTTTCCATCATACGGTCGACAAAATCGTCGTGTTTCTTCTGCTCGTCGGTTGAGGTTTTGGCGTTAAACGAAATGACCGGCAACAACTCTTCGGTATTGGAGAACATTTTTTTCTCGATAACCGTGCGCAGTTTTTCGTAGCTGGTCCAGTTCGGATTGCGTCCGCTGTTATTCGCTCTGGCGCGCAGCACAAAGTTGACAATCTCGTTGCGGAAATCTTTCGGATTGCTGATCCCCGCCGGTTTTTCGATTTTCTCCAGCTCGGCGTTAAGAGATTCGCGGTCAAACAACTGACCGGTATCCGGGTCGCGATACTCCTGATCCTGGATCCAGAAATCCGCATAGGTGACATAACGGTCGAAAATGTTTTGCCCATATTCGGAATAGGATTCGAGATAAGCTGTCTGGATCTCTTTACCGATAAACTCGGCATATTTCGGGATCAGATAACCTTTCAGGAACTCCAGATAGCGTTCTGCCTGCTCTTGCGGGAACTGCTCGCGCTCAATCTGCTGTTCCAGGACGTAGAACAGATGAACCGGGTTAGCCGCCACTTCTACGTGATCGAAGTTAAACACGCGCGAGAGGATCTTAAACGCGAAACGCGTGGACAGACCATTCATCCCTTCATCGACGCCTGCGTAATCACGATATTCCTGATACGACTTGGCTTTCGGGTCGGTATCTTTCAGGCTTTCGCCATCGTAAACGCGCATCTTTGAATAAATGCTGGAGTTTTCCGGCTCTTTCAGACGCGAAAGAATGGAAAAACGTGACAGCGTTTCCAGCGTACCAGGCGCGCATGGGGCGTGAGTCAGTTCACTGTGATTAAGCAGTTTCTCGTAGATTTTGATCTCTTCGGAAATGCGTAAGCAATACGGAACCTTCACGATATAGACACGGTCGAGGAAGGCTTCGTTGTTCTTGTTATTACGGAAAGTGACCCATTCGGATTCGTTCGAGTGAGCGAGAATAATCCCGTTAAATGGCAGGGCGGAGATACCTTCCGTCCCGTTGTAGTTACCTTCCTGGGTGGCGGTCAACAGGGGATGCAGCACTTTGATCGGTGCTTTAAACATCTCGACAAATTCCATGATCCCCTGGTTTGCACGGCACAGCGCACCGGAATAACCATAGGCGTCCGGATCGTTTTGCGCGTAGTGTTCGAGCTTCCGAATATCGACTTTCCCTACCAGCGCGGAGATGTCCTGGTTATTCTCATCGCCCGGTTCCGTTTTGGCGATGGCAATTTGTTGCAGAATAGACGGCCAGACCTTCACAACCCGGAATTTTGTGATGTCACCACCAAACTCATGCAGACGCTTCGCAGCCCACGGCGACATGATGGTGCCGAGATAACGGCGAGGAATGCCATACTCTTTTTCCAGAATCTGCGCATCTTCCTGTGGATTGAACAGACAGAATGGATGATCGTTGACCGGGCTACGCTCACCATTGGCGCTCAATACATAAATAGGCACGAGCTGCATTAATGATTTCAGTCGCTCAGCAAGCGATGATTTACCCCCACCTACAGGCCCCAGCAGATACAGGATTTGTTTCTTCTCTTCCAGCCCCTGAGCCGCGTGTTTCAGATAAGAGACAATCTGTTCAATCGCGTCTTCCATGCCGTAAAACTCTTCAAACGCCGGATAACGTGCAATGACCCGGTTGGAAAAGAGTCGAGAAAGTCTGGGTTCCTGGGCCGTATCGACCATGATCGGCTCACCAATAGCCATCAATAGCCGCTCAGCCGCGTTGGCATAAGCACTGCGATCTTGCCGACAAGTGGTAAGAAACTCCTGCAGTGTGAACTCTTCGTCCTTGGCAGCTTCATATCGCTGGCGATAGTGATCGAATATATTCATGGTATGCCGTCCTTTCGTTTTTTAGCACAGGTTAAGAGCCGTTCATATGAATAGTAGAGGCTCCCGGAAGAGGTAAACTGAACGACGTCGCTTGCTAAAACACAGCAACTCTCATGCCATCTTACCGACTGTGAGAACAACGTGCCCGGTGATACACCTTCAAAATTAAGCGTAGATGGCAATTGGAAAACTTGCCTGCATGGCTTTCTGGATTTCAATGGCATATCAACAACTCATCCATAAAAATTGCATAATTAATGTAAAGAATATTGCCGCCAGTAACGCAAAATTCATTCAGGTGTAAGCCCGATGTCATCAGCGTCAGGAAAATTAAACAGTTACCTTTAGAAATGAAAATGTAAAAAGGTTGGGTTTCGATGTATTGACGGGTAAACTTTGTCGCCCGCTAAACATTTGTTTAAGGAATGATTAATTGTGACCAAACTCAAACTTCTGGCACTTGGAGTGCTTATCGCAACGTCTGCAGGCGTAGCGCACGCTGAAGGTAATTTTTCCCTGGGCGCAGGCGTAGGTGTCGTTGAACACCCCTATAAAGATTACGATACCGATGTTTACCCAGTACCAGTAATCAACTATGAAGGCGATAACTTCTGGTTCCGTGGCTTAGGTGGTGGTTACTACCTGTGGAATGACGCAACGGATAAACTTTCAATTACCGCTTACTGGTCGCCGCTCTACTTCAAAGCCAAAGACAGTGGTGATCACCAAATGCGCCACCTGGATGACCGTAAGAGCACTATGATGGCTGGTCTGTCCTACGCACACTTTACCCAGTACGGTTATCTGCGTACCACCCTGGCAGGAGACACACTGGATAACAGCAACGGTATCGTGTGGGATATGGCCTGGTTGTACCGTTACACCAACGGCGGCCTGACCGTGACTCCGGGTATCGGTGTGCAGTGGAACAGCGAAAACCAGAACGAATACTATTATGGCGTATCGCGCAAAGAGTCCGCTCGCAGCGGTCTGCGTGGCTATAACCCGAATGACAGCTGGAGTCCTTACCTGGAGCTGAGTGCCAGCTACAACTTCCTCGGCAACTGGAGTGTTTACGGCACCGCACGCTACACCCGCCTGTCTGATGAAGTTACTGACAGCCCGATGGTGGATAAATCCTGGACTGGTCTGATTTCTACCGGGATCACCTACAAATTCTGATAATGCATCTTTCCAGGGCATTTTGTGCATAAAAACAGGGCGTCACGCCCTGTTTTGCATTACGGTGGTGCAAAAACCGGGAGGAAACAATGCAACAAAAAATGATTCAGTTCAGTGGCGATGTCTCACTGCCAGCCGTAGGGCAGGGAACATGGTATATGGGCGAAAACGCCAGCCAGCGCAAAACCGAAGTGGCTGCACTACGCGCGGGCATTGACCTCGGTTTAACCCTCATTGATACCGCCGAAATGTATGCCGATGGCGGTGCCGAGAAGGTGGTCGGTGAAGCATTAACCGGTCTGCGTGATAGAGTCTTTCTCGTCTCTAAAGTCTATCCGTGGAATGCTGGCGGACAAAAAGCGATTAACGCATGTGAAGCCAGTTTACGCCGCCTCAATACTGATTATCTCGATCTTTACTTATTACACTGGTCTGGCAGTTTCGCTTTTGAAGAGACTGTCGCAGCAATGGAAAAATTGATCGCCCAGGGAAAAATCCGCCGCTGGGGCGTTTCCAACCTTGATTATTCTGACATGCAGGAGCTCTGGCAGGTGCCGGGTGGAAATCAGTGTGCCACTAATCAAGTGCTTTATCATCTCGGCTCGCGAGGGATTGAGTATGATCTACTCCCCTGGTGCCAACAACAGCAAATGCCAGTGATGGCTTACAGTCCGTTGGCGCAGGCCGGGCGCTTACGTAATGGTTTGCTAAAAAACGCAGTGGTCAACGAAATAGCTCATGCTCACAATGCCACTGCCGCGCAAGTGTTGCTGGCGTGGGTAATCAGCCATCAGGGCGTGATGGCGATTCCAAAAGCGGCAACTATCGCCCATGTTCAACAAAATGCAGCTGTGCTTGAGATTGTGCTTTCGTCAGAGGAATTAGCCATGCTGGACAACGCGTATCCGGCACCAAAAGGCAAAACTTCGCTGGATATGGTGTGATGTTGGGAAATGCCGGATGCATCGCACCCGGCACATAAACTAGCACAAATTAACGTTTGGCAACGCGAATGGATTGTGCCAGATGGGAGGGGTGCTCTTTAGTCACTTTTTGAGTTTCTGAAGCGTAAGCTGTTTCTACACAAACAAAGGTCTTGTAGCCATCATCCGGCATATCGCCCATGCTGACTGAAAGTGCCGGGCCAGGGTTCCAGCCGACGACGTTCAGATGATGCTGGTGACCAACGGTAATAGTACGATTCAACGCTTCGTCATTAATCACACTGCAATCTTGCGGATTCAGATACACGCGATCGGTACGATCAGGGAAGGTCTGAATACCGTCGGTCAGTACATCTTCTTTCGCATCGTTCACTTTATCAATGAAGCGATCGCCCAGACCACTGACGCTTACCTTAGCAATATCACCCACGTTAAAGTAAGTATGCAGAGCAGAGGTGGTTTCAAATTCGCCGTGCGCTTCAAGATCGATTTCACAGGTTTCACCCACGCGGAAATGCGCTAACAGCGTAAAGTCGTGCGGCCAGTATTTTTTTGTCTCGTCGCTTTGCGTCAGTTCGAAAGTCAGTGTCACGCTATCGGCATCTTCACTATGCGATTTCAGCGTCCACGGCAGAATACGGGCAAAACCGTGCGCAGGCAGACCTTGTTGTGCTGCCGGACCAAACCACGGCCAGCAAACCGGCACGCCACCGCGAATGGCGACGCCATTTTTGAACGGAGTGTTATTGCTCAACCACAGGACGTCTTCTTCACCCGCAGGTTTCCACGAGAGAAGGTGTGCGCCCTGTAATGTAAAAGAGGCTTTTACCTGGGGATGTTCGACCACAATAAGGTCCAGTTCATCCAGTTTACGACGGGAGAGGACAGGGGAAATTTGTTCGATGACCGAAAGGGCGAAAATTTTCTTAATCATGACGCAGTCCTTTAACTTCATTTCATCAGGTAAAAAAAAGAGCGACCGAAGTCGCTCTTTTTAGATCACAAAGTCATCTCAACTTATTTGGAGATGTGAGCGATCAGATCCAGAACTTTGTTGGAGTAACCGGTTTCGTTGTCGTACCAGGATACCAGTTTCACGAAGTTGTCGTTCAGAGCGATACCCGCTTTAGCATCGAACACGGAAGTGCAAACTTCGCCGTTGAAATCGGTAGATACTACGTCATCTTCGGTGTAGCCCAGGACGCCTTTCATTTCGCCTTCAGCAGCAGCTTTAACGGCAGCTTTGATCTGCTCGTAAGTTGCAGCTTTTTCCAGACGAACGGTCAGGTCAACTACGGAAACGTTCGGGGTTGGAACGCGGAACGCCATACCAGTCAGTTTGCCATTCAGTTCTGGCAGTACTTTACCTACAGCTTTAGCAGCACCGGTAGAGGACGGGATGATGTTCTGGGAAGCGCCACGGCCGCCGCGCCAGTCTTTGTGAGACGGGCCGTCAACGGTTTTCTGAGTAGCAGTAGTAGCGTGAACGGTGGTCATCAGACCTTCGATGATGCCGAAGTTATCGTTGATAACTTTAGCCAGCGGAGCCAGGCAGTTGGTGGTGCAGGAAGCGTTGGAAACGATGTCCTGGCCAGCATATTTGTCGAAGTTAGCGCCTTTAACGAACATCGGAGTGTTGTCTTTAGACGGACCAGTCATAACCACTTTTTTCGCACCAGCGGTGATGTGTTTACGAGCAGTTTCGTCAGTCAGGAACAGACCAGTTGCTTCAGCGACAACGTCAACACCAACTTCGTCCCATTTCAGGTTAGCCGGATCACGTTCAGCGGTAACACGGATTTTTTTACCGTTAACGATCAGATGACCGTCTTTCACTTCAACGGTGCCGTCGAAACGACCGTGAGTGGAGTCATATTTCAGCATGTATGCCATGTAATCAGCGTCTAACAGGTCGTTGATTGCAACGATCTCGATGTCAGAACGTTTCTGAGCAGCACGGAAAACAATGCGACCGATACGGCCAAAACCGTTGATACCTACTTTGATAGTCATATATTCCACCAGCTATTTGTTAGTGAATAAAAGGTTGCCTGTAAAATTACAAAAACCTTACGCAGCGTCAAGCGGAATCGTGTCAATCATTGCGACAAATCAATCCTGTGCCTAAGCATTACGCGACTGACTCGCCTCACTCTTCCTTTGGGCTTGAGACCACATGGGGTCGGCGCCCCGAATTTTAAAGGGCAATTACGATAAAAATGTGATTTTTATCACGTTTTAAGTGCTGCCATTTCGTTGAGATCAAGTTTAGAACAAAATTTTGCGAGTTGGTGTTAATGTTTTGTTAGAATAAGCCACGTAATGTGAGCGTGATTAAAGTGAGATGTGAGCAAATGGCTAACAAACCTTCGGCAGAAGAACTGAAAAAAAATTTGTCCGAGATGCAGTTTTACGTGACACAGAATCACGGGACTGAGCCGCCATTTACTGGACGTTTATTGCATAATAAGCGCGACGGCATTTACCACTGTTTGATCTGCGACGCCCCTCTGTTTCATTCTCAAACCAAGTATGATTCAGGCTGTGGCTGGCCCAGTTTTTATGAGCCGGTGAGTGAAGATTCAATCCGTTATATCAAAGACTTGTCACATGGAATGCAGCGGATAGAAATTCGTTGTGGAAACTGTGATGCTCATCTGGGGCATGTTTTTCCCGACGGCCCACAACCCACAGGCGAACGCTATTGTGTTAACTCGGCATCATTGCGTTTTACTGATGGCGAAAATGGCGAAGAAATCAACGGTTGAAAAAACGATTCAGCAACTTATTCCACAGGAGCGGGAAAATTATGAATCTTGATGAAATAATCAACAGCATGACGCCTGAGGTTTACCAGCGTTTATCGACAGCCGTTGAACTGGGTAAATGGCCAGACGGTGTTGCCTTGACGGAAGAACAAAAAGAGAACTGTCTGCAACTGGTGATGCTGTGGCAAGCCCGTAACAATACCGATGCGCAGCATATGACTATTGATACGAACGGCCAGATGGTCATGAAGAGCAAACAACAGTTGAAAGAAGATTTTGGTATCACGGCAAAACCAATTGCCATGTTTAAGTGAATGAATTGTCCCCTTTGTAGCGCGTTTACGAAGGGAGGGGATAATCTTTACTGTCACGTGTTGGTTGTTTGATTTAACAACCAACATGCCAGAGGCACCGCTGCCGCACTTTATTTGGCCTACAACGACAGTACAGAATTGTAGGCCAGCGTAAAATTATCCCTGCGTCTCTTCCCAGTCCGCCAGTGTATATAGCGTTGCCCCAGCCGCTGACATCTCCATAAACGCGTGCGCGCTGTCCTGTGGCTGGATATTCACGCCGCGACAGCCATCGGTAATCACGTTCACGCTATAACCTGCCTGCAATGCGTCCAGCACGGTAAACTTCACGCAATAGTCGGTCGCCAGACCCATAACGATCAATTCATTGATTTCATGATCGCGCAACCAGTCATCGAGCGCGGTTTTCTGCCGACGGCCGTTATCAAAAAAAGCACTGTAACTGTCAACTAAAGGGTTTTCGCCTTTATGGAACACGGCTGCGATCGCTTTTTGATTCAGTAACGGATGTAATTGTGCGCCTTCACTGTTCTGCACACAGTGTTCAGGCCAGAATGTTTGCGCCAGGCCGTCGAGTTGTCCCTGCGTATAAGGCTCTACACCGTGCTGGCGGGCAAAGCTGCCATGATCAGCCGGGTGCCAGTCCTGACTGGCAATCACCGCTTCTCCGCGCGACTGACACCAGTCAATCAGGCGGTTAGCAACATCCACTGTGCTGTCACCTTCCGGTACGGCGAGCGCGCCACCAGCACAGAAATCATTTTGTAAATCGACCAGTAACAGGGCGCGATGGGGCATTGCAGTCTCCTTAATCATCCGGCGTCAGTTCGCCGCGCAGGTTTTGGCTCATGGCCTTGCGAATGGTTTCGGTATCCAGTCCCTGGCTAAGCAGGTAGTGCAGTTTGGTTAATGTGGCTTCTACAGTCATATCCGCGCCGCCAATAACGCCGGCATGGGCGAGGGCATTACCGGTAGCATAACCGCCCATGTTCACTTTACCGGACATACATTGTGTCAGGTTGACCACCACAATACCGCGATCGCTGGCCTCTTGTAATTCTTGCAGGAAGGCTTTGTTTTGGGGCGCATTGCCCACGCCATATGAGCGCAAAATCAACGCTTTCACCGGTTGACGGAGGAAATTGCGCACAACGTCAGCAGAAATCCCCGGATAAATTGTTACCACGCCGATCGGTTGTGGCGTGATTGGATGAACGATCAGTTCACCTTCGCCGTGCGGTGCGGGTGGCGTATTTAAACGACGGATGTGAATACCCGCTTCCAGCAATGGAGGAAGATTTGGTGACGCGAAGGCATCAAAACCATCGGCATGGGCTTTGGTGGTGCGGTTACCGCGATACAGACGGTTATTAAAAAAGAGTGTTACTTCGTTGATCGGGTAATTCGCCGCAACGTATAACGCATTCAACAGATTGATTTGTCCGTCAGAGCGTAACTCGGCTAATGGAATTTGTGACCCTGTCACAATGACCGGTTTGCCGAGGTTTTCCAGCATGAACGACAGCGCAGAGGCGGTATACGCCATCGTATCGGTGCCGTGCAGAATGACAAAACCATCATAGTCGTCATAGTGCGCTTTAATATCTTCAGCAATATGCTGCCAGTCTTCCGGCGTCATATCAGAAGAATCCATCAGCGGCGTATATTCATGAATAGTGAAATCTGGCATCTCCGGGCGATGGAACTCCGGCATCAGCGCCAGTTGGCGTTGTAGATGACCTGACACCGGAATATAACCCTGCTCGGAACGCTGCATCCCGATGGTCCCGCCCGTGTAGGCAACGTAAATTGATTTCTTTTGCATGATATTGATATGAATGATATCGAAAGAGCAAAAGTATATACGTGAGGCAGGGGGAGCGCACCTGATACTATGCGGATAAGGAAATATGGGGCGAAACAGCGGGAAGGGGGATTCGTAGACGTAAAAAATAAGTGGCCGACGATCTGTCGACCACTCAGTACAAGACTTAACGCACGTTGGCGCAGGTCAGGCAAAACGCATAACGGTTTTGCGGATCGTTAAACGCTGCCAGCTTGTCGCTTTCGCTTTTCACGGTAGAGGCTACCGAGGCCAGCGGGGCAGGTAACATGGCCTGGAGCGCATCTGGCAACATCGCCCGGACAGAACCTGACATGTTGTCCATCACTTTGTCGAAGAAGGTCGGTTCATCGACGTAATATTCCAGATGCCACTGCTTCAGTTTTGCCAGTTCTGCCGCTTTTGCGACCGCATCATCGAAATCACCGAGGCTATCGACCAGGCCGTTAGCTTTCGCATCCTGACCCGTCCAGACGTGCCCCTGAGCGATTTTATCAATCTGTTCCGGCGTCGATTTGCGCGCATCGGCAACCAGCGTGATAAAGCGTTTGTAGCCATTCTCAATGCTTAGCTGCATCATCTGCTGCGCTTCCGGCGGCAGTGCTTTAGTGATGGAAACATCCGCCAGCGGTGAAGTTGAGACGCCATCGGTATGAACACCAATCGAATCCAGACTGTTTTCTACGGTGGTGATCACGCCGAAAATACCAATAGAGCCGGTCAGGGTACTGGGGTTAGCCACAATGTAATTAGCCGGAGTGGAGATCCAGTAGCCACCGGATGCCGCCATGCCGCCCATTGACACGACCACAGGTTTGCCCGCTGCTCTGGCTGCTGTCAGTTCAGAGCGGATCACCTCAGAAGCCGTAACGCTGCCACCAGGGCTATTAACGCGCAGAACAATCGCTTTCACTTTTGGATCAAGACGAGCATCGCGGATTTGTGCCGCAGTGGTATCACCGCCTACATTCCCCTGAGTTTCCTCGCCATCCATAATTGCACCATTGGCAAACACTACACCGATGCCGTCACCGCTATCTGCCGGCGTTTTCAATGCGTAATCGTAATAGCTAATGGCGCGATAATTTTTATCAGCCTTACTCCAGCCAAACTCTTTGGTCAGGGCTTTTTCGATTTCGGCACTTGACGCCAGCGCATCCACCAGTTTGTTATCCAGCGCATATTTTGCGGTATCGCCGCCAGTTTTGGTTAAACCATCAAGCAAACCTTGCGCCCCAGGGAATACCTGCTGGGCAGGGATCTGGCGGTTAGCGGCAACGGTATTCAGATAGTTTTGCCACAGCTCACCAATCCAGCGGCTGTCAGCTTCGCGGGCTGCCGGTGACATATCATCACGAATAAACGGTTCAACGGCAGATTTATACGTACCTACGCGAAACACATGAGTGGAAACTTTTAACTTATCCAACAACGATTTGTAGTACAGACCGTTGGTGGCAAGGCCATGCAGATCGACCACACCCTGCGGGGAAAGCCAGATTTTATTGGCGAAACTGGCAAGATAATACTGCCCCTGACTGTAGTTCTCGCCAATGGCATAAACCGGTTTACCGCTGTCACGAAACTCTTTCAGAGCTTTGCCGATGTACTGCATGGAAGGCTGATCGCCGCCCGCGAAGTTTTTCAGATCCATCACGATACCGGTGATATTGCGGTCGTCCTTTGCCTGGCGAATGGTGTTTACAATGTCAAACAGCGAGTTTTCCTGCAGACGATCGGAACTGGCACCAAGCAACTGACGACTTAGCTTACTAAACCGCTGCGAACTGTCGGGCTTATCGACGATCACACCAGAAATATCAAGCAGCAGCGCGCCACGGCTGGCGGTTTCTTTCGAATCACCACCGCTGACTTGCATCCAGATCCCCACGCCAACCAGCACGAGAAAAATAAAGAACAGGTTAAGTACCATTTCACGGACGAAATTCAGCAGACGCCACGTCCATTTAAAAAATCCGGCAATAAATCGCCAAAGGGTTCGCATGTATTCTCCCAGACTAAAAGTTACACCTGTTACAGGTGCAAGTGATGTGGTTATCGTAATGACCCAACCGGCACTTGTCAGCAGGAATCATGGACTGTGCTGTAACAAAATCCACTCTCGTGTTAATTTTGTGAATAAACATCATGACAGGAGTTAATCAAATGGATGCACTCGAACTATTGATCAACCGCCGTAGCGCCTCCCGTCTGGCTGAGCCAGCGCCAACGGGTGAGCAACTGCAAAATATCCTGCGCGCGGGTATGCGTGCGCCAGACCATAAATCCATGCAACCGTGGCATTTCTTTGTGATTGAAGGGGAAGGGCGTGAGCGTTTCAGTGCCGTTCTGGAGCAGGGGGCGATTGCTGCCGGTAACGATGAAAAAGCAATCGACAAAGCGCGTAATGCGCCGTTCCGGGCGCCGCTCATCATAACGGTGGTGGCGAAATGCGAAGAAAATCATAAAGTCCCGCGCTGGGAGCAGGAAATGTCGGCGGGTTGCGCGGTTATGGCAATGCAAATGGCGGCGGTTGCCCAGGGCTTTGGCGGCATCTGGCGCAGTGGCGCATTAACTGAAAGCCCGGTGGTGCGTGACGCATTCGGCTGTCGCGAGCAGGATAAAATTGTCGGATTTCTCTATCTCGGTACGCCACAACTGAAAGCGTCAACATCGATAAGCATTCCGGACCCGACACCGTTTGTGACTTATTTTTGATAAAAACGGCAAAACTGTGTGGATTGTGAGCAAAGGCGCAGTAATTCAGACACTCTCACTTATCACTTCACGGAATGAGGGTTACCATACCCGAATTGCATTGACAGGAGATGTCCATGAGCGAGAACTCGATTCGTTTGACCCAATACAGCCACGGAGCCGGTTGCGGCTGTAAAATTTCCCCAAAAGTGCTGGAAACCATCCTGCACAGCGAACAGGCGAAGTTTGTTGATCCGAATTTGCTTGTGGGTAACGAAACCCGCGACGATGCGGCGGTATACGATCTGGGCAATGGCACCAGCGTTATCAGCACCACCGACTTCTTTATGCCGATCGTTGATAATCCTTTCGATTTTGGCCGCATTGCCGCGACTAACGCCATCAGCGATATCTTCGCGATGGGCGGAAAACCGATTATGGCAATTGCGATCCTCGGCTGGCCGATTAACAAACTGTCCCCGGAAATTGCCCGCGAAGTCACCGAAGGTGGTCGCTACGCATGTCGTCAGGCGGGTATTGCGCTGGCTGGCGGTCACTCCATCGACGCGCCGGAACCGATTTTCGGTCTGGCGGTAACGGGGATCGTTCCAACTGAGCGGGTGAAGAAAAACAGTACCGCACAAGCCGGATGTAAACTGTTCCTGACGAAACCGTTGGGGATTGGCGTTCTTACCACTGCGGAGAAAAAATCACTGCTGAAACCGGAACATCAGGGGCTGGCGACGGAAGTGATGTGCCGGATGAACATCGCAGGCGCGTCCTTTGCCAACATCGAAGGCGTAAAAGCGATGACTGACGTGACTGGTTTTGGTCTGCTGGGGCATTTGAGCGAAATGTGTCAGGGCGCAGGCGTACAGGCACGTGTCGACTATGACGCGATCCCGAAACTGCCTGGCGTGGAAGAGTACATTAAGCTGGGTGCAGTACCTGGCGGCACCGAACGCAACTTTGCCAGCTATGGTCATCTGATGGGTGAAATGCCGCGTGAAGTGCGCGATCTGCTGTGCGATCCGCAAACCTCCGGCGGTCTGCTGCTGGCGGTGATGCCAGAGGCTGAAAACGAAGTAAAAGCTACCGCTGCCGAATTTGGTATCGAACTGACGGCGATTGGCGAACTGGTGCCTGCGCGCGCTGGTCGTGCCATGGTTGAGATCCGTTAATTCAATGCGGTTATTTATTGCCGAAAAACCGAGTCTGGCGCGCGCTATTGCTGATGTCCTGCCCAAACCGCACCGGAAAGGCGATGGCTTTATCGAGTGCGGTAATGGTCAGGTGGTGACCTGGTGTATCGGTCACCTGCTTGAGCAGGCGCAGCCAGACGCCTACGACAGCCGCTATGCGCGCTGGAATCTTGCGGATTTGCCGATTGTCCCGGAAAAGTGGCAATTACAGCCCCGACCCTCCGTGACCAAACAACTTAATGTCATCAAACTCTTTTTGCATGAAGCCAGCGAAATCGTTCATGCCGGGGACCCGGATCGTGAAGGGCAATTGCTGGTGGATGAAGTGCTGGACTATCTGCAACTGGCACCGGAAAAGCGCCAGCAGGTGCAGCGTTGCTTGATAAACGACCTGAACCCGCAGGCGGTTGAACGGGCGATCGATCGTCTTCGTTCCAATAGCGAGTTTGTACCGCTATGCGTTTCTGCGCTGGCGCGAGCGCGTGCCGACTGGCTGTACGGCATCAATATGACCCGCGCGTACACCATTCTCGGTCGCAATGCGGGTTATCAGGGCGTACTTTCCGTTGGACGCGTGCAGACGCCAGTGCTCGGGCTGGTGGTGCGCCGCGACGAAGAAATTGAAAACTTCGTGGCGAAAGATTTCTTTGAGGTCAAAGCGCATATCGTGACGCCTGCCGATGATCGATTTACCGCTATCTGGCAACCGAGCGAAGCGTGTGAGCCGTACCAGGATGAAGAAGGGCGCTTGCTGCATCGTCCACTGGCGGAGCATGTGGTTAACCGCATCAGCGGTCAACCGGCGATTGTCACCAGTTATAACGATAAACGGGAATCAGAATCCGCGCCGTTGCCGTTTTCACTTTCGGCGTTGCAGATTGAAGCAGCAAAACGCTTTGGTCTGAGTGCGCAGAACGTACTTGATATCTGCCAGAAGCTGTACGAAACGCACAAACTGATCACTTATCCGCGTTCCGATTGTCGTTATTTGCCGGAAGAACATTTTGCCGGACGTCAGGCGGTGATGAATGCCATCAGCGTTCATGCGCCGGGCTTGTTACCGCAGCCGGTGGTTGATCCAGATTTACGCAATCGCTGCTGGGATGACAAAAAGGTCGATGCGCACCACGCCATCATCCCGACCGCGCGGAGTTCTGCCATCAACCTGACGGAGAACGAAGCGAAGGTCTATAACCTGATTGCCCGTCAGTATTTGATGCAGTTCTGCCCGGATGCGGTGTTCCGCAAATGTGTTATCGAACTGGACATTGCCAAAGGCAAATTTGTCGCTAAAGCCCGTTTTCTTGCTGAAGCAGGCTGGCGCACGCTGTTAGGCAGCAAAGAGCGTGATGAAGAAAACGATGGTACACCGCTGCCGGTGGTAGCGAAAGGCGATGAGTTATTGTGTGAAAAAGGTGAAGTGGTAGAGCGGCAAACTCAGCCACCACGTCATTTCACCGATGCAACGCTGCTTTCAGCGATGACCGGGATCGCGCGCTTTGTGCAGGACAAAGATCTGAAAAAGATCCTTCGTGCGACCGATGGACTGGGGACGGAAGCAACTCGTGCCGGGATTATTGAACTGCTGTTCAAGCGTGGTTTCCTGACCAAAAAAGGGCGCTATATCCACTCCACCGACGCCGGAAAAGCGTTATTCCATTCGCTGCCAGAGATGGCGACGCGACCGGACATGACGGCACACTGGGAATCGGTGCTGACGCAAATCAGCGAAAAGCAGTGTCGCTACCAGGACTTTATGCAGCCGCTGGTGGGGACGCTTTACCAATTGATTGATCAGGCAAAACGTACGCCGGTGCGGCAGTTTCGCGGCATAGTGGCACCGGGTAGTGGAGAAGAGAAGAAAAAGGCTTCACCACGCAAGCGAGCGGTGAAAAAAAGCCCGCCATCAGAAGACGCGGGCAGTGGAGCGATAACATAAAGGTCTGATGCAGTAGATTTTTGTAGGCCGGATGAGGCGTCCACGCCGCATCCGGCGCAAACGCCTGATGACTTAAATTACGCCCTGCGCCAGCATCGCATCGGCAACCTTCACAAAGCCTGCAATATTCGCGCCCTGCACGTAGTTGGTTTGCTCACCTTCACCACCGTGTTCAACACAGGCATGGTGGATATCCAGCATAATATGGTGCAAACGCGCATCAACTTTCTCGGCTTTCCAGCCCAGACGTGCAGCGTTTTGCGCCATTTCCAGCCCCGATGTCGCGACGCCGCCAGCATTAGCCGCTTTGCCCGGTGCAAACAGTACGCCTGCCTGCTGGAACAGTTCAGTCGCTTCGATGGTAGTTGGCATATTTGCCCCTTCCGCCACCGCTTTAACACCATTAGCGATAAGCTGGTGCGCGGCATCTACATCCAGTTCGTTCTGGGTCGCGCATGGCAGGGCGATATCCACCGGCACAGACCACGGCTGTTGGCCTTCGAGATAGACCAGGCCAAATTCTTTGGCGTAATCTGCCACGCGACCATCGCGGCTGGCTTTGATTTCGATAAGACGCGCCAGTTTCTCTTTCGTGAATCCGCTTTCATCAACCACGGTGCCGCTGGAATCTGATGCGGTAACCACGCGAGCGCCAAATTCCATCGCTTTTTCGATAGCGTACTGGGCGACGTTGCCGGAGCCAGAAACGGAAACGCGCATTCCTTCAAAACCCATACCGTGGCGTTTCAGCATCGCTTCAGTGAAATAAACCAGACCGTAACCGGTCGCCTCCGGGCGAATCAGACTGCCGCCAAAAGATAGCCCCTTGCCGGTGAAGACGCAGGCGGTATTGTTGGAGAGCTTTTTCATCATCCCCGCCATAAAGCCGACTTCACGACCACCAACGCCGATATCGCCCGCCGGAACGTCGGTATCTGCACCCAGATGACGGTACAGTTCGGTCATCAGCGCCTGGCAAAAACGCATCACTTCGCCTTCACTTTTCCCTTTTGGATCAAAATCACTGCCGCCTTTACCACCGCCCATCGGCAGGGTAGTCAGGGCATTTTTAAAGGTTTGTTCGAAGCCGAGGAATTTAAGAATGGAGAGATTTACGGACGGATGGAAACGCATACCGCCTTTATACGGGCCAATGGCGGAGCTGAACTGGACACGCCAGGCACGGTTAACTTGTACCTGATTGCGATCATCAACCCACACCACGCGAAACTGGATCACGCGCTCCGGTTCAACCAGGCGCTCCAGTAACGACATCTGGCGATATTTTGGATTTTGTTCAAGAAAAGGCCAGAGAGTGGTCATTACTTCACGAACGGCTTGCGCGAACTCGGTTTGATTCGGGTCGCGCTTTTGGACATGGTTGAGGAATGACTCCAGAGAATATGTCTGATCCATAGATATAAAACCCTTATATATTAATACGATTGTGCTTATGTTGTTTATGTCATGTGCTTTTGCAGTTTTTGACTATACCATCAAGAATGTGACGGTAAGCAAGAAAAAAATGACACCGGAAAGCAAATTAATAATGTGTGGTAGTTATAAAAGTCACCTAATGTCAGGTGCGTTTTATCAGACCTGAAAAAACGGGCGCATTTTCAAGAGTGGAGCGTAGGCGGATAAGGCGTTCACGCCGCATCCGGCTACCAGATGCTAAAGTTTTTCCGCCTGGTAACCGTTATCAGTACCAGAGGCAACGAAAAATAAGGAGTTTCCTGTGAGTCGAACATTACTCGCCGTAGCGTTGGTATTTCCATTATTTGCGCTGGCTAACCCGCAATACCGTCCGGATGTGGAAGTGAATGTGCCGTCGGAGGTGTTTAGTTCTGGCGGGAAATCGGCGCAGCCCTGTAACCAGTGCTGCGTTTATCAGGATCAAAATTATTCGGAGGGCGCAGTGATTAAAGCGGAGGGGATACTGCTGCAATGCCAGCGGGATGACAAAACCATTAGCACCAATCCGCTGGTCTGGCGGCGCGTAAAGCCATAAACGCATGAAGTAGTGGAATATCAGCAGGAGCCAGCGGATATTGCAATGCTTCCTCTGGCAGACACCAGACCAGCGCCTGATGTTCGTGTGCCTGTAACGTTCCGTGGAAGTCCGGTACGTGCCAGGCATGAAGATGGATAATCCGGCCAGACACTTCCCGCTGATGGCTGGCAACATATTCACTAACCGTTGCGTCAATGCCCAGTTCTTCGCGCAATTCCCGTACCAGCGCCTGTGGCTGACTTTCATCCGCCTCGACTTTGCCACCGGCAAACTCCCATAACCCCGCCTGATCGCTATGGGCGGGGCGTTGTGCGAGTAAAATTTTGCCATCCCGTTCGATAATGGCGGCAACAACTTCAATCATTTTCATAAATTACCCACGGTCGAATACAGGAAAAATGTCATAATATCCGCAGTGTTGCCCGATCAGAAGGGCTTTATATGTAAGGAGTACCTGTGTTAGACCGCCATCTTCATCCGCGAATTAAACCGTTGTTGCATCAGTGTGTGCGGGTTCTTGATAGACCCGGTATAACGCCAGATGGTTTAACGTTAGTGGGGTTTGCCATCGGCGTGCTGGCCTTGCCGTTTCTGGCACTGGGATGGTATCTGGCGGCGCTGATTGCCATTTTGCTCAACAGGTTGCTTGATGGACTGGACGGCGCGCTGGCGAGGCGCAGAGGGTTAACTGACGCAGGCGGTTTTCTTGATATTTCTCTCGATTTTCTCTTTTACGCGCTGGTGCCGTTCGGGTTTATTCTCGCCGCACCAGAACAAAACGCGCTGGCCGGAGGCTGGCTGTTGTTTGCGTTTATCGGCACGGGCAGCAGTTTTCTCGCATTTGCTGCGCTGGCGGCGAAACATCAGATTGATAACCCCGGTTATGCGCACAAATCGTTTTACTATCTGGGCGGGTTGACTGAAGGCAGTGAGACGATTTTGCTGTTTGTTTTAAGTTGTCTCTTTCCGGCGTATTTCCCGTGGTTGGCGTGGGTATTTGGCGCGCTGTGCTGGATGACAACATTTACGCGAGTGTGGAGTGGGTATCTGACGCTGAAGTCGCTTCAGCGTCAGTAATTGCCGTGTTATTTGCTACTGTCCGGGGCGCGTTCACCGGTTGCTACCGGATTTTTCGGATCGCTGCTCCATTCATACCAGCCGCCGTCGTAAACGGAGACATTTTTCCAGCCCAATGCGCGCGCATACATAAAGGTTTCTGAGGCGCGCCAGCCGGTGCCGCAATAGAACGAGACTTGTTGATCTGGCCGGATATTCCATTCTTTCCACATTGCCGCGACGTCATCCGCAGTACGCATGGTGCCGTCCGGGTTATGGAAATCTTCCATATGCGTTGAGTCGCTGCCCGCATGACCCCAACGAGCACCTGGGATATCACCTTTTGGCTTGATGTAGTCATAGCCGCTGGTGGTGCCAATAAATTCAGCCCATGAACGAACGCTTACCAGTGAAGCATCCTGACGATGCAGCAGTCCACGTGCCTGCTCCATATCGAGCATCAGTTGCGGTTGCGCCGGGATCTTCACGCCGAAGTCAGGTTCCGGCTTCACTTTCGGTGGCGTACCGCGCTCAACGGGCAGCCCCGCATCGGACCAGGTTTGCCAGCCGCCGTCCAGAAGGCGTACATCTTTCACGCCTGCGTACAGCATAATCTGCGCCACACGTGCTGCTGCGTAAACGTCTCGCCCGTACAGAATGACCGTGGTGTCATGGCGAATGCCGTGTTTTGCCAGCATCGCTTTCAGTTGCTCATCGGAAACTTTGTTCCACAGCGGTTCGCTTTCAACTTCGTTGGTATCGATGTAGTCAGCGCCGGGAATATGGCTGATAAGGTAAAACTTTGGTGCGCCCCAGGCTGCTTCAATGACTTTCCAGTCACCGGCAGGTTTTGCCGTAACCTCTTTACCTTGTTGCAGGTCATGCAGCCATTGCGGATAAACCAGTTGCTCAAAGTGCGGCAATTTTTGCAGGCGGGAAGGTTCGCTGAGCGCGTCACTCAGGATGGAGATATGCGTAAAGCCTGCTTTTTGCAGACGCGTTTTGACGGCGTCGACGTCTTTGTCATTACCGTATAACGCCACCGGCACATCGGTTTTCAGGTTATGCTGCTTGATCCACTCGTTGAGCTGTTCGGCGCTCATTTTGTCGAGCCAGCTTGCAGAAAGGTTTAAGGCGGCAGGCTCATGACCGGAAGGGCCATTTAAAGTTTGTTGCCAGCCGTTATAAAACGCGCTGGGGCGAGTATCTATCGCTTTGCCATTTTGTTGTTGAAGCTGGTCAAGAGTAAGAGGCTTCGCCAGTTCAGCGGCCCACGAAGAAGCGCAAGCCAGCCCTAAAGCCATTGCCAGCGCGGTCATTTGAGAAACACGTTTCATCGAAAATCCCGACATTGTAGTTTTGAGTGCGCCATTCTGAACTGACGCATTGAGAAAAACTTTGCGTTATCGCAGTTTGTTGTAATTTTCTGACCACTGCGCCATATCCAGAACAGAACTATCAGGAGGAACATCCTGGAGATCGTGAGTTACCTGAACGACGGGGATCGCCAGGGCGCGAACTTCGCTGAACACCCACTGGCGAAAATTATCGCGCAGAGCCACATCAAGACGGCTGAACGGTTCATCGAGTAATAATGCTTTGGGTTGGGCGAGAAGGGCGCGTAGCAGAGCTACCCGTGCCCGCTGACCACCAGACAGAGTTGTCGGATCCTGATGGAAAGTATCACCAAGTCCCGCACGCTCAAGCGCATCATTCACGGCATTGCGCCTTGCAACACCTTTTAGTGTCGCCGGTAGCGCCAGCAGCAAATTTTGCCCGACGCTGAACTGGTCAAATAGCAGCGCATCCTGGAAAAGGATACCAATCTGGCGCTGTGCAGTCGGCAGGCTATCGAGGCGTTGCTCATTGAGCCAAAGCTCACCTGTACAAGAAAACTGCCCGGACAGCGCGCCAATCATCCAGGAAAACAGCGTAGATTTCCCACAGCCAGACGGCCCCATTAACGTGACAATGTCACCTTTAGTGACCGTAAAGTTGACGTCCTTTAGTAAGCAGGTTCCTGGCAAACGTAGCGAAACATCTTTCACGCAGAGCATTAGCGGAGTCCTTGTCTGACATAACCTAACCATTTTGCAAGCAGGGCGGTCAGGGCAAAAATAATAAGCGGCAACAGCAGTTGCCATAAAGCCTGGGCGGCGAGAATACCGTTGCTGCCGCCGCTGCTTAACGCCACCGCTTCGGTCGTCAGCGTCGGGAAACGTCCCGCACCGAGCCACTGCGTCGGCATATATTGCGCAATACTCACTGAAAATCCGACAGCGAATGCAATTAGCGCAGGGCGTAGCATAAGAGGACATTTCACGTAAAAGAAGATTTTGGCACGCGACCAGCCTAGCGTCTGCGCAATTAAAATTAACCGTGAGTCAATACGCCGCCAGGCAGGTTGCAGGATAAACAGCATCCACGGCATTACCCACAGCAGATGCCCCCAGACCACCGCAATCCAGCTACCATCCAGATTCAACCATAATGCCAGCGTGTACTGGCCTGCCACTAATGGCAGTGCCGGTAATAAAATGGGCAACAATAACCACAACTGGCGACGCTGTGGCCCCCATTCCAGCCATAGCAGTAACAGGATCAAAGCGATGAACGTCGCTACCAGTCCCATCGTCAGGCTATTGAGCAGCGCCACGTGATTGTTAGTCGACTGATCTGCGAGGATCGCCAGCAGAACCACACAGAGCACACCGGTTAAGGGTAAAAACCACGCCAGCGTATAGCCGGGCAGTAAAGGCGTAGCCGGCTTGCGAACGCCATCTTCACGGGGAATGGTGTGCCGCCAGGTGCGCCATAACAGATAGCCCAGCAAAACACAGGCGGCGAGTAACGCCATCAGTAGCAGGCTGGCAAGTGCGCCTTTCATTTGTTGAGCGGTGTCGCCCTGGGTTAACCACTGCCAGCTTATTACCGCCAGCGTCGGTGGATTACCTGGCCCGAGGATAATTGCCACATCCACGACCGACAGCGTCCATGCGACAATTGCCAGCATCGCCATTGCCAGCGCAGGAGCGGCGGAGGGCAACAGCAGCCAGTTCAGGGATTGCCAGCGGCTGTAGCCCAGTGAATCCATCACTATAACCTGCTGTAGCAGCCGTTTTTCACTTAGCGCGGCTGACAAGATCCATAGCAGAAATGCGCTTTCTTTCACCGCCAGAGTGAAACCCAGCCCAATACCCAATTTGTCCATTGGTGGAGTGAAATACGGGAAATAGTCGTAAAGCAGGCCGCCGTCAGCAAAGAGCAGAAGGGCGCTGGTGGCAAAAGCCACGTGGGGAATGGCGAGCAGCCACGGCAGACGGGCGCACATACGCAGCCATTTTGCGCCAGGCCACAGCGCCACAATCACCAGCAGGGCAATCAACAGCGCCCCGACCGCCGCGATAGTCGTCGAAACCAGCGTCGCCAGTAATGCCTGCGGTAACTGCGGGTCGGCAAATAACGCCTGCCAGTGCGTCAGCGACAAGGCTGGCGCTATCAGCGTGAAAGCAGCAGGGATCAGCGGTGCATAAATCACCGCCACCATCGCCCACAGCAGAAAGATTAATGCGTACCGTAACGGCGTAGCCATTCTTGTTCCAGCGCATTTACCCAACCCGCGTGCGGTTCAGCCAGTACCGGTGGCAGCTCCTGCGGCATTCTTGATTGCAATGTTTCACGCTGCGTGTCAGGCAGTTTTTGTGGATCGAGAACCGAAGGATCGCCCCAGACAGCAGGATCTGCTTTACGCAGTTGCGCATCGGGTGAGAGCAGGAAGTTGGCGACAACTTTCGCCGCAGCACTGGCATTAGCGTTGGCAGGAATGGTGACGAAATGCACGTTGCCAATCATCCCCTCGCTAAAGCCGAAGCTGTAACTGCTTGCTGGCAAATCGTCGCTGGCTATTTTTTGTTGGGCATGAGCGGGGTTAAAGGTTAGCGACAGGCGCAATGTACCGGCTTTTAGCAGGGCATCCATCCGTGCAGGCGAGGGCGGAAAATCCTTTCCTTCGCGCCACAAATACGGATGCAGTGCATCAAGATATTGCCACAAGGGCGCAGTGATCCGGGCGAAAGTCGCATCGTTCGGCGCTGCTTTTAATGCGGCGGGGTCTGGCGTCAGCATAATCAGCAACTGTTCCAGAAACGCCGTGCCTGTGAAGTCTGGTGGGCGCGGATAAGTAACCGTGCCGGGATTGGCTTTGGCAAACTCCAGCAATGCTTGCGGCGTTTGTGGTGGCTGTGGCGTAACATCGCGGCGGGCGATAAACGTCAGTTGTGCGCCACCCCACGGAGATTCTGCACCTTCGACAGGTACAGAAAAATCTTCCCGTACCGGCAGTTGCGTATCGACGTAATGCCAGTTGGGTAGAGTCTCCGCCCAGCCCGTTTGTAATAAATTGGCCTCTTTTAAGGTGCGGAAGTTTTCGCCGTTCACCCAGAGCAGATCCACCGAACCGCCTGTTTTGCGCCCAGCTGCGGCTTCGGTCTGAATGCGTTTTACTGCGTCTGCGGCATCCGCCAGACGGACAATCTTCAGGTTTATAGCGTAATGGGTTTTCATCTCGCCGCTAACCCAGTCGAGATAGCGGTTAATTGCGGTATCGCCGCCCCAGGCGTTAAACCAGACGGTTTGCCCTTTGGCGTCGTTTTTGATTTCCTGCCAGTCACTGGCATGTGTTGCCAAAGAAAACAGCGATAACAATCCCAGCAACCACACACAATGGCGCATCATCTCTCCTTAAGAACGTTTTTCAGGAATACGGCACAGCCCCTGAGCGGGAATGTCCATGGCAGAGTTAAAACGGGCTGACAGATTTTGCAGGCCGATCAATGCTGTCAGCTCGGTGAGCGCCTGAGCGTCAAAATGGGCAGCCAGTCGGGTACGCAGGGCATCATCGACCGTTGGCGGTGTAACGCTCGCGGCTTCGGCGTATTCCAGCGCCAGCCGCTCCTCATCGCTGAACAGCGGGCTTTGCCGCCAGTCAGCCACCGCCAGCAGTTTGTCAGTGCTGCCGGTACGCTCCGCGACTTTCATACTGGTGATATCTACGCAAAATTCACACAGACACATTTGTGCAATGCGTGCGCTGACAAGCGATCGCACCACCGGATCGAGCGGTGAGCGTTTGCGCTCCAGCCAGCCGACAAACATCGACACCAGATAAAAGATAAACGGAATTCGCCCCCACCAGCGAATAGGACTTAGCACCTCGCCATAATGGCGACGATGCAGCCACGCCTGCGGACGTAAAATCAAAGGAATTTTGCTAAGCGGCGGTAAACCCATCAGGCATTCCTCTTCTGGCGTTCAAGCCATATTTTTTTCGCCATAAATATCACCACGGTCAGGGCAAACAGAATAAACAGCCCGGTGACAAACCAGAATGTGCCTCCCGTTAACATGCTGCCCGCCCAGGAATAGACGATGGTTGCGGGTAGCTGACCAAGCCCGGTGGCGATAAAAAACGAGCGAAAACGTATTGAAGTCAATCCGGCAGCATAGCTGATAGGATCGAAAGGGACAAAAGGCAATAACCGACATACCAGGATGGTGTGTTTGCCGTAGCGAGTAAAAAAGCCGTCCATGCTGTTAAGCACGGTTTTGCCGGTTAACTTTTCCACCACTTCGCGGCTCATCACTCTGGCGATAAAAAAGCACAGCGCCGCGCCCGCCATCGAACTGGTCCAAGACAGCAAGCCGCCCCAGAATGCGCCAAACAGCGACGCATTGGCAAAGGTTATCAAAAACGCAGGCAGCGGCGCGGCAATGGCCTGTAAGATCATCAAGAAGAACGAGACCACAGCCGCTTGTGTGCCGTAAGACTGAATAAAGCGTTCTATACCCTGTTGATCGACGGCGGCAAACGCCGCAATGCTGCGATTGATAAACTCATGGACGCCAGGAAGCAGCGCCCATGCCAGCAGCGAAGCGATCAACAGGATGATGATGGTGGCACGGTAGTACCAGATTTTACGCGATTGCATTTTCATCATCCTTTATCCTGGTTTTATTCGGCGATTTTAAAGGTAACCGTTGCCAGCGTATTATCTGTCGGTAATACCGACTCATTGCCTTTGAATTTCACTTCACCGCGTTTTTCCACTGCCCCATAAGTGTATGTCGCATTGCTGACGATACCGACCGGGCAGCTATCGAGACACACCAGGCAACCAGTTTTCTTCTCTTCTGCCGCTGCTAAATTACCGCCAAAGCGCATGTCCAGTTTCTTGCCATTGCTATCGACAATCACTTCATCAAAGGAATACGCTTTTGCCGCCCCTTGCCAGTTGACCGAAATATCCAGTTTGCTGCCTGTGACATGAGTCGTTTCTTTATTATCCATCGTCATGTTTTCGCCCGGTGTACCACCGGCCTGTTTCAGGGCTTCATAAAATGCTTTCGGGGTCGCATAACCCATAAACAGCGATTTATGTCCGTTGGAGCCATCTTTAAACACAATGCCGTGGCGGGTATCGTCTGTCAGAAAACGGCCATTAATTTGCACTAACATGGTGACCGTATGGTTATTGGCATCGACACGCAGTGGCTGGCTGGCGGAAAGCCCGTCGTATTCCACTTTTGCTCCGGTGTTCTCTTTTTGATCGCAGCCACTAAGCCCTGCGGCTGCCAGTAAACACAGTGCAGCCAGTCCTTTTTTCCATGACGCTGAATAATGTTGCAACATCGTTCTATCCTTCATTTTTGGGGTGAGTTAGTGGGCTGCGGCGCGAAGCAGACAGATCCACGTGTTTGTGTCGGGCGTAGAGTCTGGCGAACTGGACGAGAATAAACAGCGCCAGTCCTGCCAGACAGAGTTTTAAAATAAAGCGCAGCGTAATGCCTTCACTGGCGAGATCGCTTGCCATTACGGTATAAATTACTATTCCGGGCAGAGTAGTTAATGCCGAAATAAGGGTATAAGGCCAGAAGGAGATGGCGGTTAATCCATAAGCATAATTTTGAATATTGTAAGGAAATAGCGGGATTAAGCGGGTCAAAATAAGAAAATCGATACCGTTACGCGTAATACCTTTTTCTATGGCCTGGAAAGTGTGGCTATGACCAACGTATTTCAGCAGTAAATCACGCCCCAGCCAGCGCGCCAACAGGAAGGAGCATGATGAGGCCAGCGTGGCGGCAATTAGTGAAAGAAACGTCCCTAAGAGCGGGCCAAAGACTATTCCACCGGCGATCACCAGTATGCTACCCGGCAACAGAAAGAGGGTGGCGATGATGAATAACAGAATATAGAGGCTATAACCGAAAAATCCGCTCTGGCGAATGAGTGTCTGCAAGTGGGGTAAATCGGTGAGCAGATCGAATAAACCGAAAGTGTGGATAGCGTAAATGACCAGCGCAAAAATAAGGCAGGCAAAAAGAAATTTACGCTCAGCGTTCATCGTGGAGTTTCCTATATCAAACTTGATAATAGAGAAGTGGTCAGACAACTAAAAACGCAGTGACGGTATAACAAAGGACGGCAGGCAACAAATCATTACTGACAGTTTGTTGATTTTTCTCAAGGTTAATTCTCCTGACCCAGAGCGAGTCAGGAGAACAGAGAAATTAGCGGCGGAAGGTCGCCCACACCGGGGCGTGATCTGACGGTTTTTCCATACTGCGGATTTCATAATCAATGCCGGTTTCTACGCAGCATTCCGCCAACGGCTGGCTGGCGAGCAGCAGGTCAATGCGCAGACCACGGTTATCATCAAAACCTTTTGAGCGGTAATCAAACCACGAGAAGCGATCTGCCGTTTCCGGGTTCGCATGGCGGAAAGTATCCACCAGACCCCAGTTAATCAGTCTCTCCATCCATTCGCGTTCTTCCGGCAGGAAAGAGCATTTACCGGTACGCAGCCAGCGTTTGCGGTTCTCTTCACCAATGCCGATATCGAGGTCGGTGGGGCTGATATTCATATCGCCCATAATCAGCACCGGATTGTCACGCTTGAGTTCGGTTTCCATGTAGTTTTGCAGGTTCTGATAGAACTGCGCTTTCGCCGGGAATTTAATCGGATGGTCACGGCTTTCGCCCTGCGGGAAGTAACCGTTGATTACGGTGACATTACCCAGCGGCGAGGGAATTTCCGCCATAATAATTCGTCGTTGAGCCTCTTCGCCGTCGCCGGGGAAGCCGCGACGCACAGTAATCGGCGTCTCTTTGGTCAGCAGCGCCACGCCATAATGGCCTTTCTGCCCGTGGTAAAAGACGTTGTAGCCAAGCTTTGCCACTTGTTCGAGCGGAAACATATCATCATGAACTTTTGTCTCCTGCAGACCAATAACATCCGGTTGGTGCTTTTCGACGATGGCTTCAAGCTGGTGTGGTCTGGCGCGCAGACCGTTGATATTAAAAGAGACAAATTTCATAGTCGCTGCCATTTATTCAGATAAAGAGTGCGTGGATGTTAGCAGAAATTCGCCGTGCTTACTGCCTGTTGTTAAGTGATTTGATCGATGGTTGTTAATGATGCCAACGATGGCGCAAAAAATGCCCGTTTTTGGTGCGGCTGCGTCAGAATGGCGCAGTAATTTCCAGTAAATTTCGTCAACGATCACAATTCCAGAATTATATTTTACTTCTGCATAACATTTCGTTTTTTATTCTTTTTATTCATCAGTATCGCAAACGTATTCACTTTATATGCACTTCAGGTGCATATCGCTGGGTTGTAACGCCTTGATTTCCAGTTAACTGCCGCCGTTTATGCACTTTTACCACTGGCTGGCACGAACCCTGCAATCTACATTTACAGCGTAATCGTCACTTGTTATTAACATATAAATAACTATTTATTTACTGTAGGGGCGCTATGTCTCAGCCAATTACGCGTGAAAATTTTGATGAATGGATGATACCTGTTTACGCTCCGGCACCGTTTATTCCGGTACGTGGCGAAGGTTCGCGCTTGTGGGATCAGCAGGGGAAAGAGTATATCGACTTCGCGGGTGGCATTGCAGTGAACGCACTGGGTCATGCGCATCCGGAACTGCGGGAGACGCTGAACGAGCAGGCGAGTAAGTTCTGGCATACCGGTAATGGTTACACCAACGAGCCGGTATTACGGCTGGCGAAAAAGCTCATTGACGCGACGTTTGCCGATCGCGTGTTCTTTTGTAACTCCGGCGCGGAGGCCAACGAAGCGGCGCTGAAGCTGGCGCGCAAATACGCTCACGACCGCTACGGTAGCCATAAGAGCGGCATCGTGGCGTTTAAAAATGCTTTCCACGGGCGCACGCTGTTTACCGTTAGTGCAGGCGGGCAGCCAGCCTATTCACAGGATTTCGCGCCACTGCCACCGGATATCCGCCACGCCGCGTATAACGATATTAATTCTGCCAGTGCGCTGATTGACGACTCCACCTGCGCGGTGATCGTCGAGCCAGTACAGGGCGAAGGCGGCGTGGTGCCAGCCAGCAAGGCATTTTTGCAGGGATTGCGTGAGTTATGCGATCGTCACAATGCATTGCTGATTTTCGATGAGGTACAAACCGGCGTCGGGCGCACCGGTGAACTGTATGCCTATATGCACTACGGGGTGACGCCCGATCTGCTGACCACCGCTAAAGCCCTGGGCGGCGGTTTCCCGATTGGTGCGCTGCTGGCAACCGAAGAGTGCGGCCGGGTGATGACCGTTGGCACTCACGGCACCACTTATGGTGGTAATCCGCTGGCCTCGGCGGTGGCGGGTAAAGTGCTTGATCTCATCAACACGCCAGAGATGCTTACTGGTGTCAAACGGCGTCACGACTGGTTTGTTGAGCGTCTTAATACCATTAATCATCGCTGCGGTTTGTTCAGTGAAATTCGCGGATTAGGTCTGTTGATTGGCTGTGTGCTGAATGCGGATTACGCCGGACAAGCGAAACTGATCTCTCAGGAGGCGGCGAAAGCAGGCGTGATGGTGCTGATTGCGGGTGGCAACGTGGTGCGTTTTGCACCAGCGCTCAACGTCAGCGAAGAAGAGGTGACGACCGGCCTGGATCGCTTTGCCGCTACTTGCGAACACTTTGTTAGCCGGGGTTCATCATGATGGTCATCCGTCCCGTTGAGCGCACCGATGTCGCGGCGTTAATGCAGCTTGCTGGTAAAACGGGCGGCGGCCTGACGTCGCTCCCTGCCAATGAAGCCACGCTTTCGGCGCGTATCGACAGATCCATTAAAACCTGGCAGGGCGAATTACCCGAAAGCGAGCAGGGTTATGTGTTCGTGCTGGAAGAGAGCGAGACAGGCACCGTGGCGGGTATTTGTGCCATTGAGGTGGCTGTCGGGCTGAACGATCCCTGGTACAACTATCGCGTCGGTACGCTGGTTCACGCTTCGAAAGAGTTGAATGTCTATAACGCGCTACCGACGCTGTTTCTCAGTAATGATCACACCGGAAGCAGTGAGTTATGCACGCTGTTTCTCGACCCGGAGTGGCGCAAAGAGGGCAATGGCTATTTGCTGTCGAAATCGCGCTTTATGTTTATGGCGGCTTTTCGTGACAAGTTTAACGACAAAGTGGTCGCCGAAATGCGCGGCGTGATTGACGAACACGGCTATTCGCCGTTCTGGCAAAGCCTCGGTAAACGCTTCTTTTCGATGGATTTTAGCCGCGCTGATTTTCTCTGCGGTACTGGTCAAAAGGCGTTTATCGCTGAACTGATGCCAAAACATCCGATCTATACGGACTTTTTATCCCAGGAAGCACAGGACGTTATCGGCCAGGTGCATCCGCAAACAGCCCCCGCGCGTGCGGTGCTGGAAAAAGAAGGTTTTCGCTACCGTAACTATATCGATATCTTCGACGGTGGGCCGACGCTGGAGTGTGACATCGACCGCGTTCGCGCCATCCGCAAAAGTCGGCTGGTGGAAGTAGCGGAAGGGCAGCCAGCGCAGGGGGATTTCCCGGTCTGTCTGGTCGCCAATGAAAATTATCACCATTTCCGCGTGGTACTGGTGCGTGCCGATCCGGCAACCCAGCGTTTGATTTTAACCGCCGCACAACTGGACGCTCTCAAGTGCCACGCCGGGGATCGCGTTCGTCTGGTGCGCCTGTGCGCAGAGGAGAAAACAACATGACTTTATGGATCAACGGCGACTGGGTGACGGGGCAGGGCGCACTTCGCGTGAAGCATAATCCGGTATCGGGCGACGTATTATGGCAAGGCAATGATGCCGATGCCGCTCAGGTGGAGCTGGCTTGTCGTGCTGCACGCGCCGCGTTTCCGCGTTGGGCGCGGCTCTCCTTTGGCGATCGTCAGGTAAGAGTTGAACGCTTTGCCGGACTGCTGGAAAGTAATAAAGCCGAATTAACGGCGATTATTGCCAGAGAAACGGGTAAGCCGCGCTGGGAAGCGGCAACCGAAGTGACGGCGATGATCAATAAAATCGCGATATCAATCAAGGCATATCATGTGCGCACGGGCGAGCAGCGCAGCGAAATGCCAGACGGTGCGGCGAGTTTGCGCCATCGCCCGCACGGCGTACTGGCCGTGTTTGGACCGTACAATTTCCCAGGGCATTTGCCGAACGGGCATATCGTTCCGGCGCTGCTGGCAGGCAACACAATTATCTTTAAACCCAGCGAACTGACACCGTGGAGTGGCGAGGTGGTAATGCGCTTATGGCAGCAGGCAGGCTTGCCGTCGGGGGTGTTGAATCTGGTGCAGGGTGGGCGCGAAACGGGTCAGGCGCTGAGTGCGCTGGAAGACCTCGACGGTTTGCTGTTCACCGGCAGCGCCAACACGGGCTACCAGTTGCATCGCCAGCTTTCTGGTCAGCCGGAAAAAATCCTCGCCCTTGAAATGGGCGGCAATAACCCGCTGATTATTGATGACGTGGCGGATATCGACGCCGCAGTGCATCTGACTATTCAGTCAGCATTTGTCACTGCCGGGCAACGCTGCACTTGCGCCCGCCGTTTAATGCTTAAACGCGGGGCGCAGGGCGATGCGTTCCTTGCTCGCCTGGTTGCCGTCAGCCAGCGGTTAACGCCGGGTAACTGGGATGACGAACCACAGCCATTTATTGGCGGGCTGATTTCTGAACAGGCCGCGCAGCAGGTTGTTTCTGCCTGGCAGGAACTGGAAGAGATGGGGGGGCGAACGCTGCTTGCGCCACGCTTACTGTGCGCAGGAACATCGTTGCTGACGCCGGGGATCATCGAAATGACGGGCGTTGCTGGCGTGCCGGATGAAGAAGTGTTTGGGCCGCTATTGCGCGTCTGGCGTTATGACACCTTTGATGAGGCGATTAAGATGGCGAATAACACTCGCTTTGGCCTCTCTTGCGGGCTGGTGTCACCGGAGCGGGAAAAGTTCGATCAACTGTTACTGGAAGCGCGGGCGGGGATCGTCAACTGGAACAAACCGCTTACCGGCGCTGCCAGTACTGCACCATTCGGTGGCGTTGGCGCTTCCGGCAACCACCGACCAAGTGCCTGGTACGCCGCTGATTATTGTGCCTGGCCGATGGCAAGTCTTGAATCATCTTCATTAACGCTGCCCACTACGCTTAATCCCGGGCTTGATTTTTCCGATGAGGTGGTGCCATGAACGCCCGGGAAGTGAATTTCGACGGGCTGGTGGGGCTGACGCATCATTACGCGGGGCTGTCGTTTGGCAATGAAGCCTCTACCCGCCACCGTTTTCAGGTCTCTAATCCGCGACTGGCGGCAAAACAGGGCTTATTGAAAATGAAAGCCCTTGCTGATGCGGGATTCCCGCAGGCGGTGATGCCACCGCACGAGCGACCGTTTATTCCTGTTTTGCGTCAACTGGGATTCAGCGGCAGCGATGAACAAGTGCTGGAAAAGGTTGCCCGTCAGGCTCCGCACTGGCTTTCCAGCGTCAGTTCCGCTTCGCCAATGTGGGTAGCGAATGCAGCCACGGTAGCGCCATCCGCTGATACGCTGGATGGCAAAGTGCATCTGACCGTCGCCAACCTGAACAATAAATTTCACCGTTCGCTGGAAGCGCCCGTCACCGAGTCGCTGTTAAAAGCGATTTTTAACGATGAAGAGAAGTTCACCGTTCATTCTGCTCTGCCGCAGGTGGCGATGCTGGGGGATGAGGGGGCGGCAAACCACAATCGGCTCGGTGGTAACTATGGTGATCCGGGTATACAGGTTTTCGTCTATGGCCGAGAAGAGGGCAATGGCACGCGACCTTCCCGTTATCCGGCGCGGCAAACCCGCGAAGCCAGTGAGGCGGTCGCCAGGTTGAATCAGGTGAATCCGCAGCAGGTGATTTTCGCCCAGCAAAATCCGGACGTCATCGACCAGGGGGTTTTTCATAATGATGTCATTGCGGTGAGCAACCGCCAGGTGCTGTTTTGCCATCAGCAGGCGTTCGCCCGCCAGGCGCAATTACTGGCAAACCTGCGCGCGCGGGTGAACGGTTTTATGGTGATAGAAGTTCCGGCGGCACAGGTTTCCGTAGCGGATGCTGTCTCGACTTATCTGTTTAACAGCCAGTTACTGAGCCGTGATGATGGTTCGATGGTGTTGGTGCTGCCACAGGAGTGTCGGGAACATGCTGGAGTATGGCGTTATCTCAATGAATTGCTTGCTGCCGATAACCCGATAAGCGAGCTGAAAGTTTTTGATTTACGCGAAAGCATGGCAAACGGCGGAGGCCCGGCGTGCCTGCGGTTACGTGTGGTGCTGACGGCAGAAGAATATCAGACGGTAAACCCGGCTGTGATGATGAACGATACCTTGTTTAATACGCTCAATGACTGGGTGGATCGCTACTATCGCGATCGTCTTACTGCCGCCGATCTTGCCGACCCGCAATTGCTGCGTGAAGGAAGGGAAGCCCTGGATTCGCTGACCCGTTTACTGAATCTCGGTTCGGTTTATCCGTTTCAGCGTGAGGGAGGGAGCAATGGATAATTTTCTTGCCCTGACCTTAACGGGCAAAAAACCAGCCATGAGTGAGAGGGAAAGCAACGGTATTCGCTGGCGCTGGCTGGGTGATGGTGTGCTGGAACTGACGCCGTTAACGCCACCGCAAGGTGCGCTGGTGATTTCTGCGGGAATACACGGTAATGAAACCGCGCCGGTAGAAATGCTTGATGCTTTGCTTGGCGCGATTCTCCACGGCGAGATCCCTCTACGCTGGCGGTTACTGGCGATCCTTGGAAATCCCCCGGCGCTGAAGCAAGGAACACGTTATTGCCATAGTGATATGAATCGCATGTTTGGCGGACGCTGGCAGCGATTTGCCGAAAGCGGCGAAACGTGCCGTGCGCGCGAGCTGGAACAGTGTCTGGAAGATTTTTATGAACAGGGTAAAGAGTCTGTCCGCTGGCATCTTGATCTGCATACCGCGATTCGTGGTTCGTATCACCCACGGTTTGGTGTTTTACCGCAACGTAATATTCCCTGGGACGAAAACTTTCTTACATGGCTGGGTGCGGCAGGGCTGGAGGCATTGGTGTTTCACCAGGCGCCGGGGGGCACGTTTACCCATTTTAGTGCCGAACATTTCGGTGCACTGGCGTGTACGCTGGAACTTGGTAAAGCATTGCCATTTGGCAAAAACGATCTTCGCCAGTTTTCACCCATCGCCAGCGCGATTGCTGCGCTGTTATCTGGCGTGAGTGTCGGTACTGAGAGAAAGTCGCCGCTACGCTATCGGGTCGTTTCGCAAATTACCCGCCACTCATCATCCTTCGAACTGCATATGGCAAGCGAGACGCTGAACTTCACGCCGTTTAAGAAAGGAACGTTGTTGGCGCAGGATGGTGAGGAACACTTTACTGTGACTCATGATGTTGAGTATGTGTTATTCCCTAATCCATTGGTGGCGACGGGATTACGTGCGGGATTAATGCTGGAAAAAATAACCTAATACTTGCCCGCAGAAATCATTCTGCGGGTATTTACTGGCTTTTTAATGAAATAATGCGGATTAATCCTGGTTATTTGCTTTATTTATCACCAGTCATCAGGTATAGTTCTTCATAATTTCTGCAAAATCAGTGTGTTGTAATATTTCATCATCACTCTCCATCAAATTTTCTTTTTTTCTCCATAATTGGCGCAAAAGTGTTTTTTACACTTTCATTGTTTTACCGTTGCTCTGATTAATTGACGCTAAAGTCAGTAAAGTTAATCTCGTCAACACGGCACGCTACTGAAGAAAGCCGTAATAAATAACTGAAAGGAAGGATATAGAATATGCGTAAATTAACTGCACTGTTTGTTGCCTCTACCCTGGCTTTTGGCGCGGCTAACCTGGCCCATGCCGCCGATACCACTACTGCAGCACCGGCTGACGCGAAGCCGATGATGCACCATAAAGGTAAATTCGGTCCGCATCACGACATGATGTTTAAAGATCTGAACCTGACCGACGCGCAGAAACAGCAGATTCGCGAAATCATGAAAGGTCAGCGTGACCAGATGAAACGCCCGCCGCTGGAAGAACGCCGCGCAATGCATGACATTATTGCCAGCGATACCTTCGACAAAGCGAAAGCTGAAGCGCAGATCGCAAAAATGGAAGAACAGCGCAAAGCTAACATGCTGGCGCACCTGGAAACCCAGAACAAGATTTACAACATCCTGACGCCGGAGCAGAAAAAGCAATTTAATGCTAATTTTGAGAAGCGTCTGACAGAACGCCCTGCGGCAAAAGGTAAAATGCCTGCAACTGCTGAATAATCTTTCAGCCTGACAACTTAAGACCGCCGGTCTTGTCCACTACCTTGCAGCAATGCGGTGGACAGGATCGGCGGTTTTCTTTTCTGTTCTTCAACTTTTGCAAAAAAAGTCTAATCACCACTAAGGTAAATCACCCGAGTTGCCGATAACAATCCACGGTTGCCTGAACGATAACAATGAAAAGAGCATGCCGGGAGCGAGTATGGAATACTTTGATATGCGTAAAATGTCGGTGAACCTGTGGCGAAACGCTGCCGGTGAAACTCGTGAAATCTGTAGCTTTCCTCCGGCAAAACGTGATTTTTACTGGCGTGCCAGCATTGCTTCCATTGCGGCAAATGGTGAGTTTTCTTTGTTTCCGGGAATGGAAAGGAGCGTGACGCTGCTGGAAGGCGGTGAGATGCTCCTTGAAAGTACTAACCGTTTTAGCCATACCTTAAAACCGCTACAGCCTTTTGCTTTCGCTGCGGATCAGGTGGTAAAAGCGAAACTGACTGAAGGTCAGATGTCGATGGATTTCAACATTATGACGCGCCTTGATGCCTGTAAGGCGAAAGTCAGAATTGCCGATCGCACGTTCACCACTTTTGGCTCACGCGGTGGGGTGGTGTTTGTAATTAGTGGCGCGTGGCAACTGGGCGACAAGCTGTTGACTACCGACCAGGGCGCGTGCTGGTACGACGGAAGGCACACCCTGCGGCTTTTGCAACCGCAAGGCAAACTGCTGTTCAGTGAAATTAACTGGCTGGCAGGCTATTCTCCGGATCAAGTTCAGTGATTTCATAGTTACCGGAAAGCAGAGGTTTACAGAGGATTTTATAACCGTCGTGATCAAACCCGGCGGGTGTGCGAATTAACGTTGCTGCCTCTTCCGGCGAATTAACGGCACCCAGCCACAGCCAGTTATGAATAATATGATATTGCGTCATTTCCGGATGCTGTTCTTTCAGCGCCACCGCACCTCGCCATGGCCAACAAACAACCCGCAAACGCTCCAGAGACTGACGCAAACGTAGCGCATGAGCGTCATGGCTCTCTTTACCGCAGCACGCCCCGGCGCAACGTTTTAGCGCCGAACGAAAACAAGCGCGCCCGCGACTTAACGGTTCCAGCCCGAGCAAGCCATAACAAAGTTTTTGTTCATCGGCGATGGTCTGTAATGCTTGTAAAGCCGCACGACGGTTGGCAAACAGGCCGAATAAGTTTGCTGCGGCAGAAAAATCCACGTCTTTGGCATACACCACATCGACACGCTTTTCATTCAGTTGCAGGGCACAGAGCTGGCGATTACGGCGCAAGCGTTTATTAAACAGTGGCTGTTGTTCTTTAATTAATCGCGCTTCAAGGAGTAGCGCACCGATTTCGCCTGCGGTGCAGATCCAGCTAATTCGCCGGGATTGCCGCAGCATGGCGGCTTCATCCGGAGTGCGTAAATGAGAAAGCACCCGGCTGCGGATATTAACGCTTTTGCCGATATAGAGCGGCATGGTGTCACTTTCGCCATGAAACAGATACACCCCTGGTCGGGTGGGTAAGTCATTAAGGAATGAACGTAAATGTTCGGGATATTCGTAGATTGCCGCCGCTTCAAATTCTGGCCGCAGGGAAGTTAAACGCCGTACCACTGTTGACTCCAGGTGCTGGTTATCTATCCAGTGTAACAGGTGGGAAACGATTAAAAAAGAGGCGGGTCGATGACAAAAGTAACACCGCCTGATGCGCTACGCTTATCATGCCGACTCGCCCCCTGCAATGAATTGAATTTGCGAAGTTTTGTAGGCCGAATAAGGCGTTCACGCCGCATCCGGCATGAACAAAGTACGTTTTTGCGTACAAGCCATTATGTGCAAATTATTACTTTTTCCAGAAATCATCGAAAACGGTAATTGGCGGACGGCGTTTATGTTCGGTTTTCAGATACCAGTTTTCTATTGTTCTGGCGACCTGTTCGGGCACGGCTTTCCCTTCCAGATAGTCATCAATGTTGTCATAAGTGACGCCAAGCGCCACTTCATCCGGCAGAGAAGGGCGGTCATCTTCCAGATCGGCGGTGGGTGCTTTCTTATAGAGATGTTCCGGGCAACCTAATGCCGCCAGTAACTGTTTACCCTGACGCTTGTTCAGACGGTATAGCGGGTTAATGTCAGTACCACCGTCACCGTATTTAGTAAAGAATCCGGTAATGGCTTCTGCCGCATGATCGGTGCCAACCACGACACCGTTGGTCATGCCTGCAATGCTGTATTGCGCTTTCATCCGCTCACGCGCTTTTTCATTGCCGCGAACGAAATCGCTTAATTCAATACCTGCTTCGCGCAGCGCCTGTTCGCTGGCCAATACCGCGCCCTTGATATTCACGGTTAATACGCGATCCGGTTGAATAAAGGCAATGGCGTCCTGACAATCCTGTTCATCAGCCTGAACACCGTAGGGCAGGCGCACGGCAATGAATTGCAGTGCCTCGTTGCCCGTTTCCTGACGAAGCTCGTTAATTGCCATTTGACACAGTTTCCCGGCAAGAGTGGAGTCCTGACCACCACTAATACCAAGTACGAGTGATTTAATGAACGGATAGGTTTGCAGATAGCTTTTCAGAAAATCGATGCTGCGGCGAATTTCCTCTTCGGCATTAATCTGCGGTTTTGCGCCCAGCGCCTTTATTATTTGTTGTTGCAATGTCATTGAACCCCTCCAGACAGAAAAATAAAACTTCCTTAAAGCTAACCCGTTGCTACTGAAACGACAAGTGACAGCAGGTTGAATGGCGGTTAAAACGTCATACAGGAATCCTCTGAAAGCGGAGCCGTTTCGTTCACAGGCTTGAAAAAGCCCCCGATGTGTTCCAGGCTTATCTAACACGCTGATAAACAAGAGGACGGAATATGAACAAGAATATGGCAGGAATTCTGGGTGCAGCGGCGGTATTAACCATGCTGGCAGGTTGTACGGCGTATGATCGTACCAAAGACCAGTTTGTACAGCCTGTGGTGAAAGACGTCAAAAAAGGCATGAGCCGGGCGCAGGTTGCACAAATTGCGGGTAAACCTTCGTCTGAAGTGAGCATGATCCATGCTCGTGGTACTTGCCAGACCTATATCCTGGGTCAACGTGATGGTAAAGCAGAAACCTATTTTGTCGCCTTAGATGATACCGGACATGTTATCAACTCTGGCTATCAGACCTGTGCCGAATACGACACCGATCCACAAGCAGCGAAGTAATTTCTTCGCCTGAAAGCTTGAGTTACACCGGAAACCGGCCATTGCGCCGGTTTTTTTTTGCCCCGTGTTCTTATTTATTGTCGCGAATTATTTAACCGAAATGTGAAGGAGGTCATAACAACAGGTCAAGGAGAGACAATTTGTATGGTCAAAGAAATACTATCGTTCAGGTCAATACCGTATACTCTTTTCAGCCACCAAAAAAAGTCATGTTGGTTTCGCAAGTTACCCAGAGCATGGAAGCAGGTGAAGGCTTGCGGAGTGTCTGGCTGACAGATAATCGTTGATGAGGGCAGTTTTATGGAAAAGAAACACATTTATCTGTTTTGTTCTGCGGGCATGTCTACCTCTTTACTGGTATCAAAAATGCGCGCACAGGCAGAAAAATATGAAGTTCCGGTCATTATTGAAGCATTTCCGGAAACACTGGCGGGTGAAAAAGGTCAGAATGCCGATGTCGTGTTATTAGGGCCGCAGATTGCTTATATGTTGCCCGAAATCCAGCGTTTGTTACCCAACAAACCCGTTGAAGTCATTGATTCACTGTTATATGGCAAAGTCGATGGTTTAGGCGTGCTTAAGGCTGCAGTTGCAGCAATTAAAAAAGCCGCAGCAAATTAATTTTTAAATTTTTCCGTCAAAGAGTTATTTCATAAATCTATACCGCAATACTTTAATTGCGGTTTTTAAGGGTATTTTTCTATGAGTAATGTTATTGCATCGCTTGAAAAGGTACTCCTCCCTTTTGCAGTCAAAATAGGAAAACAGCCACACGTTAATGCAATCAAAAACGGATTTATTCGCTTAATGCCGTTAACCCTTGCGGGGGCCATGTTTGTATTAATCAATAACGTTTTTCTGAGCTTTGGGGGGGGGGCGTTTTTTTACTCCTTAGGTATTCGCCTCGACGCTTCAACCATTGAAACACTTAATGGCCTGAAAGGTATTGGCGGAAACGTATACAACGGAACATTAGGGATTATGTCTCTAATGGCGCCGTTTTTTATCGGTATGGCGCTGGCAGAAGAGCGTAAAGTCGATGCGCTCGCGGCAGGGTTGTTATCCGTTGCGGCATTTATGACCGTCACGCCTTATAGTGTCGGTGAAGCTTACGCGGTCGGCGCTAATTGGTTAGGTGGCGCGAATATCATCTCCGGGATTATTATCGGCCTGGTGGTGGCAGAAATGTTTACCTTTATTGTCCACCGCAACTGGGTGATTAAATTACCCGACAGTGTACCGACATCGGTCTCACGTTCTTTCTCAGCATTAATTCCCGGCTTTATTATTCTTTCTGTGATGGGGATTATTGCCTGGGCGTTGAATACCTGGGGCACTAACTTCCATCAGATTATTATGGATACCATCTCGACGCCGCTGGCATCGTTGGGTAGCGTGGTCGGCTGGGCGTATGTGATCTTTGTTCCGCTGCTGTGGTTCTTCGGTATTCACGGCGCACTGGCGCTGACCGCGCTGGACAACGGCATTATGACGCCGTGGGCGCTGGAAAACATCGCCACCTATCAACAATATGGCTCCGTCGAAGCGGCGCTGGCAGCCGGTAAGACCTTCCATATCTGGGCCAAGCCGATGCTGGATTCCTTTATTTTCCTTGGTGGCAGTGGTGCGACTTTAGGCCTGATCCTGGCTATCTTTATCGCTTCTCGCCGTGCTGATTATCGTCAGGTGGCAAAACTGGCGCTGCCGTCGGGCATCTTCCAGATTAACGAACCGATTCTGTTTGGCTTGCCGATTATCATGAACCCGGTGATGTTTATCCCGTTTGTTCTGGTGCAACCGATTCTGGCGGCAATTACTCTGGCGGCGTACTACATGGGCATCATCCCACCGGTGACTAACATTGCACCGTGGACCATGCCAACCGGTCTGGGAGCCTTCTTTAATACTAACGGTAGCGTCGCCGCATTGCTGGTCGCACTCTTCAACCTTGGCATCGCAACGCTGATATATCTGCCATTTGTCGTGGTGGCAAACAAAGCGCAGAACGTGATTGATAAAGAAGAGAGCGAAGAAGATATTGCTAACGCCCTGAAATTTTAATCGATGCCGGCACGGGCAATCGTGCCGGTAAGAATAGAGAGGAACGATGTATGATGGATCTCGATAATATTCCTGATACGCAAACGGAAGCTGAGGAACTGGAAGAAGTGGTGATGGGGCTTATCATCAACTCCGGACAAGCGCGCAGCCTGGCGTATGCGGCGCTGAAGCAGGCGAAGCAGGGTGATTTTGCAGCGGCAAAAGCCATGATGGATCAGTCGCGGATGGCCTTGAATGAAGCGCATCTGGTACAGACGAAACTGATTGAAGGCGACGCGGGTGAAGGCAAGATGAAAGTGAGTCTGGTGCTGGTTCACGCCCAGGACCATTTAATGACTTCCATGCTTGCACGTGAACTGATTACCGAATTAATTGAGCTTCATGAAAAACTGAAGGCATAAGGAGTCGATGATGCAGCCAGTGATTAATGCGCCGGAAATTGCCACTGCCCGTGAACAGCAGTTGTTTAATGGCAAAAATTTCCATGTGTTTATCTACAATAAAACGGAAAGTATTACTGGATTGCATCAGCATGACTATTATGAATTTACCCTGGTTTTAACTGGTCGTTATTTCCAGGAGATTAACGGTAAGCGCGTGTTGCTGGAACGGGGCGATTTTGTTTTTATTCCGTTAGGATCACACCATCAAAGTTTTTATGAGTTTGGTGCCACGCGCATATTGAACGTTGGGATCAGTAAACGTTTTTTTGAACAGCATTATTTGCCGTTGTTGCCTTATTGCTTTGTTGCTTCACAGGTTTACCGAACTAATAATACTTTTCTTACCTATGTGGAAACTGTGATTTCTTCATTGAATTTCAGCGAAACCGGTCTGGAAGAATTTGTTGAGATAGTCACTTTTTATGTCATTAACCGTTTACGTCATTACCGCGAAGAACAGGTGATTGATGATGTGCCACAGTGGTTAAAAAGTACGGTTGAAAAGATGCATGATAAAGCGCAGTTCAGTGAAAATGCGCTGGAAAATATGGTGATGTTATCGGCTAAATCGCAGGAGTATTTGACGCGTGCGACTCAGCGATATTATGGCAAAACGCCGATGCAGATTATTAATGAAATCCGCATTAACTTTGCCAAAAAACAACTGGAAATGACCAACTATTCTGTGACTGATATTGCATTTGAAGCCGGTTATAGTAGCCCAAGTCTGTTTATTAAAACGTTTAAGAAACTAACATCTTTTACACCAAATAGTTATCGTAAGGAATTGACTGAATTTAATCAGTAGCTATTGTCACTGATCATTAAATTTACATGCGTGCCTTATTTATCCTGGGGAGACCGGGATATTCCTGACGTAGAGGCAGGTATGAAGAATATCAGTATTTCCTGATGAAGGGAGAAATTATGAGCCAGAAATTAAAAGTCGTCACTATTGGTGGCGGGAGTAGTTATACCCCGGAACTGCTGGAAGGGTTTATTAAGCGTTATCACGAATTGCCAGTGACTGAATTATGGCTGGTGGATGTCGAAGGTGGTAAGGCAAAACTGGATATTATCTTTGATCTCTGCCAGCGAATGATCGATAACGCTGGTGTACCGATTAAACTTTATAAAACGCTTGATCGTCGTGAGGCGCTGAAAGGGGCTGATTTTGTCACTACCCAACTGCGCGTAGGTCAATTACCAGCACGCGAACTGGATGAACGTATTCCGTTAAGTCATGGTTATCTTGGCCAGGAAACTAATGGTGCGGGTGGCCTGTTTAAAGGTCTGCGCACCATTCCTGTGATTTTTGACATCGTAAAAGATGTCGAAGAACTTTGTCCGAATGCGTGGGTGATCAACTTCACTAACCCAGCGGGAATGGTCACTGAAGCGGTTTATCGTCATAGCGGATTTAAACGCTTTATCGGCGTATGTAATATTCCGATTGGCATGAAAATGTTTATCGGCGATGTTTTAGCCTTGAATGAGAACGATGATTTATCTATCGATCTGTTCGGCCTGAACCACATGGTGTTTATTAAGGATGTGTTGGTAAATGGCAAATCACGTTTTGCCGAATTGCTCGACGGCGTGGCGTCAGGGCAGTTAAAAGCGTCTGGCGTAAAAAACATTTTCGATCTGCCGTTTAGCGAAGGCTTAATTCGGGCACTGAACCTGTTGCCGTGTTCCTATTTGCTTTATTACTTCAAGCAAAAAGAGATGCTGGCGATTGAAATGGGTGAGTATTACAAAGGCGGCGCGCGTGCGCAGGTGGTACAGAAAGTCGAGAAGCAACTCTTTGATCTGTATAAAAACCCGGATCTGAAAGTGAAACCGAAAGAGCTGGAGCAGCGCGGTGGAGCTTATTACTCTGATGCAGCGTGCGAAGTCATTAACGCTATCTACAACGACAAGCAAACGGAACATTACGTTAATATCCCGCATCATGGGCATATTGATAATATTCCGGCAGACTGGGCGGTAGAAATGACCTGCACGCTGGGGCGCGATGGCGCGACGCCACATCCGCGCATTACGCATTTCGATGACAAAGTGATGGGGCTGATTCACACCATCAAAGGCTTCGAGATTGCGGCCAGCAACGCAGCACTTAGCGGGGAATTTAACGATGTGTTACTGGCGCTAAACCTTAGCCCGTTGGTGCATTCCGATCGCGATGCTGAGTTGCTGGCGCGTGAGATGATTCTGGCGCATGAGAAATGGCTGCCAAATTTTGCCGACTGCATAGCAGAACTCAAAAAAGCACATTAACCGGGGCTGATTATGGAACGCTTACTGATTGTTAATGCCGATGATTTTGGCTTAAGCAAAGGTCAGAACTACGGCATTATCGAGGCCTGTCGCAATGGGATTGTCACGTCGACGACGGCGCTGGTGAATGGGCAGGCTATTGACCATGCGGTGCAGTTGAGTCGTGATGAACCGAGTCTGGCCATAGGGATGCACTTTGTCCTTACTATGGGCAAGCCACTGACAGTTATGCCGGGGTTAACTCGCGATGGTGTGCTGGGAAAATGGATCTGGCAGTTGGCAGAAGAAGATGCTTTACCGCTGGAAGAAATTACTCAGGAGCTCGCCAGTCAGTATTTGCGTTTCATTGAGCTATTTGGACGCAAACCTACACATCTTGATAGCCATCATCATGTGCATATGTTCCCGCAGATTTTCCCGATTGTTGCCAGGTTTGCGGCTGAAGAGGGGATTGCGTTGCGGGCGGATCGTCAGATGGTGTTTGATTTGCCGGTCAACCTGCGCACTACCCAGGGATTCAGTAGCGCGTTCTATGGTGAAGAGATTAGCGAGTCACTGTTTCTGCAAGTGCTGGATGATTCCAGCCATCGCGGTGAACGTTCGTTGGAAGTGATGTGCCATCCGGCGTTTGTCGATAATACAATTCGCCAGAGTGCTTATTGCTTTCCACGGTTAACGGAGCTGGAAGTGTTGACATCAGCATCGTTGAAGTATGCCATTGCCGAGCGAGGTTATCGGTTGGGTAGTTATCTTGATGTGTAAGGAAGTTTGTAAAGTCACTCCACTGGGGGAGTGACTTTATTCATATTTACGCCGGAATTTTATCAATCTTAGGAATACGTGACCATACGCGGTGCGCTGCCATTAGCGTTAATAGTTCATCCATAAAACTACCGTCGGCTCTGTCGGCTTCCACGATCCCTTCTTCACCCTGGTCATCAACCTTGATTGTCGCCTTAAACTTGCGTGCGTCTCCTGCCAGCGCAATCGGTTTAAGGTGTTTGTAGGCTTCCATCAGGTAATAGTTTGCATCGCCGTTGTCGGCAATATCGGCGATATTGCCGCAAGGGACAATCACCGCATCGACCGTCAGCGATGGTGCCCCGGCAAAGGTAGCGGCTATTGGCAGCACCGTACCGTCATCGGCAGTCACTTCCCCCATCCGCGAATAAAGCAGTTTGGCATGAACGCCTTTAGCTTTCAGCGCATTGAGGATTGACAGAAGGTCTGCCGATCTCACTTCATCATTAAGCAAAATCGCTACCACACGACCTTTCACATCACCATCAGGAATGGCATACAGACTCAACGCAGGATCTTTTATCAGCCCGTTTACGTCAGGTGGCGGCGTAATATTTAGCTGATCGTCAGTCAGTTCGATACCGAGATTTTTTGCTACCGCCTGCGCCAGAGTCAGATCAATATGCGCCAACTGGTCAACGACGCGTTCACGAATATAAGGTCGTACAACTTTGCTTAACTCAAAGCTGAAACCATCGACAATATGGCGTTGCTCGAACGGCGTCTGACTTAACCAGAACAGGCGCGGATGCGAATAGTATTCGCCAAATGATGGGCTGCGCTCCCGCACTTTATTGCCTTCCACGCGCTCCTGGTATGATTCAAATCCACCGCGTTTTGGCCCCGGCGGCGTTTCGCGCGGCCAGTTATCGTTGATCGAGTTCGGTTCGTAATTCGCCGGGTTAGTGTCGATTCCCATCCGATGCATACCGTCACGCTGGAAATTGTGGTACGGGCAGGTAGGGCGATTAATCGGAATTTCATGAAAATTCGGCCCGCCAAGACGGCTGATTTGTGTATCGGTATAGGAGAACAAACGCCCCTGCAACAGCGGATCGTTGGTGAAATCCAGACCGGGGACAATATGACCAGGATGGAAAGCTGCCTGTTCGTTTTCGGCAAAGAAGTTATCCGGGTTACGGTTAAGCACCATTTTGCCGACGCGCTGAACGGGGACTAACTCTTCCGGGATGAGTTTCGTTGGGTCAAGCAGGTCGAAGTCGAATTTGAACTCATCTTCTTCGGGGATCAACTGGAAGCCCAGTTCATACTCCGGGAAGTCGCCTGCTTCAATGGCTTCCCACAGTTCGCGGCGGTGGAAGTCTGGATCACGTCCGGTAAGTTTCTGCGCTTCATCCCAAACCAGCGAGGCTTTACCTGCCAGTGGTTTCCAGTGGAAACGCACAAAGGTTGCTTTACCTTCGGCGTTAATCAGGCGGAAGGTGTGAATGCCGAAGCCTTCCATGGTGCGGTAACTGCGTGGTATTCCGCGATCTGACATCGCCCACATCACGTTGTGGAGCGTTTCTGGTTGCAGGGAAACATAATCCCAGAAGGTGTCGTGGGCGCTTTGCCCTTGCGGAATTGCCCAGTGCGGTTCTGGTTTTACCGCATGAACAAAGTCCGGAAATTTGTGTGCATCCTGAATAAAGAAGACAGGCGTGTTGTTACCCACAAGATCAAAAATGCCTTCTTCGGTATAGAACTTGGTGGCGAAACCACGGATATCACGCACCGTATCTGCCGAACCTGCGCCACCCTGAACGGTAGAGAAACGCACGAACACCGGGGTAATTTTGTTCGGATCTGACAGGAAGTCGGCTTTGGTGATATCGCTTAAGTTTTTATATGGCTGGAAATAACCGTGAGCGGCTGACCCACGCGCGTGAACGATACGTTCCGGGATACGTTCATGGTCGAAGTGGGTGATTTTCTCGCGCAGAATAAAATCTTCCAGCAGCGTTGGACCACGGCTACCGGCTCGCAGTGAGTTTTGATCGTCGGCGATGCGCACGCCCTGATTAGTGGTCAGCGCATAATTTTCACTGCCTTTGCGTACGTCTTCCAGAGAGTTTAGTTTTTCGTTACGCGTATCAGGAGCTTTCAGACTCCCAGGGGCGGTAGGTTGTGCGCCTGGCGGGGTCGGTTCAGCCGCTGGACGATGAGATCCGTCTTCAGGTGCCAGTGAGTCCATTCCCGGTTTCGCTTCGCTGGAGTCGTGTAGTGGTGACTGGTGCTGATGTGGGTTCTTTTCGTTATGTTGCGACATTGAACTCGTCTCCTTAATTCATTACTGAAAGGGCCGCTGTTTTGGTCAAAAAACCCTCTAACTATAGACCATCAGGGTGATCTCGCTCTGGAAGCGGTGCCAGAGAAGGTATTCGGGAATATACGCAAAGCAGGACGGACGGGGGGGAAATCAGCTAAACTACAATTTTTCTGATTTTTAATATGCGTTTAGTGAAGCCAGTAATGAAGAAACCGCTACGTCAGCAAAACCGCCCGATTATTAGCTATGTTCCTCGCACGGAACCTGCGCCGCCAGAACATGCGATTAAGATGGATTCGTTTCGCGATGTCTGGATGCTGCGTGGCAAATATGTTGCGTTTGTGCTGGTTGGGGAATCATTCTTGCGCTCACCTGCGTTTAATGTGCCGGAGTCGGCTCAGCGTTGGGCTAATCAGGTGCGCCAGGAAAATGAGATCGAAGAATAAATAAACGCCTGTCGAAGGACAGGCGTTTTGCGTTATAAACCAGGATTAACGGTGTGCCAGTTCGGCGTCGTCTTCGCTGTCCAGAATGGACTTATCGGTTTGCTTAAGCCACTGGCTGGTCAGCGTACCTGCGGTCATTGAGCCGCTCACGTTCAATGCAGTTCGACCCATATCGATAAGCGGTTCAACGGAGATTAACAAAGCCACCAGCGTTACCGGCAAGCCCATTGCTGGCAGAACAATCAACGCGGCGAATGTCGCACCACCACCAACACCTGCAACACCGGCAGAACTGACGGTAACAATACCGACCAAAGTTGCAATCCACATCGGATCCAGCGGGTTAATACCCACCGTTGGCGCTACCATTACGGCCAGCATTGCCGGATACAACCCGGCACAGCCGTTTTGACCAATGGTCGCCCCGAAAGAGGCGGCAAAACTGGCGATAGATTCAGGAACACCCAGACGACGCGTTTGTGCTTCAACGTTCAGTGGAATAGACGCAGCACTGGAACGGCTGGTGAAAGCAAATGTCAGCACCGGCCACACTTTGCGGAAGTATTTCAGCGGGCTGACGCCATTAATACCCAGCAGAATGCCATGCACCGCAAACATAATGATAAGACCCAGGTAGGACGCGACAACGAAGCTACCCAGCTTAATGATGTCTTGCAGGTTGGAACCGGCAACCACTTTGGTCATCAGCGCAAGCACGCCGTAAGGGGTGAGTTGCATGACCAGGCGAACCAGTTTCATCACCCAGCTTTGCAGTGTGTCGATAGCTGTTAAGACGCGTTCACCTTTCGGCGCATCATCTTTCAGCAGTTTCAGCGCAGCTACACCCAGGAATGCCGCAAAAATTACCACGCTGATAATTGATGTCGGATTCGCACCGGTCAGATCGGCAAACGGATTTTTCGGGATAAAAGACAGAATGAGTTGCGGAACACTTAAATCTGCGACTTTACCGACATAGTTGCTTTCAATAGCGTTCAGGCGAGCAGTCTCAGCGCCACCCTGAACCAGACCTTCAGCAGTCAGACCAAACAGGTTAGTCACCAGCACACCGACCAGCGCCGCAATCAGCGTGGTAAACAGCAGCGTACCGATGGTCAGAAAACTGATTTTTCCTAACTGAGATGCGTTATGCAGGCGAGCAACCGCGCTCAGAATAGAGGCGAATACTAACGGCATAACGATCATTTGCAGTAGCTGAACATAGCCGTTACCGACAATGTTAAACCACTGTACAGAATCTTTAAGTACCTGGCTGTCAGAACCATAAATGGTATGCAGAGCAAGGCCAAAGACCACGCCCATCACCAGACCCACCAGCACTTTTTTTGCCAGACTCCACTGTTTGTGGCGGGCCTGAGCCAGCACAAACAGCAGAACAACGAACACTACGATGTTCGCAATTAATGGAAAGTTCATCCCCGTTCTCCTGATCTTATTATTTCTATCACTGTGTAACAGTCATAGTGTTGGCGCAAGATTAACAGAACTGTGAGCTGGCTCTTATATTCAAATGGAATTGCTTATTCCAGAAAGGTGATTTTTGCCTTTTTAGTATTCAATCTGGTGCTTAATAAGGCGATGAAACTGGATCTGCAAGGTATTGATCATTTGCGATGACCAACGAACCGCGCTGTTTTCAGGCAGGGAATGGGGCATCCACACCGACCAGACAAATAATGCCATGCAGAGAAAACGTTCCAGCTGATTGCCCTTTTGTGGCACCAGAATTGGCAGGCGAAAGCGCCAGCGACACGGCCAGAGCAGGGGAACACCAGCCGGTGTCAGCATATCGGCAAGAATATGACTCAAATAACCCAGCACCATACCTTGCAGTGCATCAGCCGGAATAAACCAGCTTTCCGGCACCTTGAGATAAAAAGTTGCCAGCAGGGCAAATACAGCCAGCAAACTGTGGGTAAATCCACGGTGTCCAAATGCGCGGGCAATGGGTTTTGATATCCACCTTAATCGCTGCCCAAGAAACGATTTTGGGTGGTCGATGTCCGGTAACAGACACGTTAAGATCGCGGAAGGGACAATATGCCACCAGTCACCCAGTGCCAGCACGGGCGTCAGCTCGGCATTTTTGGCAAATACCGCACAAGCAATAGAAAAGAGAAGGTGACCTTCCGCCGTCATGATAAAACTCACTAAACTGTCGATACGTACAGTATAGGATTTTTATACAGTGCGCGGAAGTGGTGACGGTGTAACTCTTTATCACAAAATGATGATAAATCCGCCAGTTGAATAAAAATTCAGATAAAAAGCCAGGGGCAGTTATGGCACTGCCCGATTTTATTAGCCGAGGAGGTCGGTCGCGGTCAATTCGGTGAGAGAGGAAAGTTTTACGTTCGCCAACACAAAACGGGGATCATTTTGCGCTTCGGGCGCGGGGACGACGATAGAACGCATACGTGCCGCTTTAGAGGCGATCATGCCGTTTACAGAGTCTTCCAGCGCCACGCAGGCGAGAGGATCAACGCCCAGTTTTGCTGCACAGTCGAGATACACTTGTGGATGCGGCTTGCTGTAAGGCAGCTTTTCGGCGGAGGCGAGGGCATCGAAACTATCACGTAAGTCAAACATGGTCAGTACTTTCTCCAGCATATGTAACGGTGACGCGGAGGCCAGACCTACCAATAATCCTTGTTCTTTGCATAGCGCAACGGCCTCACGCACACCAGGCAGTAATGGTCGTGTCTCTTCAACCAGTGAAATGGCACGGGCAATAACCCGTTCAACTACCTCCTGACGACTCGGCCCATTCCACGGTTGCCGGGCATACCACAGATCGACCACCATATCGATGCGTAAACCTAAGGTGTCCGGTAGCTCGTTACGACGGGAGATATCTACCCCCAGGCTTGCCATCACATCCAGTTCGGCTCGATCCCATAAAGGTTCTGAGTCGATAAGTAATCCATCCATATCGAAAATTGCAGCAAGAATCTGACGCGGGGTTGACATTACAACCTCTCCTTTAGAGCATTATGTGTAAGGTATTAAGCAGTGCTTATGATTAAGTGCCTATCATATCGCCTTTAAAGAATGGGCGAAAACAGATATCTACAGGTAAACTAATTGAAACGACGCGTCTTAATCAAGGAGAACTCATGACGTATCAACAAGCTGGACGCATTGCTGTTTTGAAAAGGATTTTGGGTTGGGTGATTTTTATACCGACACTTGTTTCCACGTTAATTTCCTTGCTGAAGTTTATGAATGTCCGGCAAGAATCCCAGGAAGGTATCAATGCTGTAATGCTCGACTTTGCGCATGTCATGATCGATATGATGCAGGCGAATACGTCTTTTCTGAATCTGTTCTGGTACAACTCACCGACGCCCAATTTTAATGGTGGCGTGAACGTTATGTTTTGGGTGATTTTCATACTGATATTTGTGGGGCTTGCGCTGCAAGACTCTGGTGCCCGTATGAGCCGCCAGGCGCGCTTTTTGCGCGAAGGTGTTGAGGATCAACTCATTCTGGAGAAGGCTAAAGGGGAAGAGGGGTTAACGCGTGAACAGATTGAGTCACGCATTGTTGTGCCACACCATACTATTTTCTTACAGATTTTCTCACTCTATATCCTGCCGGTAATTTGTATTGCTGCGGGGTATGTGTTCTTTTCTTTGCTTGGATTTATTTAAGCAAAAGGCCGCATGGGGCGGCCATTATCATCAATTCACATCACGCTGCTAACAATCTATCCAGTGACTGCTGGGCAATAACCAAATGCTGCCCGCCAAACAACCTTGCACGGTTAAGCAACGTGTAGAGTTGGTAAATTGGTTGACGTTCGAGGAAATCTGCCGGTAGCGGTGAAACGGACTGATAGCCGTCATAGATTTGTGGCGGCTGTTCGGTATGCAGTGGCAACATCGCCAGATCGCACTCTCTGTCGCCCCAGTAACAAGCAGGGTCGAATATATACGGCCCCTCCGGGCCCAGAGCGCAGTTTCCAGACCATAAATCGCCGTGTAACAGTGATGGCTGTGGCTGATGAGAGCTCAGGCGTTGCTTAATATGCTCGACGATGGAGTCGATATTGCCGAAGGCGATCCCTTTTTCTGCTGCCAGTTCCAGTTGCCAGCCAATACGTTGTTCAGCAAAGAACGTTGACCAGCGACGTTGCCAGGTATTGGGTTGTGGAGTAGTGGAAAGTGCGTTATCGAAATCGAGGCCAAATTGCGGCTGGTCACTCCATTGATGCAGGCGCGCAATTTGCTGTCCTAAAATAAATGCGTTATGTGCATCCAACGGGCGGGGCGGGAGATAGTCCATCACCAAAAAACTGTAGTCGCGGTCAGCGCCAACAGCCCATACTTTAGGCACGCTGACCGTTTTACTGCGCGACAGTAATTCCAGCTGGTCGGCTTCGGCGGTAAAACCGGAAAGCAGTTCCCTTTCATCACATTTGACGAAAAAGTCACGTCCTGCGTAGCGTAAATGCCATGCGGCATGGACTTCTCCGCCAGGCAGTTCATTACGCAGTTCGATTTCGCCTTCACCTAACTGCTCGCTCAAAAGACGACTGATTGCCTGCCACATGATGTCTCTCCCATGTTGTCTGCCAGATCATAAGGTTAGCGCAGGAATGTGGTGCAAAAACACGAGCTAACGCACACCACAGACTGATTATTGCCCAAAAACCATTTATTTTCTGTTGCTATGCCAGTCCTCCCAGGTGGTGATTATGATCTCTGGGTCTTTGCCTGTGGCGCTTTGGGTGAGTGCGGCAACCAGCTCTCTTATTTCATCTTCACTTTGAGTACTGATAAGCCCAAAGGTGTTCGTTCCCAGCTCATGGATATTTCCGTCATCATCCGTCATGGTCAGTAAAAAACCGTCGCGTGTCAGAAAGTTATTTAACTCATTAATTTCAGTTAATGTGTCTTCATGCAACATGACAGTAATGACATAACGGACAAGATCGCCACCAGCCATAATTCACCTCTTTGTTATCACGTGATTTTTTAGCATAGTCGGAGAAACGCGTTGTCGACAGGTTTATGGTGATTCCCCCAATGATTGGGGGAATATCGCTATAAGTGGGAAAGGTAAGCGTAAATTTTTTGCGTATCGTCATGGGAGCACAGACGAGTTCCTTGATTGAGCGTGGCGGCACTGCCCGCAGCGACCCCAAAACGAACCATCTCTGCAAGAGAGGCATTTTCTGCCAGCTTCAGCGTCATCGCGCCGACCATGCTGTCACCTGCACCGACGGTACTCTGGCTTTTCACCGGTGGTGGCACAACCTGAATGCAGTTTTCGCTGTCCACCCCCAGCGCGCCCTGCGGGCCAAGGGAAACGACAACCCGTTTGGCCTTGCCGCTATTAACGATTTCCTGCGCGGCTTTGCGTACATCATCAGGCTGGGTGAGTTCGCGGTTAACCAGTGCGCTTAGCTCTTTCTGGTTAGGTTTAACCAGTTCAATATTGCCAATGGCCAGGGCTGCACTTAAAGCCTCGCCAGAACTGTCGACGATGCAGCGAATCCCTTGTCTTTGCGCAGCTGAAATAAGCTGAGTTAATTTTTCCAGCTTCACACCTGGGGGCAGGCTTCCGCTTATGACCAGAATGGCTCCAGATTCAATTTCCAGAACTTGCTCTTCAAGTTGACGAAATTCATCGTCACTTAATGTCGCGCCAGGCATGACAAATCGGTACTGTTCACCTGTAGACTCCACATGTACGTGCAGATTCTGGCGGGTCCAGTCTTTTGCTTCGACAGTCGCAACCGGGACATTTTCATCAGACAGCAGTGAAACCAGATGTTCGCCAGTCGCTCCGCCAGCCGGGAAGATTGCCGTGGCGCTCCCACCAAGGTGGGCAATGGCGCGGGCGACGTTAATACCGCCGCCACCAGGCTCGAACACCGGTGCGGTACAACGCAGTTTTCCTTCGGGATAAATTTGCGGGGTAATTGTTGCGCTATCGAGAGAGGGCGCAAGTGTCAACGTATAGATACGTACCATCATTTCCTCCTATAGGCTGATTTCAGTCTGGCACTGAATCAGTGGAAAGTGAAGAAATTAACAATATGATTTATTGGATATTTATATGAAATTAATAAGATAAAGATAAATAAATATTTGTTTTCATAATGTGCTTATTCAAAAAATGAAATAAGAAGTCGTTGCTAAGTTTTTCACTCCTTTTTATAATTTGTCACCTTTCCAGGGACGCTACTCTTTGATCCTTAAGAAAGTTTCCGGGACCGCGATGGTCTCTTTTTTTGTTGTACGGACTTTTAATAAATGAAGCTTTTGAAGACAGTTCCTGCCATCGTTATGCTGGCGGGGGGTATGTTTGCGTCTCTGAATGCAGCTGCCGATGATTCCGTTTTTACTGTCATGGACGATCCTGCCAGCGCCAAAAAACCTTTTGAAGGTAATCTGAATGCAGGCTACCTTGCACAATCAGGTAACACGAAAAGTTCTTCACTAACGGCTGATACCACTATGACCTGGTATGGGCATTCTACTGCCTGGTCGCTGTGGGGGAATGCCAGTAATACTTCTTCTAACGATGAGCGTTCTTCGGAAAAATATGCGGCGGGCGGGCGTAGCCGTTTTAATTTAACTGACTATGACTATTTATTTGGTCAGGCAAGCTGGCTGACAGACCGCTATAACGGTTATCGCGAACGCGATGTGTTGACTGCGGGTTATGGTCGCCAGTTTTTGAATGGCCCGGTACACAGCTTCCGCTTTGAATTCGGTCCTGGCGTGCGTTACGACAAATATACCGACAATGCCAGTAAAACCCAGCCGCTGGGTTATGCTTCCGGGGCTTACGCGTGGCAGTTGACCGACAACGCGAAAATTACCCAGGGTGTTTCCGTCTTTGGCGCAGAAGATACGACATTGAACTCGGAAAGCGCGTTAAATGTGGCTATTAATGAACATTTCGGTCTGAAGGTGGCGTACAACGTTACATGGAACTCTGAACCGCCTGAATCGGCTCCAGAACATACCGATCGCCGAACAACGTTATCGCTGGGATATAAAATGTAATTACTGCCGGGCCGCGACGAGCGGTCTGGCTTTTTCGTTAGCTAATAGCGTTCTACCATTCAACCCCAAATCATTGCCGCCCAACGCAGTAACAGCATAGCGTCACAAATAGCCAGTAGCACCACCACCATCTTCCAGTGTTTTTTGTCAAAACGTTTTGTCGGCATGTGTTTTCCTGCGTATTTCGAGTGGTCAATATCCGAGTGTAACAAAATGGGCAGGCGTTGCCTGTATTGATTTATATCATTTCGATCATGATGATTGCCGCTTTGCCCGATAACAAATACCGTGTAAACTGCCAGACGGTATTATCAGAAAGTGGGTGTAGGTCTGGCATCGCTAATCAGCATGTTGTGACATATTTCGCAGAGTGAAGCGGGAATCAGCCCAAACCTTTTTGGTAAATTTCATATGAATCTTTGTATGTGATCTTGCGTATGGGTCACCACTGCAAATAAGGATATAACATGCCTGTTATTACTCTTCCTGATGGCAGCCAACGCCATTACGACCACGCTGTCAGTCCCATGGATGTTGCGCTGGACATTGGTCCAGGTCTGGCGAAAGCCTGTATCGCAGGGCGCGTAAATGGTGAGCTGGTTGATGCTTGCGATCTGATTGAAAACGACGCACAACTGTCGATCATTACCGCAAAAGACGAAGAAGGTCTGGAGATCATTCGTCACTCCTGCGCGCACCTGTTAGGGCACGCGATTAAACAACTTTGGCCGCATACCAAAATGGCAATCGGCCCGGTTATTGACAACGGTTTCTATTACGACGTTGATCTTGACCGCACGTTAACCCAGGAAGATGTCGAAGCACTCGAGAAGCGGATGCATGAGCTTGCTGAGAAAAACTACGACGTCATTAAGAAGAAAGTCAGCTGGCACGAAGCGCGTGAAACGTTTGTTAAACGCGGCGAGAGCTATAAAGTCTCCATCCTGGACGAAAATATTGCCCATGATGACCAGCCAGGCCTCTATTTCCATGAAGAATATGTCGATATGTGCCGTGGTCCGCACGTACCGAATATGCGTTTCTGCCATCATTTCAAACTGATGAAAACGGCAGGCGCTTACTGGCGCGGCGACAGCAACAACAAAATGTTGCAGCGTATTTACGGTACTGCGTGGGCAGATAAAAAAGCCCTCAACGCTTACCTGCAGCGCCTGGAAGAAGCCGCTAAACGCGATCACCGTAAAATCGGTAAGCAGCTTGACCTGTATCATATGCAGGAAGAAGCACCGGGTATGGTCTTCTGGCACAACGACGGCTGGACAATCTTCCGCGAACTGGAAGTGTTCGTTCGTTCTAAACTGAAAGAGTACCAGTATCAGGAAGTAAAAGGTCCGTTCATGATGGACCGCGTCCTGTGGGAAAAAACCGGTCACTGGGACAACTACAAAGATGCGATGTTCACCACGTCTTCAGAGAACCGTGAATACTGCATTAAGCCGATGAACTGCCCGGGGCACGTACAAATTTTCAACCAGGGGCTGAAGTCGTATCGCGATCTGCCGCTGCGTATGGCCGAGTTCGGTAGCTGCCATCGTAACGAGCCGTCAGGTTCTCTGCATGGCCTGATGCGTGTACGTGGTTTTACCCAGGATGACGCGCATATCTTCTGTACTGAAGAACAAATTCGCGATGAAGTTAACGGATGTATCCGTTTAGTCTATGATATGTACAGCACTTTTGGCTTTGAAAAAATCGTGGTCAAACTTTCCACTCGTCCTGAAAAACGTATTGGTAGCGACGAAATGTGGGATCGTGCTGAGGCGGATCTGGCGGTTGCGCTGGAAGAAAACAACATCCCGTTTGAATATCAACTGGGTGAAGGCGCTTTCTACGGTCCGAAAATTGAATTTACCCTGTATGACTGCCTCGATCGTGCATGGCAGTGCGGTACAGTACAGCTGGACTTCTCCTTGCCGTCTCGTCTGAGCGCCTCCTATGTAGGCGAAGACAACGAGCGTAAGGTTCCGGTAATGATTCACCGCGCAATTCTGGGGTCAATGGAACGTTTCATTGGTATCCTGACCGAAGAGTTCGCTGGTTTCTTCCCGACCTGGCTTGCGCCAGTGCAGGTTGTTATCATGAACATTACCGATTCTCAGTCTGAATACGTTAACGAATTGACGCAAAAACTATCAAATGCGGGCATTCGTGTTAAAGCAGACTTGAGAAATGAGAAGATTGGCTTTAAAATCCGCGAGCACACTTTGCGTCGCGTCCCATATATGCTGGTCTGTGGTGATAAAGAGGTGGAATCTGGCAAAGTTGCCGTTCGCACCCGCCGTGGTAAAGACCTGGGAAGCATGGACGTAAATGAAGTGATCGAGAAGCTGCAACAAGAGATTCGCAGCCGCAGTCTTAAACAATTGGAGGAATAAGGTATTAAAGGCGGAAAACGAGTTCAAACGGCGCGCCCTAACCGTATCAATGGCGAAATTCGCGCCCAGGAAGTTCGCTTAACAGGTCTGGAAGGCGAGCAGCTTGGTATTGTGAGTCTGAGAGAAGCTCTGGAGAAAGCAGAAGAAGCCGGAGTAGACTTAGTCGAGATCAGCCCTAACGCCGAGCCGCCGGTTTGTCGTATCATGGATTACGGCAAATTCCTCTATGAAAAGAGCAAGTCTTCTAAGGAACAGAAGAAAAAGCAAAAAGTTATCCAGGTTAAGGAAATCAAATTCCGTCCTGGTACAGATGAAGGCGACTATCAGGTAAAACTCCGCAGCCTGATTCGCTTTCTGGAAGAGGGTGACAAAGCCAAAATCACACTGCGTTTCCGTGGTCGTGAGATGGCGCACCAGCAAATCGGTATGGAAGTGCTTAATCGCGTGAAAGACGATTTGCAAGAACTGGCAGTGGTCGAATCCTTCCCAACGAAGATCGAAGGCCGCCAGATGATCATGGTGCTCGCTCCTAAGAAGAAACAGTAAGGCCATCAAGTAATCATTCCTGTGAGCTTCGGCTCACAGGGTGATTCGCCTTTGTTTCTGTTTATCAACAATGCGAAGTGGAAGTTATTAAAATGCCAAAAATTAAGACCGTACGCGGTGCTGCTAAGCGCTTCAAAAAAACCGGTAAAGGTGGTTTTAAGCACAAGCACGCTAACCTGCGTCACATTCTGACCAAAAAAGCGACCAAACGTAAACGTCACCTGCGTCCGAAAGCCATGGTTTCCAAAGGCGATCTGGGTCTGGTAATCGCGTGCCTGCCGTACGCATAAGCCGTTAACGTTTTTAACTTTTTAATTAGAATATAGATACAGGAGAGCACATATGGCTCGCGTAAAACGTGGTGTTATTGCACGCGCACGTCACAAGAAAATTTTGAAACAAGCTAAAGGTTACTACGGTGCGCGTTCTCGCGTATACCGCGTTGCCTTCCAGGCTGTTATCAAAGCTGGTCAGTATGCTTACCGTGACCGTCGTCAACGTAAGCGTCAGTTCCGTCAACTGTGGATTGCGCGTATCAACGCAGCAGCACGTCAGAACGGTATTTCTTACAGCAAATTCATCAATGGCCTGAAAAAAGCCTCTGTTGAAATCGACCGTAAGATCCTGGCTGATATCGCTGTATTCGACAAAGTAGCGTTCACCGCTCTGGTTGAAAAAGCGAAAGCAGCTCTGGCATAAGCCAGTTGGAAGAGGGAGCTAGTCTCCCTCTTTTCGTTTCAACACCATCAGAACATTGACTTTTATCGTCGCAGCCTTTTCAATAAAGGTCTTTTGAAGAGTACCAAAAGGTAACGCAAGCAATGAATGCTGCTATTTTCCGCTTCTTTTTTTACTTTAGCACCTGACACCAGGAGGCTAGCGCGTGAGAAGAGAAACGGAAAACAGCGCCTGAAAGCCTCCCAGTGGAGGCTTTTTTTGTATGCGCGTTTTGAAGAATAAAAAGCTTGTCTCATCAGGCGTAATTATCGCCGCCATTCTGGACACGGACAGTGCGGAGAAACCGGAGCGTACTTTTCAGTACGTGAGGCTTTCGAGCACTGCCCAGGACAAAATGGCAAGTAAAATAGCCTGATGGGATAGGCTCTAAGTCCAACGAACCAGTGTCACCACTGACACAATGAGGAAAACCATGTCACATCTCGCAGAACTGGTTGCCAGTGCGAAGGCGGCCATTAGCCAGGCGTCAGATGTTGCCGCGTTAGACAATGTGCGCGTCGAATATTTGGGTAAAAAAGGGCACTTAACCCTTCAGATGACGACCCTGCGTGAACTGCCGCCAGAAGAACGCCCGGCAGCCGGTGCGGTTATCAACGAAGCGAAAGAGCAGGTGCAGCAGGCGTTGAATGCGCGTAAAGCCGAACTGGAAAGCGCGGCGCTGAATGCGCGCCTGGCAGCGGAAACTATTGATGTCTCCCTGCCTGGTCGCCGTATTGAAAACGGCGGTCTGCATCCGGTGACTCGGACCATTGACCGTATCGAAAGTTTCTTCGGTGAGCTTGGCTTTACCGTGGCGACCGGACCGGAAATCGAAGACGATTATCATAACTTCGATGCTCTGAATATTCCTGGTCACCACCCGGCGCGCGCTGACCACGACACTTTCTGGTTTGATGCGACCCGTCTGCTGCGTACCCAGACTTCTGGTGTACAGATCCGCACCATGAAAGCTCAGCAGCCGCCGATTCGTATCATCGCGCCTGGACGTGTTTATCGTAACGACTACGACCAGACCCACACGCCGATGTTCCATCAGATGGAAGGCCTGATTGTTGATACCAATATCAGCTTCACCAACCTGAAAGGCACGCTGCACGATTTCCTGCGTAACTTCTTTGAAGAAGATTTGCAGATTCGTTTCCGTCCTTCTTATTTCCCGTTCACCGAACCGTCTGCAGAAGTTGACGTCATGGGTAAAAACGGCAAATGGCTGGAAGTGCTGGGTTGTGGGATGGTGCATCCGAACGTGCTGCGTAACGTTGGTATCGACCCGGAAGTTTACTCTGGTTTCGCCTTCGGGATGGGGATGGAGCGTCTGACCATGTTGCGTTATGGCGTCACCGACCTGCGTTCATTCTTCGAAAACGATCTGCGTTTCCTCAAACAGTTTAAATAAGGCAGGAATAGATTATGAAATTCAGTGAACTGTGGTTACGCGAATGGGTGAACCCGGCGATTGATAGCGACGCGCTGGCGAATCAAATCACCATGGCGGGTCTGGAAGTTGACGGTGTAGAACCGGTTGCCGGTAGCTTCCACGGCGTGGTTGTTGGTGAAGTGGTTGAGTGTGCCCAGCATCCGAATGCGGACAAACTGCGTGTGACCAAAGTCAATGTCGGCGGCGATCGCCTGCTGGATATCGTCTGCGGTGCGCCAAACTGCCGTCAGGGGCTGCGTGTGGCGGTAGCGACCATTGGTGCTGTTCTGCCGGGCGATTTCAAAATTAAAGCGGCGAAACTGCGTGGCGAACCGTCTGAAGGGATGCTGTGCTCCTTCTCTGAGCTGGGTATTTCTGACGATCACAACGGCATTATCGAACTGCCAGCGGATGCGCCAATTGGCACCGACATCCGCGAATACCTGAAACTTGATGATAACACCATCGAAATCAGCGTTACGCCAAACCGTGCCGACTGCTTAGGCATCATTGGTGTTGCGCGTGACGTGGCTGTGCTGAATCAACTACCGCTGATTGAACCGGAAATCGTTCCGGTTGGTGCGACCATCGACGACACGCTGCCGATTGCAGTAGAAGCGCCGGAAGCCTGCCCGCGTTATCTTGGCCGCGTTGTAAAAGGTATTAATGTTAAAGCGCCAACCCCGCTGTGGATGAAAGAAAAACTGCGTCGCTGCGGTATTCGTTCCATTGATGCGGTAGTTGACGTGACCAACTATGTGCTGCTCGAACTGGGTCAACCGATGCACGCTTTCGATAAAGATCGTATTGAAGGCGGCATTGTGGTGCGGATGGCAAAAGAGGGTGAAACGCTGGTGTTGCTTGACGGTACTGAAGCGAAGCTGAATGCAGACACCCTGGTCATTGCCGATCACAACAAGGCGCTGGCGATGGGCGGCATCTTCGGTGGCGAACACTCTGGCGTAAATGAAGAAACGCAAAACGTCCTGCTGGAATGTGCTTTCTTCAGCCCGCTGTCTATCACCGGTCGTGCTCGTCGTCATGGTCTGCATACCGATGCGTCTCATCGTTACGAGCGTGGTGTTGATCCGGCACTGCAGCACAAAGCGATGGAACGTGCGACCCGTCTGCTGATTGACATCTGTGGCGGTGAAGCTGGTCCGGTAATCGATATCACTAACGAAGCAACGCTGCCGAAGCGTGCGACCATCACTTTACGTCGCAGCAAACTGGATCGTCTGATTGGCCATCATATTGCAGATGAGCAGGTGGCCGACATTCTGCGCCGTCTCGGCTGTGAAGTGACCGAAGGTAAGGACGAGTGGCAGGCAGTTGCGCCGAGCTGGCGTTTCGACATGGAGATTGAAGAAGATCTGGTCGAAGAAGTGGCGCGTGTTTACGGCTACAACAACATCCCGGATGAACCGGTACAGGCAAGCCTGATTATGGGCACTCACCGTGAAGCTGACTTGTCACTCAAGCGCGTGAAAACGCTGCTCAACGACAAAGGCTATCAGGAAGTGATCACCTATAGCTTCGTTGATCCGAAAGTCCAGCAGATGATCCATCCGGGCGTTGAAGCGTTACTGCTGCCAAGCCCGATCTCCGTTGAAATGTCGGCAATGCGTCTGTCTCTGTGGACTGGCCTGCTGGCAACCGTGGTGTACAACCAGAACCGTCAGCAAAACCGCGTGCGCATTTTTGAAAGCGGTCTGCGTTTCGTACCAGATACTCAGGCACCGTTGGGCATTCGTCAGGATCTGATGTTAGCTGGTGTGATTTGCGGTAACCGTTACGAAGAGCACTGGAACCTGGCAAAAGAGACCGTTGATTTCTATGATTTGAAAGGCGATCTTGAATCCGTACTCGACCTGACCGGTAAACTGGCTGACGTTGAGTTCCGTGCAGAAGCGAATCCGGCACTGCATCCGGGACAATCCGCAGCGATTTATCTGAAAGGTGAACGTATTGGTTTTGTTGGGGTTGTTCATCCTGAACTGGAACGTAAACTGGATCTTAACGGTCGCACTCTGGTGTTCGAACTGGAGTGGAACAAGCTCGCAGACCGCGTGGTGCCTCAGGCGCGCGAGATTTCTCGCTTCCCGGCGAACCGTCGTGACATCGCCGTTGTGGTCGCAGAAAACGTTCCTGCTGCGGATATTTTATCCGAATGTAAGAAAGTTGGCGTAAATCAGGTAGTTGGCGTAAACTTATTTGACGTGTACCGTGGTAAGGGTGTTGCGGAGGGGTATAAGAGCCTCGCCATTAGCCTGATCCTGCAAGATACCAGCCGTACACTTGAAGAAGAGGAGATTGCCGCTACCGTCGCCAAATGTGTAGAGGCATTAAAAGAGCGATTCCAGGCATCATTGAGGGATTGAACCTATGGCGCTTACAAAAGCTGAAATGTCAGAATATCTGTTTGATAAGCTTGGGCTTAGCAAGCGGGATGCCAAAGAACTGGTTGAACTGTTTTTCGAAGAGATCCGTCGCGCTCTGGAGAACGGCGAACAGGTGAAACTCTCTGGTTTTGGTAACTTCGATCTGCGTGATAAGAATCAACGCCCGGGACGTAACCCGAAAACGGGCGAAGATATTCCCATTACAGCACGGCGCGTGGTGACCTTCAGACCCGGACAGAAGTTAAAAAGCCGTGTCGAAAACGCTTCGCCCAAAGACGAGTAATCTGATCTAACTAAAAAGGCCGCTCTGCGGCCTTTTTTCTTTTCACTACTGGCGAGTCACCGTAAAATCAACGAAATGACTCTTCAGCAGAACGGATACCATGCTGACACTTGCCCGCCAACAACAGCGACAAAATGTACGCTGGTTATTTAGCCTGTCAATATTAATGCTGCTGGCGCTTCTTTTAAGCCTTTGTGCTGGTGAACAATGGATCTCGCCAACTGACTGGTTTACTCCACGAGGCGAGCTTTTTGTCTGGCAAATACGTCTTCCACGCACGCTGGCTGTATTGCTGGTTGGTGCTGCGCTGGCGTTATCCGGCGCAGTAATGCAGGCGCTATTTGAAAACCCGCTTGCAGAACCAGGGTTACTCGGCGTCTCTAATGGTGCAGGTGTAGGGCTTATCGCCGCTGTATTGCTGGGGCAAGGGCAATTACCTGAGTGGGCGCTGGGGCTTTGTGCCATTGCTGGTGCACTCATTATCACTTTAATTCTCCTGCGTTTTGCCCGCCGTCATCTTTCGACCAGCCGATTATTGCTGGCGGGAGTTGCATTAGGGATTATCTGTAGCGCATTAATGACGTGGGCCATTTACTTTTCCACATCGGTTGATTTACGTCAGTTAATGTACTGGATGATGGGCGGCTTTGGCGGCGTTGACTGGCGGCAAAGCTGGCTGATGGTGGCGTTGATCCCGGTGTTGTTGTGGATTTGCTGTCAGTCCAGACCGATGAATATGTTAGCTCTTGGCGAGGTCTCGGCGCGACAGCTGGGGTTGCCTCTTTGGTTCTGGCGCAATGTGCTGGTAGCAGCGACCGGCTGGATGGTCGGCGTCAGTGTGGCGCTTGCTGGTGCTATTGGATTTATTGGTCTGGTGATCCCACATATTCTGCGGCTGTGTGGGTTAACCGATCACCGTGTTTTACTTCCTGGCTGTGCTCTGGCAGGCGCTACGGCATTGCTACTCGCCGATATTGTCGCTCGTCTGGCACTGATTTCCGCCGAGCTGCCAATTGGTGTAGTCACCGCTACGTTGGGCGCACCGGTGTTTATCTGGCTATTGTTAAAAGCAGGACGTTAGCCGCAAAAAGACGGTCTATGATTAAAAGCTAAGATTTTTACTGACCACATCCAGGAGACACGATGCAAGATTCCATTCTGACCACTGTAGTGAAGGATATCGACGGTGAAGTGACCACGCTGGAGAAATATGCCGGTAATGTACTGTTGATTGTCAATGTCGCCTCAAAGTGTGGCTTAACGCCGCAATATGAGCAGCTGGAGAATATTCAGAAAGCCTGGGCCGATCGTGGTTTTGTCGTGCTGGGATTCCCGTGTAACCAGTTTCTGGAGCAAGAACCGGGCAGCGATGAAGAGATTAAAACTTACTGCACCACCACCTGGGGGGTGACGTTCCCGATGTTCAGTAAGATTGAGGTCAATGGCGAAGGTCGCCATCCGCTGTATCAAAAACTGATTGCCGCAGCGCCGACCGCAGTCGCGCCGGAAGAAAGCGGATTCTATGCGCGCATGGTCAGCAAAGGTCGTGCACCGCTGTACCCTGATGATATTTTGTGGAATTTTGAGAAATTCCTGGTAGGCAGAGATGGCAAAGTCATCCAGCGTTTTTCCCCGGATATGACGCCGGAAGATCCCATTGTGATGGAAAGTATTAAACTGGCGTTGGCAAAATAATGTCTATTGTGATGCAGTTGCAGGATGTAGCGGAATCAACCCGCCTGGGGCCGCTTTCGGGTGAGGTTCGGGCAGGGGAGATCCTGCATCTGGTGGGGCCGAACGGCGCGGGTAAGAGTACCTTGCTGGCGCGAATGGCCGGAATGACCGGCGGTAAGGGAAGCATTCAGTTCGCGGGGCAACCACTGGAAGTATGGTCCGCAACAAAACTCGCGCTGCATCGCGCCTATCTTTCACAGCAACAAACACCGCCATTTGCTATGCCGGTCTGGCATTACCTGACCCTGCATCAGCATGATAAAACGCGTAGCGACCTGTTAAACGATGTCGCCGGGGCGCTGGCTCTTGATGACAAACTCGGACGCAGCACCAATCAACTTTCCGGCGGTGAATGGCAACGTGTACGTCTTGCTGCGGTAGTGCTGCAAATCACACCACAAGCCAATCCCGCAGGCCAATTACTGCTTCTTGATGAGCCGATGAACAGCCTTGACGTTGCGCAACAAAGTGCGTTAGACAAAATTCTGAGCGCGCTGTGCCAGCAAGGGCTAGCGATTGTGATGAGCAGTCACGATCTCAATCACACATTGCGTCACGCGCATCGGGCATGGCTGCTAAAAGGTGGAAAATTATTGGCCAGTGGACGCAGGGAGGACGTTCTGACACCGCCGAACCTGGCGCAGGCCTATGGGATGAATTTCCGCCGTCTGGACATTGAAGGTCACAGAATGCTGATTTCGACAGCCTGATAACAATAGCATCTTGAAAATCGGGTAATTTCGACGCTAAATTAATGCAAGAATAAAAAACAGAGGATTCGTACGGAATGCGTTTCTGCCTTATTTTAATCACAGCACTGTTTCTGGTCGGGTGTAGCCACCATAAAGCGCCGCCACCAAACGCCAGACTTTCTGACTCTATTACCGTGATTGCTGGTTTGAACGATCAACTACAAAGCTGGCATGGTACACCTTATCGTTATGGTGGTATGAGTCGTCGCGGGGTTGACTGCTCAGGCTTTGTGGTCGTAACGATGCGCGATCGTTTCGATTTGCAGTTGCCGCGTGAAACAAAGCAACAGGCCTCTATCGGTACTCAAATTGATAAAGACGAGTTGCTGCCAGGCGATCTGGTTTTCTTCAAAACCGGCTCTGGGCAAAATGGTTTACATGTGGGTATTTATGATACCAACAACCAATTTATTCACGCCTCTACCAGTAAAGGGGTGATGCGCTCTTCCCTTGATAATGTCTACTGGCAGAAAAATTTCTGGCAAGCGAGACGAATCTAGTATGTCGAAAAGGACGGTGATGATACATCACCGTCCTTTTACTTCTGAATACCGTAGTATTTTTCAGACAAAAATTCCGTAAATGGAATATTCGTTTATAATTAGAATAATCTAAAAAAGGACCCATGAAAAAGTGGTTAACAAGGAACAAATGAAAGTTATCCCTTCTGTTTTTTTTATACTTTATGGCCTCATCCTTTTTAGCCGGATTTGTAAAAATATTTCTGGAGAAGGGCGATTACCATGAAGATTTTACTGGATAATGTTTATCATTCTGATTGCTATTTCCTGCCGATAAGAGATAGCCGGCAAAATCTTGTTGGGGTTGAAATAATAACCCATTTCTCCAGTGAAGACGGTATGGTTCGCATCCCGACGACGCGGGTTATGGCGCAGCTTTCTGAGGAACAGCATTGGCAGCTATTTGCAGAGCAGTTAGAATTACTTAAATCATGCCAACATTTTTTTATTCAACACAAAATTTTTGCATGGATTAATTTAACGCCACAAGTAGCAAAATTATTATTAGGTGCTAATAATTACGCAAACCAACTATTAAAATTTCCTTTTGTTGAATTGCGGATTAATGAAAATTATCCACAACTTAATGAGGGGAAAGATAATTGTAATCTCTTGCGCTTATCTCAAATTTGTCCATTGGTGTTGGGGGATTTAGGTGCGGGTAACAGCACCATGAAAGCAATATTTGATGGTCTTTTCACTCGAGTTATGTTGGATAAAGGCTTTGTTCAGCAACAAATAGCTAATACATCCTTCGCACCATTTATTCGTGCTATTCATACGCAAATTTCGCCTTGTTGCAGCTATATCATTGCGGCAGGTATCGATACCCCAGGAATGTTGGCGCGAATCACACCGTATGGTTTTCATGCCCTACAAGGATGCTTATGGCCTGCAGTTCCCGTAAGTCAGGTAACAACGCTGGTTCAGCGATAACCCTTTTGTTTGCTGGTGTTTAAGATGAGGGTAACCGTCTACACTATCAGACAGGAGGATCTATGACCCTGTCTTTTATTACCCGCTGGCGCGATGAATTGCCAGCAACCTATACAGCACTTTCCCCCACGCCTTTAAATAACGCCCGGTTGATTTGGCATAATGCAGAACTGGCTAACACGCTGGGTATTCCCTCGTCGCTGTTTGAAAGTGGCGCCGGCGTGTGGGGGGGAGAAACATTACTACCTGGCATGTCGCCACTGGCGCAGGTCTACAGCGGTCATCAGTTTGGCGTCTGGGCGGGCCAGTTGGGTGACGGGCGTGGCATTCTTCTCGGTGAGCAACAACTCGCCGATGGCACAACAATGGACTGGCATCTGAAAGGGGCGGGGCTGACGCCTTATTCGCGAATGGGCGATGGACGGGCGGTATTGCGCTCTACGATTCGTGAAAGTCTCGCCAGTGAGGCGATGCATTATCTGGGTATTCCTACGACGCGCGCTTTAAGCATTGTTACCAGCGATACGCCAGTTTATCGGGAAACGGTAGAATCAGGCGCGATGTTAATGCGCGTGGCACAAAGCCATCTGCGATTTGGTCACTTCGAACACTTTTACTATCGCCGCGAGCCGGAAAAGGTTCGCCAGTTGGCTGACTTTGCCATCCGACATTACTGGTCACATCTTCAGGATGATGAGGATAAATACCGTCTCTGGTTTACCGATGTTGTCGCACGTACCGCGTCGTTAATGGCTAACTGGCAGACAGTCGGTTTTGCTCATGGTGTTATGAACACTGACAACATGTCGATTCTTGGCCTGACCCTCGATTACGGGCCGTTCGGCTTCCTCGATGATTACGAGCCTGGCTTTATCTGTAACCACTCGGATCATCAGGGGCGTTATAGTTTTGATAATCAGCCTGCCGTCGCGTTGTGGAATTTACAGCGTCTGGCACAGACATTGTCGCCATTTATTTCTGTAGATGCGCTCAATACGGCGCTGGACAGCTATCAACAGGTTCTGTTGACGCATTACGGACAACGTATGCGGCAGAAGCTGGGCTTTATGACGGAGCAGAAAGAGGATAACGCGCTGCTGAATGAATTATTCAGTCTGATGGCGCGTGAGCGCAGCGACTATACCCGTACATTCCGCATCCTTAGCCTGGTTGAACAGCGCAGTCCGGCATCGCCACTGCGTGATGAGTTTATTGATCGTGCGGCATTTGATGACTGGTTTGCCCGTTATCGGGCGCGTTTGCAGCAAGATAACGTCACCGACAGCGAACGTCAGCAACTTATGCAAAGCGTCAATCCGGCGCTGGTGTTGCGCAACTGGCTGGCACAACGAGCCATTGAGGCGGCGGAACAGGGCGATATGACGGAATTACACCGCCTGCATGAGGCGTTGCGAAATCCTTTCAGCGACAGAGATGATGATTATGTCAGCCGCCCACCGGACTGGGGCAAACGACTGGAAGTCAGCTGTTCGAGTTAAACGCTACTTTGTCAGCAGCAGCTTGCCAGCCTGTGTTTTACGGAGCAGATATTCTTGTCCGTCATGATCAATGATCAGTTTGCCATCCGGACCTAACAGTGTCTGGCTGGCAATCCGTCGAACAGGCTGTGGGGAAGAGATCTTCTGATTTGCATCCGTTTTAGGCGTGAGTCTGCTGCTGTCCGTATAGCTCATAAAAACTAATAATAATTGATATAACAATGATTCTTATTATCAATACAATCTTGCGCCAGGGCAAGTAATAATTCATTGATAAGACAAGATATTGAGTAGAAATGCCCATTCCCGACGGAATGGGCACGCATTCAGAAGCGGGTATCTACCGCAGAGGCGAGTTTTTCGATCAGGTGTTCAGTATCTTCCCAGCCTAAACATGGATCGGTAATTGACTGACCGTAGGTGAGTGGCTGACTGCTAACAATTTTTTGTGTACCTTCACGCAGGAAACTTTCCGCCATAATTCCGGCAATCGCCGTAGAGCCATTGCGGATTTGCTGGCAAATATCCTCACAAACTTCTAACTGACGGCGGTGCTGCTTCTGACAGTTGCCGTGGCTGAAATCCACCACCAGATGTTCTGGTAAATCAAATTCGTGCAACGTATCGCAGGCGGCGGCGATATCATCGGCATGATAATTTGGTTTTTTGCCACCACGCATAATAATGTGCCCATACGGGTTGCCACTGGTCTGGTAGATGGTCATCTGGCCGTTCTTATCTGGCGAGAGGAACATATGGCTGGCGCGCGCCGCGCGAATCGCGTCCACGGCAATACGCGTGTTGCCATCAGTACCATTTTTAAAGCCTACAGGGCATGAGAGCGCGGACGCCATTTCGCGGTGGATCTGGCTTTCGGTAGTGCGTGCGCCAATCGCGCCCCAGCTAATTAAGTCGGCAATAAACTGACCGGTCACCATATCGAGAAATTCGGTCGCGGTGGGGACGCCCAGCTCATTTACCTGTAACAGTAACTTACGCGCCAGTTCGAGGCCGTGATTTACGCGATAGCTGCCGTTTAAATCCGGGTCGGAAATTAATCCTTTCCAGCCGACAACGGTTCGTGGTTTTTCAAAATAGGTGCGCATTACGATTTCCAGCCGTGACTGGTACTGGTTGCGCAGTGCCTGCAGACGGGTGGCGTACTCCATTGCAGCGGTAAGATCGTGGATCGAGCAGGGGCCAATAATGACCAACAGTCGCTTGTCTTCACCATTCAGTATTTTTTCAATTCTACGGCGGGAATCGGTGACATGGCTGGCGACGCCAGGCGTTACGGGATACCGTAGCGCGAGTTCGGCGGGCGTTACCAGACTCTCGATACGCGCAGTACGGAGTTCGTCAGTTCTGTTCATTACAAGTCTCAGAAATTTGTTGCTTCAACGGCAGGGATGCCAAGAAGTGATGCGCATCACGATAAACCAATCCCTGCTGATTTCAAGTGCGAGGCAGGCAACACTTCGCTCAATTGACGGCATAATAACAAAAAAACGAACTCTTATACTAGTTCTCTAGTACATTCGGCGGCTAAGACCCATGATATCGAGGATCTTGGTGGCAATCTCTTCTACCGAATAATTGGTACTGTTGATCCACGGGATCTGATTTTTACGGTACAACGCTTCTACTTCCGCGACTTCCATCCGGCACTGACGAAGCGAGGCATAGCGGCTGTTTTCCCGACGCTCTTCACGAATAGCCGCCAGACGCTCTGGGTCGATGGTCAGCCCGAACAGTTTATGCTGTAGCGGTTTAAGTGACGTGGGCAGCACCAGATTATCCATGTCATCAGCAATAAAGGGGTAGTTTGCTGCGCGGATACCAAACTGCATCGCCAGATACAGACTGGTGGGAGTTTTACCGCAGCGAGAAACGCCGAGCAGGATCACCTGTGCCTGATCCAGATTGCGCAACGAAATACCGTCATCGTGGGCGAGGGTGTAATCAATCGCCGCAATACGTGCATCATATTTATTCAGATTATTGGGATTCAGGCCGTGAGTACGGTGAGCAATCGGCGTTGGGTCCAGTTTCATCTCTTGTTGTAGCGGGGCAACCAGCGCCTGAACGATATCCTGGCAAAAGCCTTCACTTTGCAAAATGATGGCGCGAATTTCCGGCAACACGATGGAGTAGAAGACCAGCGGGCGCACACCTGTCTGCTGATAAATCGCGTCTATTTGGTCTTTCACCGCCCGTGCACGGCTCTCATTTTCGACAAACGGCAGCGTAATGCTGCTGATAGTAACAGGAAATTGCGACATCACTGCGTGTCCTAATACCTCCGCAGTTATTGCCGTACCATCAGAAATATAAAAAACGTGGCGATCAACAGCATTATCCATTTTGTTCTTCCTGTGATGCAGACATAATTCTATGAAAGCATAAATTAAAAATGCACAGAAGCGTAGAACGTTATGCCGGGTTTATAAAATGAACCTTCAATTTTATTTTTTATGAAAACAGCATTTCATTTTTCGGTTTCGTTTATACCGATGGTTTATGTGGGAATTATCGAAGATAACAGATTTGCGCAACGCTGGGATCAGTCTTAAAAAGTAAAAAAATATATTTGCTTGAACGATTCACCGTTTTTTTCATCCGGTTAAATATGCAAAGATAAATGCGCAGAAATGTGTTTCTCAAACCGTTCATTTATCACAAAAGGATTGTTCGATGTCCAACAATGGCTCGTCACCGCTGGTGCTTTGGTATAACCAACTCGGCATGAATGATGTAGACAGGGTTGGGGGCAAAAATGCCTCCCTGGGTGAAATGATTACTAACCTTTCCGGAATGGGCGTTTCCGTTCCGAATGGTTTCGCCACAACCGCCGATGCGTTTAATCAGTTTCTGGATCAAAGCGGCGTAAACCAGCGCATTTATGAACTGCTGGATAAAACGGATATTGACGATGTTACCCAGCTTGCGAAAGCAGGTGCGCAAATCCGCCAGTGGATTATCGACACTCCCTTCCAGCCTGAGCTGGAAAACGCCATCCGCGAAGCCTATGCACAGCTTTCCGCCGATGACGAAAACGCCTCTTTTGCGGTGCGCTCCTCCGCCACCGCAGAAGACATGCCGGACGCCTCCTTCGCCGGTCAGCAGGAAACCTTCCTCAACGTTCAGGGTTTTGACGCCGTACTGGTGGCAGTGAAGCATGTCTTTGCTTCCCTGTTTAACGATCGCGCCATCTCTTATCGCGTTCACCAGGGGTACGATCACCGTGGCGTCGCGCTCTCCGCCGGTGTTCAGCGGATGGTGCGTTCCGACCTCGCGTCCTCTGGCGTGATGTTCTCCATTGATACCGAATCCGGTTTCGACCAGGTGGTGTTTATCACTTCCGCATGGGGGCTCGGTGAGATGGTTGTGCAGGGCGCGGTTAACCCGGATGAATTTTACGTGCATAAACCGACGCTGGCGGCGAATCGCTCGGCTATCGTGCGCCGTACCATGGGGTCGAAAAAAATCCGCATGGTCTACGCGCCGACCCAGGAACACGGCAAACAAGTTAAAATTGAAGACGTACCGCAGGAACAACGTGACATCTTCTCGCTGACCAATGAAGAAGTGCAGGAGCTGGCAAAACAGGCCGTACAAATTGAGAAACACTATGGTCGCCCGATGGATATTGAGTGGGCGAAAGACGGCCACACCGGCAAACTGTTTATTGTGCAGGCGCGTCCGGAAACCGTGCGTTCACGCGGCCAGGTCATGGAACGTTATACGCTGCATTCACAGGGCAAGATTATCGCCGAAGGCCGTGCTATCGGTCATCGCATTGGCGCGGGGCCGGTGAAAGTCATTCATGACATCAGCGAAATGAACCGCATCGAACCCGGTGACGTTCTGGTCACTGACATGACCGACCCGGACTGGGAACCGATCATGAAGAAAGCATCAGCCATCGTCACCAACCGTGGCGGTCGTACCTGTCACGCGGCGATCATCGCACGCGAACTGGGTATTCCGGCGGTGGTTGGCTGCGGCGATGCGACCGAACGGATGAAAGACGGTGAGAATGTCACTGTTTCTTGTGCTGAAGGCGATACCGGTTACGTTTATGCCGAGTTGCTGGAATTTAGCGTGAAAAGCTCCAGCGTGGAAACCATGCCGGATCTGCCGCTGAAAGTGATGATGAACGTCGGTAACCCGGATCGTGCGTTTGACTTCGCCTGCTTGCCAAATGAAGGCGTAGGTCTGGCGCGCCTGGAATTTATCATCAACCGCATGATTGGCGTTCACCCGCGTGCACTGCTTGAGTTTGACGACCAGGAACCGCAGCTGCAAAACGAAATCCGCGAGATGATGAAAGGCTTTGATTCTCCGCGTGAATTTTACGTTGGTCGTCTGACTGAAGGGATCGCGACGCTGGGCGCAGCGTTTTATCCGAAGCGCGTCATTGTCCGTCTCTCTGATTTTAAATCCAACGAATATGCTAACCTGGTCGGTGGCGAACGTTACGAGCCGCATGAAGAGAACCCGATGCTGGGCTTCCGTGGCGCCGGTCGCTACGTTTCTGATAGCTTCCGCGACTGCTTCGCGCTGGAGTGTGAAGCGGTGAAACGTGTGCGCAACGACATGGGGTTAACCAACGTTGAGATCATGATCCCGTTCGTGCGTACCGTTGACCAGGCGAAAGCGGTGGTTGAAGAACTGGCGCGTCAGGGACTGAAACGTGGTGAGAACGGTCTGAAGATCATCATGATGTGTGAAATTCCGTCCAACGCCTTGCTGGCAGAACAGTTCCTCGAATATTTCGACGGCTTCTCTATCGGCTCAAACGACATGACGCAGCTGACGCTTGGCCTGGATCGTGACTCCGGCGTGGTGTCTGAACTGTTCGATGAGCGCAACGATGCCGTGAAAGCACTGTTGTCGATGGCAATCCGTGCCGCGAAGAAACAGGGCAAATACGTCGGGATTTGCGGTCAGGGGCCATCTGACCACGAAGACTTTGCAGCATGGTTGATGGAAGAGGGAATCGACAGCCTGTCTCTGAACCCAGACACTGTAGTGCAAACCTGGTTAAGTCTGGCTGAACTGAAGAAATAAAATATAGCCCCGGCGGCATATTGTCGCCGGGGCTAGCTATTCGCGGATACGAATCTTATTCAGTAATTCCGCAATGACCCTCGGTTAATCGCTGAATAATATCTTTCCTGAGTAAAAATTTTTGTATTTTACCGGATGCAGTGCGGGGTAACTTTTCAGTTATCACGATATGCTCAGGGTATTTATATTTCGCGACCCGTTTACGGCTAAAAAATGCTACCACATCTTCCAGAGATAATGAATGATGTGGCGATTTTAATACAATATAAGCACACGAGCGTTCGCCTAAGCGTTCATCGGGCATCGCAACCACGCAGGCATCATGAATTTTGGGATGCTGCAACAATATATCTTCCACTTCACGGCTGCTAATATTCTCGCCGCCACGGACAATAATATCTTTCTTACGTCCGGTTATTTTTATATAGCCAGCCTCATCCATGCGGCAGAGATCACCGCTGTAATACCAGCCTTCTTCATCCAGCGCGCGGGCGGTTAATTCAGGTTCATCAAAATAACCCATAAACACATTGGGGCCACGCGAGGCCTCTTCACCTTCACAACCGGCCGGTAAGGTCTTGCGTGCGTCATCGACGACTTTGATTTCCACGCCAGCGGCAGCGTAACCATCGGTATGCATAAAGCGTGACAACGGATCGTCGAGATTCACCACCGCGTGCGGCGAGCTTTCTGTGGAGCCATAAACACTTAACAATTTAATGCCGCGCTGTTGGCATTCACGCGCCACTTTTTTTGGGATCGTGGTGCCACCGCAAAGGAAGAAACGCAGCGCAGAAAGATCTGCGGGCTGTTTCTCCAGTAAATTCAAAAGGTCATAGACAAACGGCGTTGCGCCGAGCATACAGGTGCAACGTTGTTGCTCAAGTAGCGAGAGACAGGCTTCAGGGGTGAAAATATCTAACAATACGCTCCGTGCGCCTACCAAAAACGGCGCCGTTACGCCATGCAGAAAACCTGTCGCATGACCCAGCGGCGCAGGCATCATAAAAACATCCTGCCATGTCAGATTCAGCCGCGCACAATATGCCCGCTCGCTGGCGAGAATATTATTATGTGTCAGCATCACGCCCTTTGGCATACCTTCAGTTCCGGAGGTAAACAGCACTGCCGCTAATTCATCGCCGTGAACCGATATCGACGTCGTCAGCGGGGTATTATCGGTAATAATCTGGCGTAACGAGAGAGACGATGTGGCGGGAGCCAGTTTGTCCACGCCGACAATTTGTTGCAGATGTGGAAGCTGATTTTGCAGCGGCAGGATTAAATCTACCGGACGCGTTTGTTTAAACAACGTCGGGGCAAAAAACATTTTTGCCTGGCACTTATTGAGCACCCACACCAGTTCCGCTTCTCGCCAGGAAGGTAACAGCGGCACGGATACCGCACCGGTTTTCAGGCAGGCAAGATAGATAACGGTAAATTCACACCAGCCCGGCAGTTGAAACGCGACGCGATCGCCGGCTTCAATACCGTTCGCCAGCATCCAGCTTGCCAGACAGCTTGCGGCCTGATCGAGCGCGCTATAGGTGTACGATGCACCATGATTATCGACCACAGCTATTTTGTCAGGCATCGCTCGCACAGTTTGCTGCCAGTAGTCAGCCAGCGAAGCATCACCCCATAACCCTTGCTGCCGATAGGCAGCACGACGCTGCGCGTTAAACGTTAATGTTACTTTCATTTTGGAATCTCGAAACAAAACGTCAGGCCCGACGTACAGGCCTGTGGGATGCGTGATTAACCGTAGCGGAAATCAATACCGAAAGTGCCAGCAGGGTATTGCCATTGTTCGAGGATAGTGTTGCCGCAAAGCACCCGACAGGTGCCGCACTCCAGACAACCGGCAGAATCAAAATGAATATTTCCTGCGTCATCCTGCTTATAAAGTCCGGCCGGGCAGGCTTTCATTAATTTACGAAATTCATTGATATCGGGATTTGCCGCCAGAATGATGTGCGGATGTCCCTCATCAACATGGAATTTATTGACGCCTAATTTGACGTCAACATTAACCGTAGCATTCTGGCTCATAGTGCGGTTGCTCCCTTAATGCCATCTTTAAGCAAGTTGACCAGCCCAATTTTCTTCGCGTGTCCCATGATCATTTTGCGTACCGGCTGGTTAGGTTTACCGTCGATGGTGAACATATCGTTCATGATGTCAGCGACCATTCGTGGGTATTGGCTAAACAGGCGCGGGTTTTCCATCAGCGCCGGGATTTTACGAAAATGCTGCATATCGCGCATGACGCAACTCTGTTCCAGCTCACGTTTGTATTGCGCCAGGCTGCGGGTGGAGAAATCCGCGCGTTCTTTGGCGGCAATCACCGTTGTGGCAGCAGCCTGTGCCGACGCGATGGCTAAATCCATTCCGCGAACCGTAAAGCCAAGATTGAGGCAGAAACCGGCGGCGTCACCGACGATCATCACACCATCGTTAACCAGTTGCGGCACCATCGCCAGGCCACCTTCCGGCACCATATGTGCGGAATATTCAAGCAGTTTGCCACCGCTAATCAGCGGACGTATGGCGGGGTGCTGTTTAAAATCTTCCAGCATTTGCGGCACGCTTTTTTGCGCATGGGCGATATCACCCAATCCGCAGACCAGACCCAACGATACGGAATCGTTGTTGGTATAGAGGAATCCACCGCCCATAAGGCCGTCAGAAGGGGAACCGGCAAACAGCCAGGCGGCACCTTCATCGCCGGTGACGTTAAAGCGATCGTTGATTTGTTCTGGCGTGAGGCCAATGACCTCTTTAACACCAACAGCGTAATGATGCGGATCGGAGGCGGGAACCATGCCCAGCGAACGACCAAGTATTGAGTTAACGCCATCGGCCAATATGACCACATTCGCTTCGAGAATATCATCCCCGGCCTGAACGCCAGTGACCTTGTTTCCCTCACGAACCAGGGCATCGACGCGAACGCCCGGGATAAACTGCGCACCCGCCTGTTCTGCTTGTTCCATCAGCCACGGATCGAGGCTGTTGCGCAATACGGTATAAGACGCTTGCTGCGGGGCATCCGGTTGCTCACGGTGAAAATCGAGGGTAACGGCGCTTTCTTCGGTTAAGAAAGAGATTTTCTCGCGTGTGACCTTACGTTCAACCGGTGCAGATGCAGCAAAGCCGGGAATAATAGCCTCAAGCGTGTGGGCATAAAGACGCCCGCCAGTCATATTTTTGCATCCGGCGCTATCGCCACGTTCTATTACCAGGACATCCAGCCCGGCTCGCGCCATCACCAGTGCGGCGACGCTACCGGCAACGCCCGCACCGACCACAATGGCATCAAATTTGTCATCCGACATGCGTTATGCTCCCTTCCCGCTGCGTTTACAGCGGGAGATGTGGTTGAAAGGGGAATTAGCGGCTCAACTGGCTAATCAGGGCGGGGACGACTTTGTAGATATCGCCCACCAGACCGTAGTCGGCATAGTTGAAGATTGGCGCGTTTTTATCTTTATTGATGGCGACAATCACTTTTGCGCCGTTGCCGCCGACCATATGCTGGATCTGCCCGGAGATCCCCAGCGTCAGGTAGAGTTCGGATTTCAGCAACACCCCGGAGACACCGATATAACGTTCACGTTCCATCCAGTTCTCGCCTTCGGCAATCGGGCGTGAGCAGCCGACTTCAGCATTCAGCGCCGCCGCCAGTTCGTGAACCATTTTCAGGTCATCCTGCGCCGCCAGACCGCGACCGACGCCGACCACGCGTTTTGCTTTACTCAGATCCACACTGCTTGCCGCTTTCGCACGGCGTTCGCGACAGAGAATTTCATGACGCGGGGCAACGTAAGGCACGGTTTCAATCGGGCATTGATGAGAAGCATTGCTCGTGCACGGTTCCTGAACACCGGGCGCAAGGGTAATTATCGCCAGCGGGCTGGTGATCTTTTCCTGAGCGAACGCTAGCCCGCCATACATACGGTGTTCGGCGCAAATGTGACCATCGACAATATCCACCGCCGTAGCATCGTTCACCAGCGCCGCATTCAGTTGCACACTTAACCGTGCTGCCAGAGCTTTACCGCGTTTCGTCGCGGCCATCAGCAACATAGCGGGGTGTTTATCTTTAAGCAGGGCAGCAATGCTTTCAGCGTAATTTTCAGTGCGTTGCAGCGCATCGTTTTGCTCAAGAACATAAATACATTTTGGGCCATAAGGCATAACCGCCTGCGCCTGGTCGGCATTTTGCACAATGGTATACACCTGTTGCCCCATTGCTGCGCACCGCCAAACAGTTCAGCATAACGATCAGGGTTATCGCTAAAGACCCAGACGCTGTTTAATTGACTCATCGTTTCTTCTCCGTTGGCTTTAGTTCAGGGCTTTCTTCAGGTGTTCCGCCAGCTCGGCAATCGCTTCCGGCGAATCGTTATCGAGAATGATGTGTTTACGTTCTGTTTGCGGCGGTACGCGAATGCCGGTCAGTTCAGCAAGTGGCGTGGTCTGGCTACAGCCGATGTCACTCGCCTGCCACTGGTTCACCGGTTTTTTGCCTGCACCGAGAATGGCTTTCATGGAGGGGATACGTGGAACGTTGATATCAGACGTGACGCAAAGTACGGCGGGAAGCGAGAGTTCAATAACTTCAACTTCCTCTTCGAGTGTGCGTTCAACCACCAATGTATCGCCCTGACGCGCAATGGCACTCACTGCATTAATCACCGGAAGTTGCAAGATTTCCCCTACCAGCAGACCAACCTGCTGGGCATAGAGATCGCCGGAACCTTCGCCAAAGATCAGTAAATCAAAGCCGATTTTTTCTGCTGCGGTTGCCAGCGCCTTTGCGGTATCGACGGGCAGCGCGTGTTCAAGTTGGGCATCCTGCACCATATACAGGCTGTGTGGCCCGCGTGATAACACGTCTTTGCGCACCTTCGAGTTCTGCAATAACGAACCGCCAACGGTCAGCGCGGCTATCTCATCGTCATCTGTTGCAAGCTGGCTTGCAGCTTCAATGGCATTGAGATCGAACTGGCTGATTTTGGCGTCGGCATTGTCGAAATTAAGGGTGTATTCGGGAGTGACAACAATGTCCTGTTCTTCAGGCACCAGCTTAAAGCAGGTTATTATTTTCATGATTTCTCCTGTGGGTCGCATACGGAACCATCTCCGATGGAAGGTAAAAATGGCCTGAAAATAGTGTGCGATAGCAGGAAGGCGTTTTCGACGGAGCAAGCTGTTTTCCTTGCCAACAATCTTGCAAAAAAAATGCGATCGCTAAAACAAAAGTGCAGTGAGCGGCAATATTGTTATGCCGTGACCGTACAATCTTGCATTCGGTGTAAATAATCTTGTTTAGCTCTCGCTAAACGCGGTTGTATAACCGTAATACACGCCGTATTTTATCCGGCATATATTGCTTTTGCTTGCTCATGGAATAGGGAGGTTGTCATGTATCAACGCTGTTTTGATAATGTCAGCGAAACGCTGTTTGTCGCTGGAAAAACGCCACGGCTTTCACGTTTTGCATTTAGCGATGATCCAAAATGGGAGTCTGGACATCACGTTCATGACAATGAAACTGAGCTGATTTATGTCAAGAAAGGCGTGGCAAGGTTTACCATTGACTCCTCGTTGTATGTAGCCCATGCCGATGACATTGTGGTGATAGAACGCGGCAGACTTCATGCGGTGGCTTCTGATGTCAACGATCCTGCTACGACCTGTACCTGTGCACTGTATGGCTTTCAGTTTCAGGGGGCAGAGGAAAACCAGCTTCTGCAACCGCATTCTTGCCCGGTAATTGCCGCAGGGCAGGGAAAAGAGGTCATTAAAACCTTATTTAATGAGCTAAGCGTTATTTTGCCGCAAAGTAAAAATAATCAGACATCTTCATTATGGGACGCTTTTGCCTATACATTAGCAATTCTCTACTACGAAAATTTTAAAAATGCGTATCGTTCGGAGCAAGGGTATATTAAAAAAGATGTGCTGATTAAAGATATTCTTTTCTATCTAAATAATAATTATCGCGAAAAAATCACTTTAGAACAGTTATCGAAAAAATTTCGTGCCAGCGTCAGTTATATTTGCCATGAATTTACCAAAGAGTATCGCATTTCCCCTATTAACTATGTTATTCAACGGCGTATGACGGAAGCGAAATGGTCACTCACCAATACTGAATTATCACAGGCAGAGATCTCCTGGCGTGTGGGTTATGAAAATGTCGATCACTTTGCCAAACTGTTTTTGCGCCATGTCGGCTGTTCACCCAGCGATTACCGCAGGCAATTTAAAAACTGTTTTGCGGAACAAGAAATCTTATCTGAATTTCCTCAACCCGTAAGTCTTGCCGGATAAATCAGGCGGCGCAGTTTTGTAAGAAGCTGCGCCGCCTGGAGATTATTTATTCTGGTAATCTTTCAGAATCTGCCGACCTGCAACGTAAATCATAATTTCGTCTGTACCGCCGCCGATACGTTCACAGCGAACATCGCGCCAGAAGCGGGAGACGCGCGCCTCATCGGTATAGCCCAGACCACCCATGATTTGAATCGCATCATCAATGACTTCCATCGCGGTACGTGCGCAGTACAATTTTGCCAGCGCCGCGCTGGTGCGCAATGACTGATGCTGGTCAGCTTGCCATGCCACTTTCAGCACCATATTGCGCATGTTGTCGATCTTAATCGCCATCAGTGCCAGTTTTTCCTGGATCATCTGGTTATGCCCAATCGGCTTACCAAAAGCGATACGCTGGTTGGCATAGCGGGCGGCATCTTCAAAGGCACACTCGGCAAAGCCGGTGCTGCGCGCGGCGTTGATCAGGCGTTCCATCTCAAAGTTGTACATCACATTGAGGAACCCCATTCCTTCTTCGCCCACCATGTCGCTCTCTTCAACTTCCACGTTGTCGAGATAGACTTCGCAGGTGCTGAGCATATGCCAGCCGATTTTATGCAGCGGGTTAATCTTAATGCCGGGCTTACTGGAGTCGACCCACCACAGGGTGAAGGCCTTTTTCGGATCTTTCGGTTCTGGATCGCGCGCCAGCACCAGCATATACGGGTACTCTTTCGCACCGGTAATAAAGGTTTTCTGTCCGTTGATGTAAACCTTGCCATTTTTACGCGTGTAAGTGGTAGTGGCACTGTTGTTGTCTGAGCCTGCGCCTGGCTCCGTCAACGCCAGGGCATAGGCGGGATCACCCGTTTCCAGTGTGCTTTCTGCCGTTTTGCGTAGCTGCTCCGCAGAACCGAAACGGCGCATACTGTGAATACACTGACCGTTGGTAATCAAAAACGCCGGAGCACCGCATTTTGACACTTCCATCAGCGCCAGCATTTGGGTGACGTAATCCGCAGGGATACCACCAAATTCTTCCGGCACGCCAAGCATGGAAATACCGTTATCCGCCAGTGCCCGCATAAACTCACGCGGATATGTACCGTTTTGATCGCAGGTGCGGAAATACTCTTCCGGAAAGTTAGTCGTAATCAGTTCGCGAATACTGGCCAGCAGCAGTTCTTGTTCTTCAGTTAAAGAAAAATCCATCATTATACTCCTGTTAATGAGCCGCTTCAGGCAGGACAAAACCCATCGCCGCATCGATAAATAATCTCTCATCCATCAGTTTGAGTTCTGGTGAAATAACTGGGGTGAAATCCATTTTGTCGAGAATATCTTTTTTCAAATCGACACCAGGGGCGATTTCGATTAAATGCAGACCGTCTTCTTTCAGCGTGAAGACGGCACGTTCGGTGATATAACGAACATCCAGTCCCCGTTCGAGAGCGATTTTTCCGCTGAACGTGATTTCCGGTAGTTCACGGATAAACTTCTTCACCCGTCCTTCCTGGATAATATTTAATTTGCCGTTGGCAATTTCTGTTTTTAAACTTCCTGCGGTTAACGTGCCACAGAAAATAATTTTCTTCGAGGTGGCGCTGATATCAATAAATCCGCCGGTGCCCATGATTTTGCCATTGAATTTATGCACACCGACGTTGCCGTGCTGGTCGACTTCGGCAAAACTCAAATAACAAACATCCAGACCACCGCCGTGATAAAAATCGAACTGGGACGTCATATCCAGAATGGCGCGGGTATTAACATTTGCGCCAAAGGCGATACCTTGCGAGGTAATACCGCCAATCGGACCCGTTTCCACCGTCAGAATAAAGTCATCAGCACATCCTTCTTCACGGGCGACCAGGCCAATGCCGTCGGCAATACCGACACCGACATTTCCCACCGCGCCTTTGCGCATTTCGAATAATGCACGCCGCGCAACTAATTTACGTTGGTTTAGGGGCAGGCTAAGTTTGGTGCTGTCATCAAGGGTGAAGTCACCAGAAATAAAGCGGTTAACCGGCGCACCGCCATACAGTTGGGTTTGATCCGGATCGACCACCACAATATCCACCAGATAACCCGGAATACGGACAGATTTAGGATGCAGCGTGGCTTTCTTAACCATTTTCTGCACCTGCATCATCACAATACCGCCGTTATTGTGCACCGCCTGGGCAATAACCAATGCGTCGAGATACATCACCTCATCTTCAAAAGTGGCGTAGCCTTCGCTGTCGCAGGTGGTAGCGCGAATAAAAGCGATATCCGGCGCAATCGCTTTGTAATAGAGATATTCTTTATTATCAAACTCGACCAGTTTAATCAGCTCTTCTTTGGTCACTTCATTCAGTTTTCCGCCTTGTTGGCGAGGGTCAACAAATGTACCGATACCAATATCGCTAATAATTCCCGGCTGGTGGGCAGCGGCGGCGCGCAATGTTTGGGTGAGTACACCTTGTGGATAGTTATAGGCAACAATTTTATTTTGTTCTGCAAGGTCAGAAATACGCGGCGATTGTCCCCAGTGTCCGCATAATGCCCATTTCACCAGACCTTCTTGCGCCAGCGGACTAATACCACGGTCGGCGCGATCGCCAAGCCCCGTAGGACTAATAATTGATAAATTACGCGGTGTCTGGGTCTGCTTATATTTATCAGCAAGAGCGGTAATTAATGTGGTGGCTTCCAGAATACCTCCGCCTGCACCTAATACACAAAGCGTCGCTTCATCGGGAATATAACTCACCGCTTCCTGTGCCGACAGGACCGGCACTCGTCCATTAATACGAGGTGGTTTTACAGGTTTCATTATTTTTTCCTGATTCAGGTGTGAGTTTCCCTGCGTCAGCCAGAAAAATAGCGCGCAGATACTCACGGAATATTATTATTAAACACTCTTAAAACACTTATTTTTATTTCGGCGGGTGAGGGTGTTCCCGCCGGAACGTTATTGATTATGCCTGATGCAAAATAGTTAATACTGTGCGCAAATCATTCACCGATATTTGTCCAGGGGCAGAGGCTTTTTTTACTGCGCCAAAGGTTGCCGCCGAACCGAAAACTTCACCCGCCAGACGGGAAATTACGCCAGTTTTTGCCATCGACATGGTAATGATTGGACGATCGGCATACTGCTCCTGCATCTCCAGGGTCGCGGCAAGCAACGTCAGCACATCGCTGGTACTTTGCGGCATCAGCGCAATCTTAGGAATATCGGCGTCGAAGGACTGCATTTTGCGCAGACGGGCAATGATTTCTTCGGCTTCCGGCGTTTTATGGAAGTCATGGTTGGACATGACAACTTTCACATCATGCGCGTGGGCGTAGGCGACGGTTTCTTTAACCTGATCATCGCCGGTAAATAACTCCAGATCGATCATATCCACCAGACCGCCGTCGATGGCTGCACGATTGAGAGCAATATAAGCTTCGGTGGAAATCGCCTGCTCGCCGCCTTCTTTGGCACTGCGGAAGGTAAACAGCAGCGGTTTTTCTGGCATGGTCTCACGGAGAATTTTTGCCGCCGCCATGACCGACTCCACACAGGTGAGGTCGGCAAAGTGATCCACGCGCCATTCCAGAATATCAAAGTCCGCTTCACGATAGACAAGAGCTTCAGATTTCACGCTGGCGATATCTTTCGCCATCAGCGAGACGATGATTTTTGGTGCACCCGTGCCAATGACGAGATCTTTTACAGTTACGGTTTTCATTTCTTACCCTTTCTGCACGCGGTCAGCCTCTCAGGCGCCGAACCCCATGACCTGTTTAACGTATTCCAGAGGGAAATCTTTGCCAGTCCATAACGTGAACTGTTCTGCCCCTTGCCACAACAACATGCCGTATCCATCAATCGTTTTGCAACCTGCTTGTTGCGCCTGCTGCAATAACTTCGTCATATGCGGGTTATATACGCATTCGGTGACCAGAAGTCCTGGATGTAACAGACTGATATCATTAACCAATGATTCATTTTCAAGGGGTTTCATACCCACTTTAGTACCGTTGGTTAAAATATCGGCAGAAGCCAGCGCCTCGGCAAAGGCCTGCTGATCGGCGAGATCCGTCACTGTGACGACGCAATCGGTGTTTTCGTTGACCCGTTGCGCGAAGGCGAGGGCTTTATCGAAAAACTCATCCCGACGGTTAAAGAGTTTAATTTCTTTTAACCCTTCAATCGCACCCTGCGCGCCAATCGCCGTTGAGGCGCCACCGGCACCTAACAGCACCATCGTTTTTCCTTTGATATCAAAACCGCTCTCTTTTATGGCGCGAATATGGCCTGTGCCGTCGGTGTTATAACCACGCAGGTAGCCGTTATCATTAACGATGGTATTGATGGCGCCCACCAGTTTCGCCGCAGGCGTTAATTCATCAACATATTCACACGCCAGTTGTTTGTTCGGCATCGACACACCGGTGCCGCGCATTTTGAGGGCTTTTAATCCTTCAATTGCTCCGGCAAAGCTATCGTTATCCACTTCAAAGGCCATATAGGTAAATGGCAATCCCGCTTTTTCTAAGGTTTTATTCTGCATTTCAGGCGATAAACTGTGGCGGATAGGATAGGCCATCAACCCAATCAATTCGTATTTTGCGGTAACATCCATAATTCACTCCTTTAACCTCTGTGCTTAATTGTGTTTAAAATAACGTTCGCCTAACCGGATATCATTTTTGGGAATAATGAATACGCGGTAATAGCGAATGAAAACAATAATCGCGGTAATCAGGGCCAGCAGCGCGAAAGTAAAATCGAGAACGATGATATATTGCAGGCCGATATTTGACAGATAACCGGTAATCAGTGGAATAACAAAGTTAGCCAGACCGCCCATCATCATATAAATACTGGTGACTTTGGCCTTGCTTTTGGGAAAAAACTCTGACATGACCGAAACGCCGAGTTGTAAAATGCCGCCAGCCGCTGAGAAACCGATAACAAAGGCTCCGGCATTACACACTAGCGGAGAAGGGTAGAGATATATAATGGCGGCAGTTACCGTTGCCAGTGCAGAGTTAAATACGTTAGCCCAGATGGGGCGTACTATTTTTTTCAGTAACGCGGCAAATATAAAGACACAGACCAGCGAACCCATACTGTAATAAGAGATGGTTTTTAATGCTTCGGCTTCCGACATACCGGCAAATGCCATTGCATATTTGGGCATCCACACCACAATCACATAAAAGGTCGAGAATGCGGCAACACCGAACAGTACCGACGAAACACCTTCCAGCCAGACTAACGGTTTACTGTTCATTATCGGCAATTCATTGGCAACGCTGGCGTCCACCAACTGGCTGGGGAATTTGCTTTTCAACAGCATCAGCGTGATCAGTACGAACAGGATGCCAGGAATAATCAGCCCATAGCCGTACCAGATGTTATTCAGCAGCATATAACTCACCAGCATTGGATAGAACATTTGCCCGAATGACACCATTGCTTTAACCAGTATTACCGCCGACCCGGAGGCTTTCGGAAAGCATTCCATCAACGCCGGGTAACCACCGGTATCCAGCGCCGAGTTAGCGATACCTACGCACACTGCCAGACAGTAAGCGAGCGTTAAATTCGGGCAAGCGGGAATACCAAAGAAGAACAGTAGATACATTATTACTGCCATTAATATGACTGCGCGCCGTCCAAATTTGTCGGAGATTACACCGAAGAATAAAATACTGATCAGGCGACCCAAGCCAATACCGGAAATTAAATAAGCAATACCCGCGTTGTCCGTTGAAAATTTTTCTGCCAGAGATGACATGTTCTGTGCAAGTGTAATAACACTAATGCCGTGCAGGAAATAGCTGAAGTATATACAAAGAACAGCCAGGATAAATGGCGTGCTGAAAGCCTTATTTTGAGACATTTTCACAGCTCCTTGCTGAAAGATAATTTTGTTACTGTACGTATTGTTCTTCGACGGTTTACATAATCACTATACTGAAGATGATTTTCTCCGGATACATGGCATAAAGTTTATGTTTCCAGGTATATTGCATGAGATAGTTTGTTTTGGATCGTGATTTCCCTTAATTAGTGCAGAAAGATTAATTTATCCGTAAGATCTTGCATGTCCTGAAAATAATATTGCATTACCCGCCCGTGGCGACATTTCCCTTTAGCGATGGATGTTGTGTTTCCTTGTGGCTGCGTAAGCCAATAAACAGCGCCAGTAAAAAACCGACGGCAGCGATGCCAGTATCGAACCACATAATATCGGCAATACTTCTTTGTGATAGATGAGCCGTAATCAACGGAATGGTAAAGGTTGCAATACTTCCCGCACTGTAATAAATCCCGGTTGCTTTACCTTTAGCGTAGGGAAAACGTTCAGCCATTAACGTCAGGCCAATTTGTACAACGCCTCCAGCGGAGGTAAAACCAATAACGAAAGCAAATGTTATTACCACATAAAATATGGGATACAGGCAAACGGTGAGCAGGGCAATAAATGAGATAAACGTGTACAGCATCAACAATGTTGTCGGGTGAATCGCTTTACGAATGAGCGGTGCACTAATAAATACGCAAAGCAGCGATCCCACGGTGTAGATGCTGAGTAATTTGATCGACATTGTGTATGACATGCCAGCGACAAATTGTCCGTATTGTGCCAGCCACTGGCTGACCAGATAAAACGTTGCCATTGAGATATAGCCATATAAGGTATAACTGGCTAAATCGATTATTGAGCAGCGATGCCCCGAAGTGGTTGTTTTATTTACTGCCGGTAAGCGACGACCCGGATGCGGTGGAAAGGTACTGCGGTATAAAAACAGACCGTTAATAATCATAATGCCTGCGGCAATCATAAAAGACTAACCAAACCACAGTTCGGCCCATACCAACAAACTAATGATTAACGGCAATAAAAATTGTCCGCAGGAAACAAACGCTTTAATTAAAATATTGGCTGTACCCGGTGAATGAGGAAAGGCTTCCATCAGGCTGGGATAAGTACCTGCATCGAGAAAACTGTTTGCCATTCCGGCCAGAAAGCCAAAAACATAAGCGATAATGATGTTATTGGTGTGCAGGATGCCAAAAAAGAAGGCGATATAGCAGCACATACCGAGAATGATAAACGGTCGGCGACCGAATCTATCGGATAATAAGCCAGAAAGAAACAGGACGCTTAACCGACCAATGCCTAATGATGAGATAACAATCGAGACACCTGCCGCATTGGTATGCCAAAGCGTCTCCAGCGAGGCCATATTCAGGGTCATCAAAATGACGCCCATACCATGCACCAGGTAATTGAAATACAACCCCAGCGCGGTAGGGAAATAGGGATTTTTCATAAGATCCACTTAGCAACTGTGTTTTAAAAAATGTGGCGATATTGCGTCAATATTCGGTCATTATTCTTGTAATAATGGCTATTGATTCCCGTTAAAATATCAACAAAGGCGTTCAAGATCGTGCGCATATAATTCTGCGGCTACTGATTGATAAATCTTCCAGTCAATAAAATCGCCGTCAGGGTAGACACGTTGAAACGCGGTTAAGTCAGGGAAAAAACGCATGGTGTTATTGCCGATGCGGTTATTTATTTTCTCTATGATGGCGTGAAGATGTTTTTTTCTTTGCTGACGCATAGCCAGCAATTTTTCAACGACGCTATCAGGAATGGCGCTTTTGCCATTTTCCCACCGCCGCCAGCTTTCGCTGTCATCTGTCTGGGCAATCCAGGTCGCGCATTCATCAACAGTCATGGCAAAAATATGGCGTAGTGCCTGGAGTTCATAAGCGTTCATAGGTAATGGCTGCATCAAAAAATAGAATAAAATATAAATAACATTATCAGCCTGCTAACGGCTTGAAGAGAGTCACAGTATCTTGTGCAACATTATTGGAAAGAATGAATGGCGAGGTAAGGAAACGGAAAAATGTTAAAAAAAAGCCCATCGTGGGAGATGGGCAAAGACTACACACAGCAATTCGTTGTTTCACTCAGGGGATTTCCATGCTTATAAATCAATATGTTGATTTATAACCGTGAGCTAATAGTAGGCATACGGACTTTTTGCGTCGATCAGATTCGTCTCATTAGTTTAAAAACTGTAAAGAATTTGCGACAGGTACTACCAGCTGAATGGAGGTAAGCAGGGAAATACGAGGTTGAGAAATGAAATATCAATTAGCGATGTTTAACAATCAGGCGGCAGAGCCGCCTGATGAGAGAGTTACTTATTCGGCTTTTCAATTTCGCCCAGTTCTTCGAGAATTTCTTCCGGCTGGTCAGTCGGTGGCGGGACTTCTTCCACCCACGCAGCAAACAGACGCCAGGAAACGGCTAACAGAACCGGACCAATAAACAGACCAATCATCCCGAAGGCAATCAAACCACCGATAACCCCGGAGAGGATCAGGATCAGCGGTAAATCGGCGCCCATGCGAATTAACATCGGGCGAATCACGTTATCCAGTGTGCCAACCACACCACTCCACACCAGCAATACCGTGCCCCAGGTGGTATCACCGCTCCAGTAGAGCCAGATAATCGCCGGAATCAACACCGGCAGCGGGCCAAGCTGGACAAGGCAGGAGAGGATCATTAACACCGTCAGCAGCGTTGCGTAAGGAACGCCGGATACCGCCAGACCGATACCGCCAAGTACCGCCTGCACCAACGCTGTTACCACTACACCCAGCGCCACCGCGCGGATAGCCTGCGCCGCCAGCAGGACTGCGGCATCACCGCGAGCGCCTGCCAGACGAGTTGCAAAATGGCGAATGCCTTGCGCTACCTGTTCACCGCGCCAGTACAGCAGGGCGCTGAAGAGAAGCATTAATGCACAATGCACCATAAAGCGCCCGATATGCGCCGCCTGCCCAACAAACCAGGTGGTGGTGGTGCCAATATAAGGACGGACTTTCGCCATGATCGCCGTACCCCCCATATCCAGCAAATTGTGCCAGCCTGCATACAGCTTCGCACCAATCACTGGAATGGTATTAAGCCACGCCAGATCGGGTAACGTCATGTCGCCGCTGGAAATGGCTTTAATCAACGGCCCACTGCCATCGACGATACTGTTAACCAATAAGGCGATAGGGATGATAAACACCATCACTAATAACAGCGTCATCACCAGAACGGCGAGCGAACGGCGACCAAACATGATCTTTTGCAAGCGTAACAATACCGGCCAGGTAGCGATAACCACCGTACCGGCCCACGCAAAGCCGAGAATGAAGGGTTGAACAATCCACAGACATGCCACAATCATGATGGCTAAAAACAGCACCGAAAGCAGAATTTGTGCGACATCCCTGGGCTGACGAACATTTACCATAACTACTTTTCACCTTTTTTGTGCGTCAAATCGTCGACGCGACGTGAACACGCGAAACTCACCTGCATAATGATGAGCAATTTCAGCGGTTTTTAACAGGCCGATTCTGCCCTTAATTCTGATGGGCGTGTAAGAAAAAAATGTGGTACAACAATTCAGGCAACACGCAAACGGTTTACTCGTCGTATTTCAAGTTGCATGTGCTGCGGCTACGTTCGTTCACCCCAGTCACTTACTTTTGTAAGTTCCTGGCGTTCACTCGCTTGCCGCCTTCCCGCAACTCGAAATCCATAGAGTAAACATACATCACCTTTCAGTGCGCTATTGCAGCAGCCTGAAAGAACTGTGTATCGACCTACATCACAGACCGCAGGAAAGGGTCAATATAATGATTCCACAGATTTCCCAGGCACCCGGCGTCGTTCAACTGGTGCTTAATTTTTTGCAAGAGCTGGAGCAACAGGGTTTTACCGGCGATACGGCGACAAGTTATGCCGATCGTCTGACAATGTCGACCGACAACAGTATTTACCAACTTCTCCCCGACGCAGTGGTATTTCCGCGTTCGACCGCAGATGTGGCATTAATCGCCCGTCTGGCTGCGCAGGAACGCTATTCATCGTTGATCTTCACCCCGCGCGGTGGCGGCACCGGCACTAACGGTCAGGCGCTCAACCAGGGGATTATTGTTGATATGTCCCGTCATATGAACCGCATCATCGAAATTAACCCTGAAGAGGGCTGGGTGCGCGTTGAAGCGGGGGTTATTAAAGATCAGCTTAACCAGTACCTGAAACCGTTCGGCTACTTTTTTGCACCAGAACTTTCGACCAGCAACCGGGCAACGCTCGGCGGGATGATCAATACCGATGCTTCCGGTCAGGGCTCGCTGGTCTATGGCAAAACGTCAGATCACGTGCTCGGCGTGCGGGCAGTGTTGTTGGGGGGGGATATTCTCGATACGCAACCTTTACCCGTCGAGCTGGCGGAAACGCTGGGCAAAACCAATACAGCTATCGGGCGTATCTATAAAACGGTTTATCAACGCTGCCGTCAGCAACGGCAGTTAATCATCGACAAATTTCCCAAACTTAACCGCTTTCTTACCGGTTACGATCTGCGTCATGTCTTTAACGATGAGATGACCGAGTTCGACCTGACGCGCATTCTGACGGGTTCAGAAGGGACGCTGGCCTTTATTACCGAAGCGCGACTGGATATTACTCGCTTGCCGAAAGTGCGCCGTCTGGTGAACGTCAAATATGACTCTTTTGACTCCGCGCTGCGTAACGCGCCGTTTATGGTTGAGGCGCGCGCGCTTTCAGTTGAGACGGTGGATTCTAAAGTGCTGAACCTTGCGCGGGAAGATATCGTCTGGCATTCCGTCAGTGAGTTGATTACCGATGTGCCCGACAAAGAGATGCTCGGACTGAACATTGTGGAATTTGCTGGTGATGATGAGGCGCTGATTGACGAGCGGGTAAATGCACTCTGTGCGCGGCTGGACGAACTTATCGCTAGTCAGCAAGCAGGTGTCATTGGCTGGCAGGTGTGCCGCGAGCTGGCGGGTGTTGAACGTATCTATGCGATGCGCAAAAAAGCTGTTGGCCTGCTTGGCAATGCTAAAGGCGCCGCTAAGCCAATTCCGTTTGCCGAAGATACCTGCGTGCCGCCAGAACACCTGGCGGATTATATTGCTGAATTTCGCGCGCTGCTCGACAGTCACGGCTTAAGCTACGGTATGTTTGGTCACGTCGATGCGGGGGTTTTGCACGTTCGTCCGGCGCTGGATATGTGCGATCCGCAACAAGAGATGTTGATGAAGCAAATTTCTGATGACGTGGTGGCGCTGACTGCGAAATACGGTGGTTTGTTGTGGGGCGAGCACGGCAAAGGTTTTCGCGCCGAATACAGCCCGGCGTTTTTCGGTGAGGAACTTTTTGCAGAACTGCGCAAAGTGAAAGCGGCATTTGACCCGCATAACCGACTCAACCCAGGAAAGATTTGCCCGCCAGAAGGTCTCGACGCGCCGATGATGAAAGTGGACGCGGTAAAGCGCGGTACATTTGATCGGCAGATCCCCATCGCGGTACGCCAGCAGTGGCGCGGTGCGATGGAGTGTAACGGCAACGGTTTATGCTTCAACTTTGATGCCCGCAGCCCCATGTGCCCGTCGATGAAGATCACCCAGAACCGGATTCATTCACCGAAAGGGCGCGCAACGCTGGTGCGTGAATGGCTGCGTTTGCTGGCTGACCGTGGTGTTGATCCTCTAAAACTGGAACAAGAACTGCCGGAATCGCGAGCCAGTTTGCGGACGTTAATTGCCCGCACGCGCAATAGCTGGCACGCAAATAAAGGCGAATATGACTTCTCCCACGAAGTGAAAGAGGCGATGTCAGGCTGTCTGGCCTGTAAAGCCTGTTCGACCCAGTGCCCTATCAAAATAGATGTGCCAGAGTTCCGCTCTCGTTTCCTGCAACTCTATCATACCCGTTATTTACGCCCGCTGCGTGACCATCTTGTGGCGACGGTCGAAAGTTATGCGCCGCTGATGGCGCGAGCGCCAAAGACCTTTAACTTCTTCATTAACCAGCCTCTGGTTCGCAAACTGTCGAAAAAACATATCGGCATGGTCGACTTGCCGCTGCTTTCGGTGCCGTCGCTGCAACAACAAATGGTGGGGCATCGCTCGGCAAACATGACGCTGGAACAGCTTGAAGCTCTCAATGTCGAGCAGAAAGCGCGCACGGTGCTGGTGGTGCAAGATCCTTTCACCAGCTATTACGATGCGCAAGTGGTGGCGGATTTTGTGCGTCTGGTCGAAAAATTAGGTTTCCAGCCGGTACTGTTGCCATTTTCACCAAATGGTAAAGCCCAGCACATCAAAGGATTCCTCAATCGTTTTGCGAAGACGGCGAAAAAGACGGCGGATTTTCTCAACCGTATGGCGAAGCTGGGAATGCCAATGGTGGGTGTCGATCCGGCGCTGGTACTTTGTTATCGCGACGAATACAAACTCACTCTCGGCGAGGAACGCGGCGAGTTTAACGTTCTGCTGGCGAATGAATGGCTGGCAAGCGTACTTGAGTCACAGCCAGTGGCTGCGGTCAGCGGTGAACCGTGGTATTTCTTTGGTCACTGTACCGAAGTCACCGCCTTGCCGGGCGCGCCAGCACAATGGGCCGCGATATTTGCCCGTTTTGGCGCGAAGCTGGAAAATGTCAGTGTGGGTTGCTGCGGTATGGCGGGGACTTACGGACATGAAGCGAAAAATCATAAAAACTCGCTTGGGATCTATGAGTTATCCTGGCATCAGGCGATGCAGCGTCTGCCGCGAAATCGCTGTCTGGCGACCGGATATTCCTGCCGTAGTCAGGTAAAACGGGTTGAAGGTACGGGGGTACGCCATCCTGTGCAGGCATTACTGGAGATTATTAAATGATATGGAAACGTAAAATCACCCTGGAAGCACTGAATGCCATGGGTGATGGAAACATGGTGGGATTGCTGGATATTCGCTTTGAACATATTGGTGATGACACTCTGGAAGCGACAATGCCGGTAGATTCGCGGACAAAGCAACCTTTCGGGCTGCTGCATGGCGGTGCGTCCGTGGTGCTGGCCGAAAGTATTGGCTCCGTTGCCGGTTATTTATGTACCGAAGGTGAGCAAAAAGTCGTTGGTCTGGAAATCAATGCTAACCATGTTCGATCAGCGCGAGAAGGGCGAGTTCGCGGCGTTTGCAAACCGCTGCATCTTGGTTCACGTCATCAGGTCTGGCAGATTGAAATATTCGATGAGAAAGAGCGTTTGTGCTGTTCGTCACGATTGACGACCGCTATTTTGTGACGTTGTCACCAGAAAAGTGTGACGCATATTGCCGTTGGTTATTATCTGCACAGTAAACGGTGGTATACTGTGCAGGTCTTGTCTAAAAGCGAGGATGCTATGTCTACTCAACTTGATCCCACCCAACTGGCCATTGAATTTTTACGCCGTGACCAGAGCAATCTTTCACCTGCCCAATATCTCAAACGTCTGAAACAACTAGAACTTGAATTCGCTGATCTGCTTACTCTCTCTTCTGCTGAATTAAAAGAAGAAATCTACTTTGCCTGGCGTTTGGGCGTGCATTGATTCTGGCTGAACGCAGTTAGTGTGCCCCATCGACCTGGATTAACTCCAGTCCAGGTCTGACGACTTTCTTCTGACTTCTCCCATTTTTACCCGCTTGATTTTGTTTAAAAAGAATACAAATCGCAGGTTGTGTTAAAACGCTGGCTTAGCTTTATGAGATTATTCTTATCGCCCCTTCAAGAGCTAAGCCACTGTGAGTGCCGGAGATAAGCGCCGGATGGGGTAGAAACCCTTAAGTCTGTGTTGAACAGACTTAAGGGTTTTCTTATTTCTGAACGAGCCGCTTTTTTACCTATCTCTTAAATAGTCATTTTCAATACAACTTTTTCTTTTCCATCACAGTCTTAAATGTCCTCCAGTAATAATCATTAACTAACAATGAGATACCTAATTCTTAGCGTGCCTGTTAAGCCGCACATCAGGGTCTATGCTTATTAAATGCAGGCAAAAAGCATGTTTTACGGTAAAGCCCCTGCGTTTGTTGGGTTGAACTGATAATCATTATCACTAACATGCTGTTATACGCTGAAAGCGATGAAGTGAGGTAAATCGATGGACATGCATTCAGGAACCTTTAATCCACAGGATTTCGCCTGGCAAGGCTTAACGCTGACACCCGCAGCGGCGGTGCACATCCGCGAGCTGGTGGCAAAGCAGCCAGGTATGGTCGGCGTGCGCTTAGGCGTGAAGCAAACGGGTTGCGCGGGCTTTGGCTATGTACTCGACAGTGTTAGCAAGCCGGACAAAGACGATCTGCTGTTTGAACACGACGGCGCGAAGCTGTATGTCCAGCTACAAGCAATGCCGTTTATTGATGGCACGGAAGTCGATTTCGTTCGCGAAGGACTCAATCAGATATTCAAATTTCACAACCCGAAAGCCCAGAATGAATGTGGCTGTGGCGAAAGCTTCGGGGTATAGGCGGTACTATGTCTCGTAATACTGAAGCAACTGACGATGTCAAAACCTGGACTGGCGGCTCGCTGAATTATAAAGAAGGATTCTTCACCCAGTTAGCCACTGATGAGCTGGCTAAGGGCATAAACGAAGAGGTGGTGCGCGCAATCTCGGCGAAGCGTAATGAACCGGAGTGGATGCTGGCGTTTCGTCTCAACGCCTTTCGTGCATGGCTGGAGATGGAAGAGCCGCACTGGTTGAAGGCGCACTACGATAAGCTGAATTATCAGGATTATAGCTATTACTCCGCGCCTTCATGTGGTAACTGCGATGACACCTGTGTTTCTGAACCGGGCGCGGTGCAACAAACCGGCGCAAACGCTTTTTTAAGTAAAGAGGTTGAAGCGGCATTTGAGCAGTTGGGCGTACCGGTGCGGGAAGGCAAAGAGGTGGCGGTGGATGCCATTTTCGATTCTGTTTCGGTTGCCACCACTTATCGCGAAAAACTGGCGGAGCAGGGGATCATTTTCTGTTCCTTTGGCGAAGCGATTCATGAGCACCCGGAGCTGGTGAAGAAATATCTCGGCACCGTGGTGCCTGGGAATGACAACTTTTTTGCTGCGCTCAATGCGGCGGTGGCTTCCGATGGTACGTTTATTTATGTACCTAAAGGCGTGCGCTGTCCGATGGAGCTTTCCACCTATTTTCGTATTAACGCAGAAAAAACCGGGCAGTTTGAGCGCACCATTCTGGTAGCCGACGAAGACAGCTACGTCAGCTACATTGAAGGCTGCTCCGCACCAGTGCGTGATAGCTACCAGCTACACGCGGCGGTGGTGGAAGTCATCATCCATAAAAACGCCGAGGTGAAATATTCCACGGTGCAAAACTGGTTCCCTGGCGATAACAACACCGGCGGTATTCTCAACTTCGTCACCAAGCGTGCTCTGTGCGAAGGCGAAAACAGCAAAATGTCGTGGACGCAATCGGAAACCGGTTCAGCGATTACGTGGAAATACCCAAGCTGCATTCTGCGCGGCGATAACTCTATCGGTGAGTTCTACTCGGTGGCGCTGACCAGCGGTCATCAGCAGGCTGATACCGGCACCAAGATGATCCACATCGGTAAGAACACCAAATCGACCATTATCTCGAAAGGGATCTCTGCCGGACACAGCCAGAACAGCTATCGCGGCCTGGTGAAAATCATGCCGACGGCAACCAATGCGCGCAACTTCACTCAGTGCGACTCAATGCTGATTGGCGCTAATTGCGGGGCGCATACCTTCCCGTATGTCGAATGTCGCAATAACAGCGCACAACTGGAGCACGAGGCAACGACATCGCGTATTGGTGAAGATCAGCTCTTTTACTGCCTGCAACGCGGGATCAGCGAAGAAGACGCCATCTCGATGATTGTTAACGGTTTCTGCAAAGACGTGTTCTCGGAACTGCCGCTGGAATTTGCCGTTGAAGCACAAAAACTCCTCGCCATCAGTCTTGAACACAGCGTCGGATAAGGAATAAACATGTTAAGTATTAAAGATTTACACGTCAGCGTGGAAGATAAAGCTATCCTGCGCGGATTAAGCCTCGACGTTCGTCCCGGCGAAGTTCACGCCATTATGGGGCCAAACGGTTCGGGCAAAAGTACCTTATCGGCAACGCTTGCCGGGCGAGAAGATTATGAAGTGACGGGCGGCACGGTGGAGTTTAAAGGCAAAGATTTGCTTGAACTGTCGCCGGAAGATCGTGCAGGCGAAGGGATCTTTATGGCTTTTCAGTATCCAGTGGAAATCCCTGGCGTCAGTAACCAGTTTTTCCTGCAAACGGCGCTCAATGCGGTGCGTAGTTATCGCGGTCAGGAAACCCTCGACCGCTTCGATTTTCAGGATTTGATGGAAGAGAAAATCGCCCTGTTGAAGATGCCGGAAGATTTATTAACCCGTTCGGTTAACGTTGGTTTTTCCGGTGGCGAGAAAAAGCGCAACGATATTTTGCAAATGGCAGTGCTGGAGCCGGAGTTATGCATTCTTGATGAGTCGGACTCCGGGCTGGATATCGACGCATTAAAAGTGGTTGCCGATGGCGTGAACTCGCTGCGTGACGGCAAGCGTTCATTCATCATTGTTACGCACTACCAACGCATTCTCGACTACATCAAGCCTGATTACGTCCACGTGCTGTATCAGGGACGAATTGTGAAATCCGGCGATTTCACGTTGGTCAAACAACTGGAGGAGCAGGGTTATGGCTGGCTTAGTGAACAGCAGTAACGTGCTGCAACAGTGGCATCACTTGTTTGAGGCTGAAGGGGCAAAACGCTCCCCGCAAGCGCAGCAGCATTTACAACAATTGCTGCGTACCGGTCTGCCGACCCGTAAACATGAGCACTGGAAATATACGCCGCTGGAAGGGCTGACCAATAGACAGTTTGTCAGCATTACGGGGGAGATATCCCCACAGCAGCGTGATGCCTTAGCCATAACGTTAGACGCCGTGCGACTGGTGTTTGTCGATGGACGTTACATGCCAGCACTGAGCGATGCAACTGAAGGCAGCGGATATGACGTGAGCATAAACGACGAACGCCAGGGGCTGCCCGATGCTATTCAGCCAGAAGTGTTTCTGCATCTGACGGAAAGCCTGGCGCAAAGCGTTACGCATATTGCGGTGAAGCGCGGTCAACGGCCTGTAAAGCCATTGCTGTTAATGCATATTACCCAGGGCGTGTCAGGTGAAGAGGTGAACACTGCCCATTATCGCCATCATCTGGAACTGGCGGAAGGCGCGGAAGCGACGGTGATTGAACATTTTGTCAGCCTTAATGATGCCCGCCATTTTACCGGCGCGCGCTTCACTATTAACGTCGCAGCGAACGCCCACTTGCAGCATATCAAGCTGGCGTTTGAAAACCCGGTCAGTCACCACTTTGCCCATAACGATTTGCTGCTGGCAGACGATGCCACCGCATCTAGCCACAGTTTTCTGCTTGGTGGCGCCGTGTTACGGCACAACACCAGTACGCAACTTAATGGCGAAAACAGTACGCTGCGGATTAATAGCCTGGCGATGCCGGTGAAAAATGAAGTGTGCGATACCCGCACCTGGCTGGAACACAATAAAGGTTTTTGTAACAGCCGCCAGTTGCACAAAACTATCGTCAGCGACAAAGGGCGCGCGGTATTTAATGGTTTGATTAATGTCGCGCAGTATGCCATCAAGACTGACGGCCAGATGACCAATAATAATCTGCTGATGGGCAAGCTGGCGGAAGTGGATACCAAACCGCAACTGGAAATTTATGCCGATGATGTGAAATGCAGCCACGGCGCAACGGTCGGGCGTATTGATGATGAGCAAATGTTCTATCTGCGTTCTCGCGGGATCAATCAGCAGGATGCCCAGCAGATGATCATCTATGCCTTTGCCGCCGAACTGACGGAAGCCTTGCGCGATGAGGGTCTTAAACAGCAGGTGCTGGCTCGAATCGGCCAACGGCTGCCGGGAGGTGCAAGATGACTTTTTCCGTTGAGAAGGTACGGGCCGATTTTCCGGTGCTCTCGCGTGAGGTGAACGGTTTGCCGCTGGCTTATCTCGACAGCGCCGCCAGTGCGCAGAAACCGAGCCAGGTGATTGACGCCGAGGCTGAGTTTTATCGTCACGGCTACGCGGCGGTGCATCGCGGTATTCATACGTTAAGCGCCCAGGCGACCGAGAAAATGGAGAACGTGCGTAAGCGTGCATCGCTGTTTATCAATGCCCGTTCGGCGGAAGAGCTGGTGTTCGTCCGTGGCACGACGGAAGGGATCAATCTGGTCGCCAATAGCTGGGGCAATAGCAACGTGCGGGCAGGCGATAACATCATCATCAGTCAGATGGAACACCACGCTAACATTGTTCCCTGGCAGATGCTTTGCGCGCGCGTTGGCGCAGAGCTGCGGGTGATCCCGCTTAATCCGGACGGCACGCTGCAACTTGAGACGTTGCCTAATTTGTTTGATGAGAAAACCCGCCTGCTGGCGATTACTCACGTGTCTAATGTGCTGGGGACGGAAAATCCGCTGCCGGAAATGATCGCACTTGCGCACCAGCATGGCGCAAAAGTGCTGGTGGATGGCGCTCAGGCAGTGATGCATCATCCGGTGGATGTGCAGGCGCTGGATTGCGACTTCTACGTTTTTTCCGGGCATAAACTGTATGGCCCCACCGGCATTGGCATTCTTTATGTTAAAGAAGCCTTGTTGCAGGAGATGCCGCCGTGGGAAGGGGGCGGGTCTATGATTGCCACCGTCAGCCTTAGCGAAGGTACTACCTGGACCAAAGCGCCGTGGCGGTTTGAGGCCGGCACGCCCAATACGGGGGGCATTATTGGTCTTGGTGCGGCGCTGGAGTATGTATCAGCTCTGGGGCTTAACAACATTGCTGAGTACGAACAGAATCTGATGCATTACGCGCTGTCACAATTGACAGCAGTGCCGGATCTTACTCTGTATGGGCCACCGGACAGACTTGGCGTTATCGCCTTTAATCTCGGTAAACATCATGCCTATGATGTTGGCAGTTTTCTTGATAACTACGGTATCGCTGTGCGTACCGGCCATCACTGCGCGATGCCGTTGATGGCGTTTTATAACGTTCCGGCTATGTGTCGGGCGTCGTTGGCTATGTATAACACCCATGAAGAAGTGGATCGTCTGGTGACAGGATTGCAACGCATTCATCGTCTGCTGGGATAACAGGGAGGCTCTATGGCTGTATTGCCGGATAAAGAAAAATTGCTGCGTAATTTTTTACGCTGCGCCAACTGGGAAGAGAAATATCTCTACATTATTGAACTGGGTCAGCGTCTGCCGGAATTACGCGATGAAGACAGAAACCCGCAAAATAGTATTCAGGGCTGTCAGAGTCAGGTATGGATTGTAATGCGCCAGAATGCGCAGGGAATTATTGAATTGCAGGGTGACAGCGATGCCGCCATTGTGAAAGGGCTTATTGCGGTTGTTTTTATTCTCTATGACCAGATGACGCCGCAGGATATTGTTAATTTTGACGTGCGCCCGTGGTTTGAAAAAATGGCGCTTGCTCAGCATCTCACCCCATCTCGTTCACAAGGTCTGGAAGCGATGATTCGTGCAATCCGCGCTAAAGCCGCTGCACTTAGCTAAACTAAAGGAACAGCTTTCATCTGGATGACTCACATTGCCGGATGGTCGATGTTTACTCTGACCAGCACAGGAGTGTTTCGGCTTCAGGTAAGCAAAAGCACCATCCGACGTCTTAGCGTGAGTCTCCGGCAAATACAGGAGGTTTACAATGAAACGCGCGTCTCTGCTTACACTGACCCTTATCGGCGCGTTTAGCGCCATACACGCTGCCTGGGCGGTAGATTATCCACTCCCACCAACCGGCAGCCGACTGGTTGGGCAAAATCAAACGTATACGGTGCAAGAGGGGGATAAAAACCTTCAGGCCATTGCCCGACGTTTTGATACTGCGGCAATGTTGATTCTGGAAGCCAATAACACGATCGCCCCGGTGCCAAAACCAGGTACGACGATAACGATTCCTTCACAACTGTTATTACCTGATGCGCCGCGTCAGGGGATTATCGTTAACCTTGCCGAGCTGCGTCTTTATTATTATCCGCCAGGAGAAAATATCGTGCAGGTCTATCCGATAGGCATTGGCTTGCAGGGGCTGGAAACGCCAGTGATGGAAACGCGGGTTGGGCAGAAAATCCCTAACCCTACCTGGACACCGACCGCTGGTATTCGGCAGCGTTCGCTGGAGCGTGGCATTAAATTACCGCCAGTCGTTCCTGCCGGGCCAAATAACCCACTAGGACGCTACGCAATGCGCCTGGCGCACGGCAATGGCGAATATCTCATTCATGGCACCAGTGCGCCGGACAGCGTCGGTTTGCGCGTCAGTTCGGGCTGTATTCGTATGAACGCACCGGATATTAAAGCCTTGTTCTCCAGCGTGCGGACGGGGACGCCGGTGAAAGTGATCAACGAACCGGTGAAATACTCTGTAGAACTGAACGGAATGCGTTATGTGGAAGTACATCGCCCCCTGTCGGCAGAGGAACAGCAGAACGTTCAGACGATGCCGTACAAACTGCCTGTTGGCTTTACGCAATTCAAAGATAATCAGGCTGTTGATCAGAAACTGGTGGATAAAGCCTTATATCGTCGGGCGGGATATCCGGTCGCGGTAGGCAATGGAACGGCACATGTCAGCAACTCGCCCGCAGTTGAGTCAGCTCAAAATGGCGAGCCTGAGCAGGGAAATATGTTACGCGCGACGCAATAGCAGTAATTAGCAGGCAAAAAAAATGGCGCACAATGTGCGCCATTTTTCACTTCACAGGTACTATTACTTGCGGTATTTAGTAGCCATGTTGTCCAGACGCTGGTTAGCACGAGCTGCGTCATCTTTAGCAGCCTGAACGTCGGAACGCATTGCGTTCACGTCGTTGCTCAGCTGGTCAACTTTAGCGTTCAGAGTCTGAACGTCAGAAGACAGCTGATCGATTTTAGCGTTGCTGGAGCAACCTGCCAGCAGAGTAGAACCCAGGATTACCGCGCCCAGTACCAGTTTAGTAGCTTTCATTATTAATACCCTCTAGATTGAGTTAATCTCCATGTAGCGTTACAAGTATTACACAAAGTTTTTTATGTTGAGAATATTTTTTTGATGGGAAGGCACTTATTTTTGATCGTTCGCTCAAAGAAACATCGAACGCTGGGTTTTAGATAAAAAAATTGAGAGAAAACAGGATGCTTCCATCGGATTCATCTTAGATAAAGTGAGATTATATAGTGAAATCCGATTTGATTTTTTATTGCTTCTGGTTATCGATTAAATAAAAAAAGCGCCCATCAGGGCGCTTGGATATACAAATTAATTCACAAAAGCAATATTACAGGACGTGAACAGATGCGGTGTTGGTAGTGCCGCTCGGTACAAGTGCACCGGAAACCATTACTACAACGTCACCTTTGTGCGCCAGACCGCTCTGCAGAGCCAGTTCTTTACCCAGGCGGTAGAAATCATCAGTAGAAGTGATCTCTTTAACCAGCTGCGGCACAACGCCTTTGCTCAGCACCAGCTGATGTGCAGTTTTTTCGTTAGTGGTCAGCGCCAGGATGGTTGCATCCGGGAAGTATTTACGCACTGCACGAGCAGATTTACCGCCCTGAGTTGCTACGACGATCAGCGGAGCATCCAGTTTTTCAGCAGTTTCAACCGCACCACGGCAAACTGCTTCGGTAATGCGCAGTTTACGGTTGTCGTTGTTGAACTCGAGACGGCTGTTCATCACGCGGTCGGTACGTTCGCAAATGGTTGCCATGATAGAAACAGCTTCCAGCGGGTATTTACCTTTTGCGGATTCACCAGACAACATTACTGCGTCAGTACCGTCGAGGATGGCGTTCGCAACGTCACCGGCTTCTGCGCGGGTCGGACGTGGGTTTTTGATCATGGAATCCAGCATCTGGGTCGCAGTGATAACGACTTTACGTGCGCGGATACATTTTTCGATCATCATCTTCTGGGCGAAGATAACTTCTTCAACCGGGATTTCAACACCCAGGTCGCCACGTGCAACCATGATGCCGTCAGAAGCTTCGAGGATTTCGTCGAAGTTGTTGAGGCCTTCCTGGTTTTCGATTTTGGAGATGATTTGGATGTTTTCGCCGCCGTGCGCTTTCAGGTGCTCACGGATTTCGATAACGTCAGAACGCTTACGGATAAAGGAAGCAGCAACAAAGTCTACGCCTTGTTCGCAACCAAAGATGAGATCCTGTTTGTCTTTTTCAGCCAGTGCCGGCAGGGCAATAGAAACGCCTGGCAGGTTCACACCTTTGTTTTCGCCCAGGTCACCGTTGTTCAGTACCTTACAGATAACTTTGTTACCTTCAATGGCGGTAACTTCCATACCGATCAGACCATCGTCAACCAGTACGGTGTTGCCGACGGACAGATCAGAAGTGAAACCTTCATAAGTTACCGCAACCATTTCGCTGTTGCCGATAACAGATTTGTCAGTGGTGAAAGTAAAGGTCTGGCCTGCTTTCAGAGAAACGTCATTACCGCCTTCCAGTTTCATGGTGCGGATTTCCGGACCTTTGGTATCGAGCAGGATAGCGGCAGTTTTACCTGTTTTGCTCATCACGTTGCGCAGGTTCTGAATGCGCTGACCGTGTTCTGCATAGTCACCATGAGAGAAGTTCAGACGCATGACGTTCATGCCCGCGTCCAGCATTTTAGCTAACATCTCTTCAGATTCGGTTTTTGGTCCGATGGTGCAAACAATTTTGGTCTTTTTCATGACAGTCTTAGTCTTTAAGTTGAGAAGGATAGGAAAAACTTGCTTTCTGGGCGCACTGCCGGAAAGCGAATCCGGTATTACGAAAGTGATGGTGCCTCGCTCTAAGGATAGGTGACATCGAAAAAGCGTGCAGAGGAATGTGTGCTTGTGTCTCAGCCCAACGTGAGTGCCTGTTTTTGAGTCGTTGAGTTCTACAGTCCAAAGTGCTGAAACCATTCAAGAGTCAATTGGCGCGCATTATACGCTGAAATTAATCCAAAAGGAAAACAAAAACAGCGTTTCAAAAAATATACAAGTCGCCAGACAATAAATTGTTATCAAAGATTTAACGTTCCTGGGAAAAGATTACGCAAAAACTTCGTTGTTTGCGCAACATCTGGAGGTGAGGTCGCCAGAGTGGGGAGGAGTGTATGTTCATCAGGTGTATAAATACACCATCGCTCAATCGCTACAGTCAAAATAATTTATCGCGTTATTTATATGATTTTATTTGGTTTTTGTTTAATTGATTAGATTGATATATGCTGATAGTTGGCATGATAAATAGGTATAAAGAATGGGAAATCGAACAAAAGATGACGAACTGTACCGCGAGATGTGCAGGGTAGTCGGTAAAGTTGTGCTGGAAATGCGCGATTTGGGACAGGAACCAAAACATATTGTCATCGCTGGCGTATTACGCACGGCTTTAGCCAATAAACGCATTCAACGTAGTGAACTGGAAAAACAGGCGATGGAAACCGTCATTAACGCGCTGGTAAAATGATCGTTCAGGATGAAGTGCAACGCTTCATCCTGATACGTTTCTTTCAATCGCAGTCACAGCTAATTTTCATAAATAGCAACTGATGAAATTATATCAGTTGCGATATGTATTAAAGTGTATAACGATAATGTTATTTTTATTTTCTGGAATGAATATCACAAATAATTGTCGCTTAAATGAAATTAATTTCAGATGATAATAAATATCAGTCCACTTTTAATTTTTCACTTTGTGATTTTAATTGATAATGATCAATGTTAAGAGCTCAGAATAATCACATTATTTTTTTCTCCTAACCATAAAGGATTAGTTTATCAGCGTTAAATCTTTTCTCATACACTATCGGGTTAGGGAAAATATCTGGTGTTGGGGACAGAGTCAGCAGCGTATTAGTTGAATGCTTAATATCAGGCTGCTGAATTGTCAGCACTGTGTTTGCGAAGAGGATGCGAAATAAATGAACCCGGTTGGACGTCCACTATTAGATATTGGCTTAACGCGATTAGAATTCTTGCGTATATCAGGAAAAGGCCTTGCTGGTTTAACAATTGCCCCTGCGTTACTGTCACTTTTGGGTTGCAAACAGGAAGATATTGATAGCGGCACGGTTGGGTTGATAAATACCCCCAAAGGGGTGCTGGTGACTCAGCGAGCGAGATGCACAGGCTGTCATCGCTGTGAAATCTCTTGTACTAACTTCAATGATGGCTCAGTGGGCACTTTTTTCTCCCGCATTAAAATTCATCGCAATTATTTCTTTGGCGACAATGGAATAGGATCAGGCGGTGGACTGTATGGCGATCTGAACTATACCGCTGACACCTGTCGTCAATGCAAAGATCCGCAATGCATGAACGTTTGCCCGATTGGCGCGATTACCTGGCAGCAGGAAGAAGGCTGTATTGTCGTCGATCATAAACGTTGTATTGGGTGTAGCGCCTGTACCACAGCATGTCCGTGGATGATGGCTACCGTAAATACCGAAAGTAAAAAATCCTCGAAATGTGTGCTATGCGGTGAATGCGCAAATGCCTGCCCAACAGGGGCGTTAAAAATTATCGAGTGGAAAGATATTACTGTGTGAATCTTGCAAAGGAAAAAATCATGGCTAACGGTTGGACAGGTAATATATTAAGAGTCAATCTTACGACAGGAAATATTACCCTCGAAGATTCCAGTAAGTTTAAAAGTTTTGTCGGTGGCATGGGCTTTGGCTACAAAATTATGTATGACGAAGTGCCTGCTGGCACTAAACCTTTCGATGAAGCGAATAAATTAGTCTTCGCTACAGGGCCATTAACTGGCTCTGGTGCTCCCTGTAGTTCTCGCGTAAATATCACCTCACTTTCCACTTTTACCAAAGGAAATTTAGTCGTCGATGCCCATATGGGCGGCTTTTTTGCCGCGCAAATGAAATTCGCTGGATACGACGTCATTATTATCGAAGGGAAAGCGAAATCACCGGTTTGGCTGAATATTAAAGATGACAAAGTTACCCTTGAAAAAGCAGATTTCCTATGGGGTAAAGGGACGCGAGCCACGACGGAAGAAATTTGTCGTTTGACCAGCCCGGAAACCTGTGTGGCAGCTATTGGTCAGGCTGGTGAAAACCTTGTGCCGCTCTCTGGCATGTTGAATAGCCGTAATCACAGCGGTGGCGCGGGAACTGGCGCAGTAATGGGGTCGAAAAACCTCAAGGCGATTGCAGTTGAAGGGACTAAGGGGGTCAACATTGCCGATCGTCAGGAAATGAAACGTCTCAATGACTACATGATGACCGAACTTATCGGGGCTAATAACAACCATGTGGTGCCAAGTACACCGCAATCGTGGGCGGAGTACTCCGATCCCAAGTCTCGCTGGACGGCGCGTAAAGGTTTGTTCTGGGGAGCGGCGGAAGGCGGCCCGATTGAAACAGGAGAGATCCCGCCGGGAAATCAGAACACGGTCGGTTTTCGCACCTATAAATCCGTTTTTGACTTAGGTCCGGCGGCAGAGAAATACACGGTAAAAATGAGCGGCTGCCACTCTTGCCCAATTCGTTGTATGACCCAGATGAACATTCCTCGGGTCAAAGAGTTCGGCGTGCCCAGCACCGGCGGTAACACTTGTGTAGCAAACTTTGTCCATACCACCATCTTCCCGAACGGGCCGAAAGATTTTGAAGATAAAGACGATGGTCGTGTCATTGGTAATCTGGTTGGTCTGAATCTGTTTGATGACTATGGTCTGTGGTGTAACTACGGGCAGCTACATCGAGATTTTTCGTATTGCTACAGCAAAGGCGTGTTCAAACGCGTTCTGCCTGCTGAAGAGTATGCGGAAATTCGCTGGGATCAGCTGGAAGCGGGTGACGTTAACTTCATCAAAGATTTTTACTACCGTCTGGCGCATCGCGTGGGTGAGCTGAGCCACCTGGCTGATGGCTCATATGCCATTGCGGAACGCTGGAATTTGGGCGAAGAGTATTGGGGTTACGCGAAAAATAAACTCTGGTCACCATTTGGCTATCCGGTTCACCATGCTAATGAAGCCTCGGCGCAAGTTGGTTCCATTGTTAACTGCATGTTCAACCGCGATTGCATGACGCACACCCACATTAACTTTATTGGTTCCGGTCTGCCGTTGAAATTGCAGCGTGAAGTGGCGAAAGAGCTTTTTGGCTCTGAAGATGCTTACGACGAAACCAAAAACTACACGCCGATCAATGACGCAAAAATTAAATATGCCAAATGGTCACTGTTGCGGGTCTGTTTGCATAACGCCGTCACCCTGTGCAACTGGGTCTGGCCAATGACCGTTTCGCCGCTGAAGAGCCGTAATTACCGTGGTGACCTTGCTTTAGAAGCCAAATTCTTCAAAGCGATCACCGGTGAAGAGATGACCCAGGAAAAATTAGATTTAGCCGCTGAACGTATCTTTACACTGCATCGTGCTTACACGGTAAAACTGATGCAAACCAAAGATATGCGTAATGAGCACGATCTTATTTGCTCCTGGGTATTCGACAAGGATCCGCAGATCCCGGTCTTTACCGAAGGAACTGACAAAATGGATCGCGACGATATGTACGCGTCTCTCACGATGTTCTACAAGGAAATGGGCTGGGATCCACAACTCGGTTGTCCGACACGTGAAACGTTACAGCGTCTGGGGTTGGAAGATATTGCCACCGATCTGGCTGCACACAATCTGCTTCCGGCGTAAGGAATAGGTGAGATGAGCCATCAGGATGAGCTGCCGCTACCCGGCGTCAGCGAAGTTGATGAGGTGAAGCGTCAATGGTTGCAGGGGATGCGTCACACCGGTGATACGGTCAGTGAAGACATCGCAGAACCAGAACCTACAGACGTCCTGGCAGAGTTTATCCGCCAGCATTCGGTAACGGGTCAACTGGTGGCGCGCAGCGTGTTTCTCTCGCCACCCTATTCGGTTGCTGAAGAGGATCTGTCTGTTTTGCTGGAAGGCATAAAACAGAACGGAGACTACGCGGATATCGCCTGTATCACGGGAACTCACGATGATTACTATTACTCAACGCAGGCCATGAGCGAAAACTACGCGGCGATGTCTTTGCAAGTTGTGGAGCAGGACATTTGTCGCGCCATTGCTCATGTCGTTCGTTTTGAGTGCCAGACGTATCCGCGACCCTACAAAGTCGCCATGCTGAGGCAAGCGCCATATTACTTCCAGGACGCGCAGATTGAAGCCGCGATAGCCGCGATGGATGTTGCCCCTGAATATGCCGATATACGCCAGGTTGAGTCATCGACAGCGGTGCTGTACCTGTTTAGTGAGCGGTATATGAGCTATGGCAAGGCTTATGGCTTATGCGAATGGTTCGAGGTAGAGCAGTTTCAGAATCCCTGAAATTTCAGGGAAATGTCATGGACAGGGTGGACAGTTGCAGCCACTGCATTAGGGGATAATCAGATGTCCTTCACTCGACGCAAATTTGTTCTGGGGATGGGAACAGTAATCTTTTTTACTGGTTCTGCGTCTTCGCTGTTAGCGAACACCAGGCAAGAAAAGGAAGTTCGGTATGCCATGATTCACGATGAGTCACGGTGCAATGGTTGTAATATTTGCGCCCGTGCATGTCGCAAGACCAATTACGTTCCTGCTCAGGGAAGCCGTTTATCGATAGCACACATTCCTGTCACCGATAACGACAACGAAACGCTGTATCACTTTTTTCGCCAGTCATGCCAGCACTGCGAAGATGCTCCTTGCATTGACGTTTGCCCAACAGGGGCGTCGTGGCGTGATGAGCAGGGGATCGTGCGGGTAGAAAAATCGCAGTGCATCGGCTGCAGTTATTGCATTGGCGCTTGTCCGTACCAGGTTCGTTACCTTAACCCTGTGACTAAAGTAGCGGATAAATGTGATTTCTGCGCCGAGTCCCGGCTGGCAAAAGGGTTTCCGCCCATTTGCGTCAGCGCCTGCCCGGAACACGCATTGATCTTTGGCCGCGAAGATAGCCCAGAAATTCAGGCGTGGTTACAGGAAAATAAATACTATCAATATCAGCTACCTGGTGCCGGGAAACCGCATTTGTATCGCCGGTTCGGTCAACATTTGATTAAGAAGGAAAATGTATGAACCCGTCGCAAAATGCTGAACAGTTTCAGAGCCAATTGGCGAACTATGTACCACAGTTCACCCCTGAATTTTGGCCGGTGTGGCTGGTCATTGCCGGGCTATTGCTGGTTGGGATGTGGTTAGTCCTGGGCCTGCACGCTTTGCTTCGTGCTCGTGGTGTGAAGAAATCAGCCACCGATCATGGTGAGAAGATTTATCTTTACAGCAAGGCGGTCAGATTATGGCACTGGTCGAACGCATTACTCTTCGTATTGTTGCTGGCAAGTGGGCTAATTAATCACTTTGCGCTGGTGGGCGCAGCTGCGGTCAAAAGTCTGGTTGCTGTGCATGAAGTTTGTGGATTCTTGTTACTGGTATGCTGGCTTGGCTTTGTTCTGATTAATGCCGTTGGGGGTAATGGTCACCACTATCGCATTCGTCGTCAAGGGTGGCTGGGGCGAGCGGCGAAACAAACGCGATTTTATCTGTCTGGCATTATGCAGGGGGAAGTGCACCCTTTTCCAGCGACAATGCAGTCTAAATTTAATCCCTTACAGCAGGTAGCCTATGTCGGGGTGATGTATGGATTACTGCCGTTGTTACTGGTGACGGGGCTGTTGTGTCTCTATCCGCAAGTCGTGGGCGATGCGTTTCCTGGCGTAAGATACTGGTTATTACAAGCGCATTTTGCTCTGGCATTTATTAGCCTCTTTTTCATCTTCGGTCATCTCTATCTTTGCACTACGGGGCGTACTCCGCACGAAACCTTTAAATGTATGATCGATGGCTATCACCGACATTAACGTATGATCATTACGCGAGAGAACCTGCGAGAGTGGCGTGTAGGAGCGGTCATATACCGCTGGTTTTTGCGCCATTTTCCGCAGGACGGCAGCTATGCCGATGTTCACCATGCGCTGATCGACGAAGGGTATACGGATTGGGCAGATAGTCTGGTTGAGTATGCATGGAACAAATGGCTGACAGACGAAAACTTTGCCCGCCAGGAAGTTTCTTCTATGCAAAAACTGGTCACAGAACCAGAGGAACCGACATTTTGCCGCCAGTTCTCCAGTGCCGAGGATAACGCACGCGTCGGGTGTTGCGACGATAACGCCAGAATAGTTACAGCAGGTTATGCGGCGCAAATTGCCAGCACGGGCTACAGCGTACGGATGGCTAGTGTGGGTTTTAACAGCCATATTGGCAGCTCAGGCGAGCGTGCCCGCGTGGCAGTGGCGGGTAACTCGACTCGAATCAGCAGTGCCGGAGATGGTAGTCGTATTGCAAATGCCGGGATGCGAGTACGCGTCTGTACTCCAGGTGAAAGGTGTCATGTCGCCAGTAATGGCGATCTGGTACAAATTGCCAGCTTTGGCGCAAACGCGAAAATTGCTAACAGCGGTGATAATGTTCACATCATTGCCAGCGGTGCTAACTCAACAGTAGTCAGTACGGGCGTGGTTGACTCGATTGTCCTCGGGCCTGGTGGCAGCGCCGCACTGGCATATCATGATGGCGAAAGAGTGCGCTTCGCCGTCGCCATTGAAGGTGAAAACAATATCCGTGCCGGAGTCCGCTATCGTCTCAATGCACAGTATCAGTTTGTTGAGTGCTGATTAATCAACCGAAAGACGCCGACGTGCACGGGATGCAGGTTTTACAATGGCCTGCGCCATAGCCTCGCCAATTTCTGCACAAGCCGTAAGTCCCTGGACGAAAGGCCGGTTGTGCATCAGCCAGGGTAAAGCACCGAACGCCACGCGACCACGAACTTCTTCAGGTTGCTGTAGCGTATAATCTTCACCAACATCAGGGATTTCCTCGCCTGTTTTCTGCAATTGTTCGCGTAGCCCAGGGAAAGGAATATCTTTCACTTTGAGTGGACGTTGACCTCGGGCATCAATAAAAACATCAAACGAGTAGCTGTTATCCGCTGTTTTCAGAATTGTGCGCGTTTCGTTGTTTTCCATCTCGTAGTCCTCACCGAGGGCGAGAATATGAATGATCCCCGCTTCGCGTAAGGCCAGTAATCGTCTTATAGATTCTGAAGGGATTGCCGCATAATTATCGATAAAGACTCTGGCAAGACCTTTACTGAATCGCTTATGGTCGTGTTCATTCAGATGCGGCACAATTTCCTGTACAGCTTCATGCAAACGCAGAATGACATAACGCCAGGGGACGGTATGTTTTTGCCGTTTATGTTGCTCGACTTCGGCTAAGTTTTCTTCCGCCCAGCCAAAAGGGTCATGCTGTTTACGCTCGGCAAACCAGGTTTGCGCAAAGGTATCGACATTGAGGCGCTCTAACGCTATGCGTTGGCTCCAGTCTGGATCGGCAGAATTAATTTCTTGCTGTATCAATTTGAATACCCGATCCAACAGGCCTTCTGCACCTTTTTCTATTTCTGTATTTAAGGCCTGTTCTGTGACGATGCGTAACGGTTCGTAGGGGATGGGGCAATAGAAATCGGCTTCCGGTAAAATGCCCGTGCGCGACATCAACGTAATGTGCAGATTTTCACTGTTGCTATCATGTTGAAAGATAACTCGTTGTTTATCTTCTTCAATAAACGAACCATGCTGAATAGCCACTGCCATTGCCGCATCCAGTCCGCTCAAGGATGTTCCCATAATGCCCACGTTACAGGCATCGATCTTTGCTTCCATCAGACCCGACCACGGGCTGGGAAAATACGTTCGGGTTGCTTCTTCTTCATCAGGCCAGACGTGACCGGTGGCTATTACCGCTAAATCAAACGTCTCTGTGTGTAAATCCTGATTTGTAGCAAGTATCACGCCAGCATTTGTAATTTGCAGATCGGTAACCTGGCATGATTCATAAATAGCCACTTCAAATTTTTGCTGTCGCGCCTGATCTACTAATCGTAAAAATCGATCGCGGAAATATTCTCCCAGCAAAATACGCGGTAAAAACTGACGATCGTGCAAGGTTTCTTTTTTAACGCCGTAACGTTGTAGATGGCTGGCATCTTGCTTTTGTAGCCATTCGAGATACGTACAATAAATCGGCGGTATTTCAATGCTGGCAATATTTGCCAGCATTAATTTAGAGTTTTCTTCGTCGTTGTACGGCATTCCGACACCGGCCTCGTCAGCCTGTTCGAAGATGGAAATAGAAAGCGGCGTTGGTTGCTGTAAAAGCGAGAAGAGAGTGTAGATCCCTGTTGGCCCGGCACCCACAATGGCAATTTTTTTCATTGTTACTTACCTGAATGTATTCTTTTGAATTTAGTGTTATCAGATAAGTTTGGTTGATATTTTTAGAATTTGGGAAATTTCAGACAGAGATGAAAAGGGCGCTAACCGCCCTTCATGGAGACTTGTCAGGCGAGTTTTGCTTGATTGATTTGACTCAGTGGCTCATTGATATCGAAAACTTTGGCGATAACTTCTGCAACGCCGAGGTTCTTCAGACGGGCAGTATGTTTATCCAGATAGGCAAGGGCGCTTTTTTCATCAGTGAAAAGGTAGATCCCACCGGCTTCGCGGTTCTTTTCACTTTCCGTCCATACCTTCCACAGAAAACCAGGTTCCTGATTAATCGACTCGGCAAGCGGTTTAAGCTGCTCAGCCATTGCGTCGCCAAATGGGCCATTAAAAGCAAAATGAAGTTGTAACAAAGTTGCCATAGCGATTCTCCTTCTGATAACGCATACGAAGACAGTGTAAATCTTTTAACGTATTGGATACAGAGAAGAAACAGAGGGAAAAGGGAGAAGACCAGATTAAGAAATCTGGTGCGTCCGAGTGGACTCGAACCACCGACCCCCACCATGTCAAGGTGGTGCTCTAACCAACTGAGCTACGGACGCAGGATGGTGCGTTCAATTGGACTCGAACCAACGACCCCCACCATGTCAAGGTGGTGCTCTAACCAACTGAGCTATGAACGCAACGTTGTAGGTGACAACGGGGACGAATATTAGCGGCAGAGTGGGAAGGTGGCAAGAGGCAAAACGTAATTTTCTGCGGTATTTCGACCGTTTGCAGAGCTTTTAAGCAAATTGGCTATATTTTGTTGATTTGCAAGGGCGATTTTTATTCAGGATCGCATTTACATCTGACACAACCCACTATCTCGCGCATCAGGATATAAACCGAGTCGTTTGCCAGCAAATCAATTCTATCGTGGATAAATCCTCCGTAGCCTTTACACTTAGGTAGCGATAAGGGCACACAGATGCAGCAAAGGAATAAATCATGGGATCTGATGCAAAAAACTTGATGAGCGACGGGAAAGTGCAAATTGTTAAGACCGGCGAGGTCATTGGCGCGACTCAACTTACTGACGGTGAGTTGCTCGTTGAGACAGGCGGAAGAGCAGAAAACACCGTAGTGACAGATGCGGGTTGGCTGAAAGTGGAAACGGGTGGGATCGCTAAAGGCACACAATATGGCAACAATGGCACGCTATCGGTCAGTGACGGTGCAATTGCCACAGACATTGTTCAATCTGACGGTGGAGCAATTAGCCTCTCAACGCTCGCTACTGTTAATGGTCGCCATCCCGAAGGTGAATTTAGCGTTGATAAGGGCTATGCCTGCGGTTTGTTGCTGGAGAATGGCGGAAATTTGCGCGTACTGGAAGGTCATCGGGCAGAAAAAATTATTCTCGATCAGGCTGGTGGTTTATTGGTCAACGGGACGGCTTCATCAGCAATAGTGGATGATGGCGGTGAATTGTTGGTGTATCCGGGTGGGGAGGCCGGCAATTGTGAGATTAATCAGGGCGGCGTTTTTATGCTGGCGGGGAAAGCCAGTGATACGTTGCTTGCTGGTGGCACCATGAATAATCTCGGTGGTGAAGACGATAATACCATTGTTGAAAATGGAGCCATTTACCGTCTGGGGACGGATGGCCTTCAGCTTTATAGTTCCGGTAAGACGCAAAACCTGGCCGTTAATGCTGGTGGTCGGGCTGAAGTGCATGCTGGTACGCTGGAAAACGCGGTCATACAAGGTGGGACGGTGATCCTGATGTCACCCACCAGCGCGGACGAAAATTTTGTTGTAGAAGAAGATCGAGCACCGGTTGAACTGACCGGGAGTGTTGCCGTTCTGGACGGTGCTTCAATGATTATTGGCTATGGTGCAGATCTGCAACAATCAACGGTTACGGTACAGCAGGGTGGCGTGTTGATTCTCGATGGCAGTACGGTAAAAGGTGACAACGTCACTTTAAATGTTGGCAACGTCAATCTCGATGGCGGAAAAGTGTGGCTGATCACGGCAGCAGCCACACATGTGCAACTGAAAGTGAAACGCCTGCACGGAGAGGGAACGATTTGCCTGCAAACCAGCGCGAAAGAAATTTCACCTGACTTCATCAATGTGAAAGGGGAAGTTAGTGGCAATATCCTCGTTGAGATAACGGATGCCAGTCGGCAACCAATTTGCAGTGCGCTTAAACTGCAACCTGACGAAGACAGGATTGGCGCAACGCTCCAGCCCGAATAAAAACGAAGGCGCAATCTGTGAAGGTTGCGCCTTGTTTTTTAGCGAGCTGCGCGTTGCAGAATGATGGCTGATGGCAGACGTTGCAGGAAACGCATACGCAGCATCATCATAATAGCGGCAGAAGTCAGGCCAATAATAAAGCCGATCCAGAAACCTGCTGGCCCCATTGGCTCAACCACCAGATCGGTCAGCGCCAGAATGTAGCCGCTCGGCAAGCCTAATACCCAATACGCCGTAAAGGTAATATAAAAAATCGACCGCGTATCTTTATAACCACGCAAAATCCCACTGCCGATAACCTGTATGGAATCAGAAATCTGATACACCGCCGCCAGCAACATTAAATGTGCCGCCAGCGTTACGACCTCTGGATTATCGTTATACAGCAGGGCAATCTGTTCCCGCAGTGAAACCGTGAAAATTGCGGTCAGAGTCGCCATACAAACACCAACCATAAGTCCTGTCCGCGCGGCTGTTTGTGCATCCAGCGTTGAACCCTGGCCCAGACGATAACCTACACGGATGGTTACCGCTGCGGCCAGCGACATTGGAAGCACGAACATCAGTGAACTAAAGTTCAGTGCAATCTGGTGGCCTGCCACATCGATAATACCGAGCGGAGATACCAACAGCGCCACTACAGCAAACAGTGTCACTTCAAAGAACAACGCCAGCGCGATAGGTAGACCAAGCTGCACCAGTCGTTTCAATGCGGCGGAATCGGGTTTCGCGGTGCCTTTTTCGTTGCGGATATCGCGCATGGAACGGGCATGTTTAATATAAGAAACCATGGCGAGGAACATCACCCAATACACAGCCGCCGTCGCTACACCACAACCGACGCCACCGAGTTCAGGCATTCCGAAATGACCATAAATAAAGATATAGTTAACCGGAATGTTCACCAGCAGGCCAATAAAACCCATCACCATCCCAGGTTTGGTTTTTGCCAGCCCTTCACACTGGTTACGCGCGACCTGAAAGAACAGATAGCCCGGAGCACCCCACAGCAGTGCACGCAGGTAACCTACCGCTTTATCGGCGAGCGCCGGATCGATATTTTGCATGGAGCGGATGATATAACCCGCATTCCACAGAACCACCATAATGAGCACCGAGACAAAGCCGGCTAGCCAGAAACCTTGTCGTACCTGATGCGCTATGCGTTCACGGCGACCAGAACCATTCAATTGCGCGATCACTGGCGTCAACGCAAGCAGCAGTCCGTGACCGAAAAGAATAGCCGGGAGCCAGATAGATGTACCAATGGCGACCGCCGCCATGTCGGTGGCGCTATAGCCGCCCGCCATGACAGTATCGACAAAACCCATCGCTGTTTGGGCGATTTGCGCGAGAATCACCGGGATTGCTAATGCTAATAACAGACGCGCTTCACTGATATACTTCTGCACGTGAACACCTTTTATATTGTTGTTATATGAGAGACTAAAAAGCCGCCTGAATGGGCAGCAAAAAGAAGAAGCAGGGGAAATTCAGTCTATTGTAGCGAGGATTTATTAATTCTCCAGTGAAAAAATAACCATTCAGCCCCCTTTACTGGTAAGGGTGTTTCCCACCTGCTATTGTGCTGAACAGAATGCCTTAACTGATTTCAGGAGTTGTAAGTATGTTTACGGGGATAGTGCAGGGCACTGCAAAACTGGTGTCGATTGACGAGAAACCAAATTTTCGTACTCATGTGGTTGAGTTACCTGACTATATGCTGGATGGTCTGGAGACCGGTGCGTCTGTGGCACACAACGGTTGTTGCCTGACCGTGACGGAAATCAACGGTAACCATATCAGTTTTGATCTGATGAAAGAGACGTTACGCATTACTAATCTTGGCGATTTACAGGTTGGGGATTGGGTAAACGTAGAGCGTGCGGCTAAATTCAGTGATGAAATTGGCGGGCATTTAATGTCGGGTCATATTATGACCACCGCTGAAGTAGCGAAAATATTAACCTCTGAAAATAATCGCCAGATCTGGTTTAAAGTGCAGGATAGTCAGTTGATGAAATATATCCTGTACAAAGGATTTATCGGAATCGACGGTATTAGCCTGACCGTCGGCGAAGTAACGTCAACACGTTTCTGCGTGCATTTAATTCCAGAAACGCTGGAACGTACCACCCTCGGTAAGAAAAAACTCGGTGCACGCGTCAATATTGAAATCGATCCACAAACTCAGGCAGTGGTAGATACGGTAGAACGTGTGCTGGCGATGCGGGAAAAGGCGTTGAATCAATAACGGACTGAAATATGATATCGCCCCCAAACGGGGGCGATAGAATAACATTTAGCGTGCAACCCGAAGACCGTTTTCGACTCCTCGAGAGAACACCACTTGCCAGAGTTGAATATCACGGGCGCGGAAAGCACCAGCGCAAGCATTCAGATAATAGGTAAACATCCGTTTAAAGCGTTCACTGTAATTATCCGCAATTTCCGGCCAGGCGGCGAGGAATCGTTCATACCAGGCCATCAGCGTGGTATCGTAATCGGCGCCAAAGTTATGCCAGTCTTCCATCACAAAGTGTGGTTCGCTGGATTGAGCGATCTGGCGCACAGAGGGCAGGCAACCGTTCGGGAAAATATATTTATTAATCCACGGATCAACATTCAGATCGGTTTTTTTCGAGCCGATAGTATGTAACAGGAAAATACCTTCCGGTTTCAGATTGCGATCTACCACCTCAAAATAGGTGTTGTAATTTTTCGGCCCGACGTGTTCGAACATTCCCACTGAAACAATGCGGTCAAATTGATCGTTCAGGTCACGGTAATCTTGCAGCAATATGGTGACATCCAGACCTTCGCAGCGATCCTGAGCCATTTTCTGCTGTTCAGCAGAAATGGTGACACCCACCACACTTACGTCATAGTTAGACGCCATGTAGTGCGCCAGTCCGCCCCAGCCGCAGCCAATATCCAGTACGCGCATCCCTGGTTTCAACTGCAATTTTTCACAGATCATTTTAAGCTTCGCTTGTTGGGCAGATTCCAGATTATCGGCATCTTTCCAGTAAGCGCAGGAATACTGCATGAAGGGATCAAGCATACGGCTGAACAGGTCATTACCCAGATCGTAATGCTCTTTGCCGACTATCCAGGCACGTTTTTTACTCTGCAAATTGAAGAGACGAGCGCCTGCGATGCGCAGAGTGTCTTTGAAATGATGGGGGAGTTGGTTTTCGAGACCTGCGCGTAAGACTTTGCTAAAAAACATATCCAGTCGGTCACATTCCCACCAGCCATCCATATAACTTTCGCCTAACCCCAACGATCCTTCCTGCAGAACGCGTTTAAAAAAATCGGGGTTTTTAACACGAATATCCGCCGGGGCAGAACCGTTGATGGCTATACCGGCGCGGCTAAGTAATTCGTTGGCGATTCTGTACCAGTTGTCATCCGGTACGCTGACTTCTTCTATACACGATGAACTCATAGTTTCTCCATCACTGGTCGGTGATCAGAACCTTAAAACAGCGTAGACGCTTTTTGGGCTTTGTGAGAAATCTCGCAGAAAATCCGCGAGTCTATAATCCGACGTAGAACAGAGGGAAAGGAGGAACCCTTGCCGAAATGACCATCCATAGCAATCCGGGAACGCTCCTGTCCCCGTAAAAACATAATATTTATCGTAATCTTAACAACTGGAAATTAGTATAGGCCGCTAATTTCAATCATACAACAAAATTTTGTTAGCAGCCTAAGTATAAAGATGTCGATATAGATCAATGTGATTCGCTATGAGCGACTTCGGCATTGCCATGATTCTGGCAACCAGGTTCTTCACAACGTTGCATCATGTAACCCAGAGAAGCCAGTACCACGGTCGATAACATCACGCAGGTGGTGGTGAGCAGTGGTGTGCTAACGCTGATAAGCCAGGAAACCACAAGGCTTGCGAGGAAGCACAGTCCCAGTTGCAATGTGTTCTGCAATGCTGCAGCGCGGCCGGTCGCATGTGGGAAGGGGCGCAGCGCCTGGGCGACAACAATCGGGTAGATTGCGCCGTTGGCAATAGCCATCACACAGAATGGGATCAGGATTTCGACCAGCGAAACATGGCTAATGAAGCCAGCAGCCCAGGTCGCCACGACACTGACAGCAAACAGCGCCAGCAGCCACGGTAATAATTGTTTGCCTTGCCATTTCTGCAATGCTGCGCGGCAGCCATAACCACCAATCAGAAACGCGATGGTTTGTGGTACATAACTTAAACCAATGACTGCCGGGCTATAGCCCATCTCGCTAAGGATGAACGGTGAACCGGTCAGCCAGGCAAAGAAACTGGCTGAACAGGCTGCATAAATCAGCACGTTGCCGCGATAGGTTTTTGAACGCAGCAGATCGGTAAAGGTCAGTCCATCCTGACTATCGTTACGTGCTTTAGTCGTGGGTTTAAGCCAGAAAATGGGCAGAATAAGTACTACGGTAATGGCAAACAAGGTGGCGAAAATCGCCTGCCAGGAAAAATGAACCAGCAGCCAGCTACCTAAAAGAGGAGCAAGGGCAGGAGAGAGTCCCACCAATGGCATGATCGTGGCGAAAATACGATTCACTTTTTGTGAAGGATAGTAATCCGTCACCAACGCCTGCCAGATAACTGCGGCGGCACAGACACCAACCGCTTGCACAAACCGTAATACCAGCAGAGTGATGGCGTTATCCACCCATAACATCCCCAGACTACCTAATGCAAAAATTGTCAGGCCGATTAATAACACCGGTTTACGACCATAACGGTCGGAGAGCGGCCCCCACAGAAGTTGGGCTGCGGCAAAACCGGCAAGGAACAGACTAAGGCTGGCACTGACAGCAGACGCAGGCGTTTGCAAATCGGCCTGAATGGCGGCGAAAGCGGGCAGATACATATCGGTTGCCAGAAAACCGAGTACGCTCAAACCCGCCAGCCAGACTAAAAATCTTTTCCCAGGTTGCATGTATATTCTCTAAATTTCTCAATTAAACACCGTCGCAAAGTGTAGGGAGTGAAATTCCTGTTGTGAAACGGTAATATTTGATGACTGGTTTCAAAAATTTTGCAGGCAAACTATGTGGTCTGAGTATTCTCTCGAAGTGGTTGATGCGGTAGCGCGTAATGGCAGTTTTAGTGCTGCGGCACAGGAGTTGCATCGCGTTCCTTCTGCGGTCAGCTATACCGTGCGTCAGCTGGAAGAGTGGCTGGCGGTGCCGCTGTTTGAACGACGTCACCGTGATGTGGAACTGACCGCTGCCGGGGCGTGGTTTCTCAAAGAAGGGCGCTCTGTTGTCAAAAAAATGCAGATCACCCGGCAGCAATGTCAGCAGATAGCGAACGGCTGGCGCGGTCAGTTAGCTATCGCAGTGGATAATATTGTCAGGCCAGAACGTACACGGCAGATGATCGTTGATTTTTATCGCCATTTTGATGATGTCGAACTTCTTGTCTTTCAGGAAGTGTTCAACGGTGTCTGGGATGCGCTTTCCGACGGGCGCGTGGAACTGGCAATTGGCGCAACACGAGCGATTCCGGTGGGCGGTCGTTACGCCTTCCGTGATATGGGGATGTTGAGCTGGAGTTGTGTTGTTGCCCGTCATCATCCGCTTGCGTCAATGAATGGGCCATTCAGCGATGATACGTTGCGCAACTGGCCATCGCTGGTGCGCGAAGACACCTCGCGGACGCTACCAAAACGTATTACCTGGCTGCTGGATAACCAAAAGCGCCTTGTTGTACCGGACTGGGAATCATCGGCAACGTGTATTTCGGCTGGGTTATGCATCGGTATGGTGCCGACACATTTCGCCAAACCGTGGCTTAATGAGGGGAAGTGGGTAGCTCTAGAACTGGAAAATCCATTCCCTGATTCAGCATGTTGTCTGACCTGGCAGCAGAATGATATGTCGCCTGCTTTAACCTGGTTGCTTGAGTATCTCGGCGATAGTGAGACGCTGAATAAGGAGTGGCTGCGGGAGCCGGAAGAGACTCCCGCAACGGATGATTAACGACGATAGTCGCGGAACGGGCCATCAGCCACGGAGCGACGTTCAATCAACCGTGGATGAACTTCAATTGACTGCGGTTCTTCGCGTTTGTTGACGATACGATCCAACAGCATATTGAACGCCGTTTCACCCAGCGAATCTTTTGGCTGATGGATAGTGGTCAGTGCCGGGGTAAAGTAGCGAGCGTTGCGCACGTTATCATAACCGATCAGCGAAACATCCTGCGGAACGCGCAGCCCCATTTCATCAGCGGCACAGAGTGCGCCCATTGCCATAATATCGCCGCCACAGAAGACAGCGGTAGGTCTGTGTGGTTGCGACAGGATTTGCTGCATGGCGCGATAACCTGATTCAGGCTCAAAGTCACCTTGCACAATCCAGTTTTCCGGCACTTTGATCATGGCTTCTTCCATCGCTTTCATAAAGCCCGCCAAACGACCTGCACCGGTGTTACGCTCCAGAGGACCAGGAATAACGCCAATTTCGCGGTGACCGCGTTCAATCAGATAGCGCCCGGCCATGTAACCGCCTTCAAAAGCGTTATCGATAACCGCATCGGTAAAGTCTGCTTTTGCTTCACCCCAGTCCATCACCACCATCGGGATATGGCGATACTCTTCCAGCATCGCCAGCAACGGTTCCGGATACTCCGAACACATCACCAGCAGGCCATCGACGCGTTTTTGCGCCATCATCGACAGATAAGCCCGCTGTTTCTCAAGATTGTTCCACGCATTGCCCAGAATCAGCGTGTAGCCTTTCTGGAAGCAATTTTTTTCTACCGCTTCAATGATCTCGGCGAAATAGGCCGCTTCGCTGCTGGTCGCCAGCAAACCGATAGACTTGGTGTGGTTAACCTTCAGGCTACGCGCCACCGCGCTAGGGGAGTAGTGTAATTCTTTGATCGCTGCCCACACAGCATTGCGCGTTTCTTCAGCGACGAAACGTGTTTTGTTGATTACGTGTGACACAGTTGTAGTGGAAACGTTTGCTCGTTTCGCTACATCTTTTATTGTTGCCATTCCATTTCACTCCAGACCCTAACTTCAGCTCCTGCAAAATCGCAAGGTAAACGTTTGCCTTTACACACCTTACGCACAACAAAAGTGTTGCGGTACGCCGGGAAAATGACACAGAGCGTCAGGAAGGGGTCAATGGCCAGTACGCAAATAGTGTAAGCGTGGAATTTTGGCCGATCTTGATGAAAAGGGGAAGTAGTAAAAACACTTATCATTATAAATGGCGGGAGATTTTTTCATCACAGTATGTAAAAATGCGTAATATCACTTTTTGTGGGGTAATAAAAAGGAGAAAACTTGATGAGCACCGACCTTAAATTTTCACTGGTAACAACCATTATCGTTCTTGGTTTGATCGTGGCCGTGGGTTTGACTGCCGCGTTACACTGATTTCCCCTCGAGGGAGCGCGTTCTCCCTCACATCTCCTTCCTCTTTGTTAGCAAAATGGCAAAAGTGTTTTCTCTTTTTGTTATTTTCATTCTTTTGTGATTGATGTCATGCTTTCGCCACTTTGATGAACATCGCGTGATGACGCGAAGAGGTGGAGATTAGGCATGAAAATTAACTATCCGTTGCTGGCGCTGGCAATTGGCGCATTTGGTATCGGGACAACGGAATTCTCGCCAATGGGCTTGTTGCCCGTTATTGCGCGTGGTGTGGATGTCTCGATTCCCGCTGCCGGAATGTTAATCAGCGCCTATGCGGTTGGCGTGATGGTTGGCGCGCCATTGATGACGCTTCTGCTTTCTCATCGTGCCCGCCGTAGTGCGCTGATTTTCCTGATGGCGATTTTCACGCTCGGTAACGTACTTTCTGCCATCGCACCGGACTATATGACGCTGATGCTTTCACGCATTTTAACCAGCCTGAATCACGGGGCGTTTTTTGGTCTGGGGTCTGTCGTGGCAGCAAGCGTGGTGCCAAAACATAAACAGGCCAGCGCAGTTGCAACTATGTTTATGGGCTTAACACTGGCGAATATCGGTGGCGTTCCGGCGGCAACCTGGCTTGGGGAAACTATTGGCTGGCGTATGTCATTTCTGGCAACGGCGGGGCTGGGTGTGATTTCAATGGTGAGCCTGTTCTTCTCTTTACCTAAAGGTGGCGCAGGGGCGCGGCCTGACGTGAAAAAAGAGCTGGCGGTGCTGTTGCGTCCACAGGTGCTGTCTGCATTGCTGACGACGGTGCTGGGCGCTGGCGCAATGTTCACCCTCTACACCTATATTTCTCCGGTACTGCAAAGTATCACTCACGCAACGCCGGTGTTCGTCACGGCAATGCTGGTGCTGATTGGTGTCGGATTCTCTATCGGTAACTTTCTCGGCGGCAAACTTGCAGATCGTTCAGTTAACGGCACGTTGAAAGGCTTTTTGCTGCTGCTGATGGTGATTATGCTCGCGATCCCGTTCCTGGCGCGAAATGAGTTTGGCGCGGCTATTAGCATGGTGGTGTGGGGCGCTGCAACCTTTGCGGTTGTACCACCGTTGCAGATGCGTGTAATGCGCGTTGCCAGCGAAGCGCCGGGTTTGTCTTCATCAGTAAATATTGGTGCCTTTAACCTTGGAAATGCGCTGGGTGCCGCAGCCGGTGGTGCAGTGATTTCCGGTGGTCTGGGATACAGTTTTGTGCCGGTGATGGGGGCGATTGTCGCGGGGCTGGCATTGTTGCTGGTATTTATGTCAGCCAGAAAACAACCTGAAGCAGTTTGCGTTGCCAACAGCTAATAAACAAAAACGCAGAAGGATAACCTTCTGCGTTACAGTTTGCAGGCAAAGTGCGATTTATCTTGCCGGATGTGGTGTTAATGCCTCATCCGCGTAGGCCTGATAAGCGTAGCGCATCAGGCAATGCTGCATTTGCCATCAGTGATTATGCGGCGAGATTTTTCGCTACGAATTCCCAGTTTACCAGCGCCCAGAAGTGCTCCAGATAACCCGGACGTGCATTGCGATAGTCGATGTAATAAGCGTGTTCCCAGACATCAACGGTCAGCAGTGGAGTCGCATCGGTGGTCAGCGGAGTACCCGCGTTAGAGGTGGAAACGATAGCCAGTTTGCCATCGCTGTTTTTCACCAGCCAGGTCCAGCCAGAACCAAAGTTTTTGATCGCAGCATCAGTAAACTGAGCTTTGAAATCGGCAAAGCTGCCAAAAGAAGCGGCGATAGCTTCAGCCAGTTTACCCGTCGGTTCGCCACCCGCGTTTGGCGCCAGGCAGTTCCAGTAGAAAGTGTGGTTCCAGACCTGAGCGGCGTTATTGAATACACCACCTTCAGAGCTGCGAATAATCTCTTCCAGTGATTTACCTTCAAACGCAGTACCTTTGATCAGGTTGTTCAGGTTAGTGACATAAGTCTGATGATGTTTGCCGTAGTGATACTCGATAGTTTCCGCAGAAATGTGCGGTGCCAGAGCATCTTTAGCATATGGTAGTGCAGGTAATTCAAATGACATTGCTACTCTCCTTTATTATTAATTGGCATACGTACAATAGCCTTATTGTGCGTATGGATAGGGTAGCAAATTAAAAGGTGATACAAAAGATGAACTTACCCTGTTGCCGTAACAACAGGGTAAAGTTTTAGCGAAGTGTTTTTGGGGTCATCACCCGACGAGCGCCAACATAGTGGCGTTGCCAGTAATCTTCACTTAACGAAGTGATTTTAATTTCCTGACCACTGCGTGGTGACTGAATAAATTTGCCGTTGCCGACATACACGCCAACGTGATCGGCGGTTCCGCGCCCCTGAGTGCGGAAGAAGACAAGATCGCCGTTTTTCAGTTCGCTGCGATCGATCGGCGCGGCGTCACGCAGGTGATACATTTCGTTAGCCGTGCGTGGAATACGGATCTTCACCAGATCTTTATACGCGTAATAAACCAGTCCGCTGCAATCAAAACCGGTACGCGGTGAGCTGCCGCCCCAGCGATATGGTTTGCCAATTTGCTGCATCAGCTTATTCATAGCCACTTTTGTGGCTTTCTGTACTTTGGCTTTATGCGCGTCGGCGATGGTTCCCTGTGTGGCATTCTTGACTTTCACACAACGTGACTTATAGCCTTTACGTTTGGTGCATTTTTCCGTAAAGCTGACTGACGCCGTTTTATTGACGGCTTGTTTGCTGCGAGTTTTGGCGTTTTTAGAAGCTGTAATGGAGGATTTTTTAACGGAAGAAGCAGTTTTATTTTTAGTAGTACTTTTACTGGCGGCTTTTTTCGCTGTTTTCTGGCTGGCTTTATTGGTCTTTTTGGTGGTTGCCGTGCTTTTCTTTTTATCTGCTTTTTTGGTGATGTGAGTGGTAGCAGAACTCTCCCTGGCTTGCTTTGAAGCATGTGCCATAGGCGTTAAAGGCAGGGTGGTAAAAAGTAAAGCACAGAGCGTGATCGAAATACGGTTTATCCGCGCCACTGAGCGTCCCTCTGTTAAGGCAGGTCTATCATGCCTGCGTCTGATTTACAAAACTTGATGATTCTAATGCATAGAAGAAGAGAAAGTTAATAGCTTTTATTGTTAAAAAATACGTTTCGTCGGCGAGCGCAAAAAAATGCAGCAGGCAAAGCTAAAAATGGTTATAAAAACACCACGTTGCTGCGTGCCAGAGAAGAAAAGAATATTTGAAATGCAACATATAGAGCAAAGGGATAAAATAGCAAAAGCGTGATGAAAATGTTATTTTCCGTTGCCGCACTGACCCGCTACAATGTCAGATTACTGCCGTAAAGAAGTTTGAGGAAGCAAGACAATGAGCACCACTATCGAAAAAATCCAACGCCAGATTGCTGAAAACCCGATCCTGCTGTACATGAAAGGTTCACCGAAACTGCCGAGCTGCGGTTTCTCTGCCCAGGCAGTCCAGGCGCTTGCCGCATGTGGCGAACGTTTTGCCTATGTTGATATCCTGCAAAATCCGGACATTCGTGCGGAACTGCCGAAATACGCTAACTGGCCGACTTTCCCGCAACTGTGGGTTGACGGCGAACTGGTAGGCGGCTGTGATATCGTGATCGAAATGTATCAGCGCGGCGAACTGCAACAGCTGATCAAAGAAACTGCTGCTAAATACAAGTCTGAAGAGCCGGACGCGGAGTAATCCGTCCTGCAATACTGACGGATGCAAACAAGCATCCGTCAGTGCTTTATCTATCCCCAATCCAGCCCTTGTGGCGAACTTGAAAATCCCGCTTCACGCAGCAGCGTAAACATCGGCGTTTGCCGGACGGGTTGATCATTCACTTCTGTCAGCGTAAAGCGCAGCCGTGGTTCGCGACGCAGTGCGGTAGTCAGCGCCTGGAAAACCTCTGGGGCGAGTAATTCCTCTTTTTCCTGCCAGACCAGCATTTTTTTGCCACCTTGCGCCAGATAGAGTAACAATTTGCCGCCAGAAACGACCACCAGCGCACCCGCCCGACGCGTTGGAACCAGCGTTGCCGGATGTGCAGGCCAGGGCAGGAGAGTTCCCCACACATTAGCCGGATCGTTGGCAGAGAGCGCCACTGGCGTATAGTGCCGCGTCTGCGTGGCTTGTGTCGCCAGATCGCGCAATCGGTCAATAGTCAGGCGATCAGCAAATTGCGCGCCGCCAAGACCTTCAACAAAACGACCACGCATAATTCGCCCGGAGTCTTCCATGCTGCGACAAAGCGTTTGCATTGACGGAAATCCGCCAGGGATATTCTCGGCTATCACCGCCTGACGACTGACGATGCCGTAGCGGTCGAGCATATTTTCCGCCAGCGCCAGCATCCTTTCAGTATCGTTCAGTGGCTCCACCTGTAATAACGACCAGCGTCCAGCCAGCTTCGGCGTGTTGTAAGATACCAGTGGCGAGATGGACGACGTATAGGCAGGACGTCCACGCCGAGCCCGGTGACTGCGGCGAGTTGAGGGACGCGCGCTGGTACTGCTGCGGGTGAGGGCGCGTAACGGTGCCCAAATATCGCAGGAAATGACGCCTTGCCAGACCAGCTCCCATAACGCTTCTTGCAGGGGCGAAGCATCTACCGGTTGACCGATTTTCTCGCCTACCCGTTGAGCGATTTGTTGCGCAAACCAGGCGCCGCCGTCAGCCAGAACCGCGATAATCGCTTGCTGAATCGCTGAACGTTTTGCGTGATCATTTTCTACTGGTGTTAACGATTCTGCGGCATATTCCTGCAAATGCAGAGCCACCAGACCGTCATCATCGCCCAGTTTTTTTTGCCCCGACCAGATAACTGCGCCGGTTGCCAACAGTTCATCGAGCATTTCTGGCGAATAGTCGCGCACGCGGGCTGGCAGGATCTGGCTTTCCCAGAGCGAGGCGGGTAAACCAACACCGGCAAGTTGTTCGATTACCCGCATGACACCATCCACCCCCTCATAAACGCCTGTAGACGTTGCGGCAAAAAGCGCCGGGCTGCCATCGGTAGCGGGCAACACGCCCTGACGTTCCAGCAGCAATCGCGCATAGACTGTAGACGGAACTGGACGCGTCGCTTCTCTGGCAGCCTGCAGCGAGCGTAAGCGCAGACGACGGAAAACTTCGTCGCTCACCCAGACGTCTTGTTGCAGATTCATCACCAGCCCCCGTTCGCGCAGTTGCTGAAGTTGCTCTTCGACAATGGCAATACCGAGGCCAAAATCACGGGCAAGTTGTTCCGCCGTGACCAGAGCATGAGTCCGGAGATAGCGCAGAAAGAGATCGCGAAGCGGGTAATTTACGCGGTGCAGGTAGATTTCGGGTAGTGAGTGCGGCAATGGTACACCGAGGGCGTCTCGTAGCCTGGCTGCGTCATCCATGCAGGCCAGGTGCTTCTGACCTGCAATCATCGCCGGGAAGATTCGTTTTGCCGCGAGAAGGTTTTCCACATACGTCTCAATCTCTTCACTGCTGCCTGTATGCCGTTGTACCAGATCCTCAACGGTCATTGGCCCCAGTTCGCGTAGCAGGTCAAACAAACCTTCTTCACCTTTCGCTTCTCTGCCAGCCGCTAGCCGCTGTAACTCTTCTTCCACCTGGCGTATGACCTGCGGGTCGAGTAATTCACCCGGATCGACCTGACCGAGTAGATCGCGCAGTAACTCGCTGTCCAGCGACAGTACGGATGCCCGGCGCTCTGCCAGCGGGGCGTCGCTCTGGTACATAAATTCCGCGACATAGCCGAACAATAAACTGGCGGCGAAAGGCGAGGGCGTAGTAGTCGTTACATCGGATATTTGTATTTCGCCACCGTTCAGGCGACGCATCAAACGTTCCAGCGCGGGAAGATCATAAACATCTTGCAGGCATTCACGTAGGGTTTCGAGAATGATCGGAAAATCAGGATAACCCTGGGCGATTTCCAGCAACTGGCTGGCTCGTAGTCGTTGTTGCCACAGTGGCGTGCGATGCCCCGGCGTGCGGCCGGGCATCAGCAATGCCCGCGCGGCACATTCACGGAAACGAGCGGCGAAAAGAGCCGAGCTGCCTACCGCTTCGCGGACAATTTGCAGCAATTTTTCTGGTTCAAACAAGAAAATGGCGGCGTCAGGCAATTTACCATCGGTGTCAGGAATGCGCGCAACAATGCCGTCATCACTGGCAACTACTGAGGCGTCAGCGCCCCATAGTGCATGTATTCGTCCTGCAATCGCCAGCGCCCAGGGTTCATGCACGCGTCTCCCATAGGGAGAGTGCAAAATAATACGCCAGTCGCCAATTTCATCACGGCACCGTTCGAGAACCAGATGACGGCTGCCAGGAACAATGCCCGTTGCTTTGCGCTGCTCGTCAATCAGTCCCTTAATATTGGCGAGCGTATTTTCTTCCGCCAGCCACGGGGGAATACTCCCGGAAAAGAACGCGCCATCCGCCAGCAAATGGAGAAAATCGCCGATCATCTCGCCTAATTCAGACGGACGTCCGTTTCCTTCGCCGCGCCAGAAGGGAAGTCTGGCGGAGCGTCCGGGCGCAGGCGTCACAATCACCTGATCGCGGGTAATTTGCTGGATCCGCCAGGAGGTAGCACCGAGGGTGATAATGTCATTCACCCGCGATTCATACACCATCTCTTCATCCAGTTCTCCTACCCGACGAGATCCGGCCTGTTCTTCACCTTCCGGTAATAACACGCTGTACATGCCACGATCCGGAATGGTGCCACCGCTGGTCACCGCCAGCAGTTGGGCGCCTGGACGCGCAGTTAATATTCCACTTTCCCGATCCCAGATAAGTTTTGGGCGAAAAGCGGAAAAATCACCAGAAGGATAGCGCCCGGAAAGCATATCCAGCGTGGTGTCAAAAACGCGCCTCGGTAGATCTTTCCACGGTGCGGCACGGCGCACGCGGGCGTACCATTCGTCCACCTGTAATGCGTCCATCGCCGCAGCGGCAACAGTTTGCTGCGCCAGAACGTCGAGTGGATTATGCGGTGGTGTAAGGTTTTCCAGCTTGCCTGCGAACATACACTCCACAATGACGACGGAATCGATTAAATCACGCCGGGTTCGGGGGAAGAAAAGCCCGTTGGAGATGCCACCGACCTGGTGTCCGGCGCGCCCAATGCGTTGTAACCCACTGGCAACAGAAAGCGGCGTTGCCACCTGAATCACCAGATCCACCGCGCCCATATCAATCCCCAGTTCGAGACTGGAAGTGGCGACCACGCAGCGTAATTCACCCGATTTCAGCGCCTGTTCGGTGATTGCTCGTTGTTCTTTAGAGACGGAACCGTGATGCGAACGGGCAATATAAACGTCGCTACTTTGCACGCGGTTAGAGGTTGCGCCGGAGGTAGACTCAAAATTTGCCGCATCAACGGCGATAGTCGGGGAACGCTGTAATCGTGCAGCGTAAAGCTCATTTAGTCGTGCCGTCAGTTTTTCCGCCAGTCCGCGAGAATTGGTGAAAACAATGGTCGAGCGATGGCGCAACACTTCATCAAGAATGCCGGTTTCAATATATGGCCAAATTGATCCTTCTCTGCCTGCATGGCTGTCTTCGCCGGTGCCGATGGTGACTGATGAGACATCATCCATATTGGCGACAGGAACGACAATCCGGATTTGCGGATGGCGCATTGCGGGCGGGTTGACTACCGTGACCGGGCGATCGCCACCCAGAAATTCCGCCACATCGCTGGCTGAGCGCACAGTGGCAGAAAGGCCAATTCGCTGTGCTGAGGTGTGGAGCAGCGCATCGAGTCGCTCCAGACTTAACGCCAGATGCGCACCACGTTTACTGCCCGCTACCGCGTGGACTTCATCAATAATTACCGTTTCGACGCCGCGTAGCGTTTCGCGTGCGCGGGAGGTCAGCATCAGATAGAGTGATTCGGGCGTGGTTATCAGAATATCCGGCGGATTACGGGTCAGTTTGCTGCGTTCTTGTGCGGGAGTATCGCCAGTGCGGATACCCACACGAATGTTGACTTCCATTTCGCCACGCCGCCGCCGCTCATCCGCAATGCCCTGTAACGGGATCTGTAAGTTGCGTTGAACGTCGGTGCCTAAGGCTTTAATTGGTGAAATATAGAGGATGCGCGAGGTTTTACGCTTATGCGCTTCGCTTGCATGTTCTCCGCCTTCGCGGAAGAGTTGATCGAGGGCGTAGAGAAAAGCGGCCAGCGTTTTTCCGGAACCTGTCGGTGCAATCACCAGCGCATGTTCACCGTGTGCCGCCACATGCCAGGTTTGTGACTGAACAGCGGTCGGCTGTTTAAAGGCGCGAAGAAACCAGTCGCGGGTCGCCGGTGAAAAAACGTCCGGCAGCGACGATGAAGGATTTGGGTTATCTGCCATTAACGCTATTCCCCGTGAATATCATGCATGATGCGTGGAATAGCCTCACTATAGATGCCTGATTCATTGCATGTCATCAGGCATCGACTCGATTACACCTCTTCGGCTTCGGCGGCAGGCAGCGGCCAACCTCCCAGCCGTTTCCAGCGGTTGACGATTTCACAAAACAGCACAGCGGTGCGTTCGGTATCGTACAGCGCGGAGTGTGCCTGAGTGCTGTCAAACTCCATGCCAGCGGTCTGGCAGGCTTTTGATAATACGGTTTGTCCGAGCGCCAGCCCGGCCAGTGCAGCAGTGTCAAAAGTGGCGAAAGGGTGGAACGGGTTACGTTTCAGTGAGGCGCGTTCTGCGGCGGCCATCATAAAGCTGTGGTCGAAATTGGCGTTGTGCGCCACCATAATGGCACGGTTACAGCCGCTCGCTTTAATGCCTTTACGTACAACTTTAAAAATCTCATGCAGTGCCTCGTATTCACTGACCGCGCCACGATCGGGATCGTTCGGGTCAATGCCGTTGAAGGCGAGGGCTTCTGGTTGCAAATTAGCGCCGACAAACGGCTCGACGTGGAAATGTAATGTGGTGTCCGGCATCAGCCAGCCTTGTTCATCCATTTTCAGGGTGATGGCGGCAATCTCAAGCAGCGCATCGGTTTTGGCGTTAAATCCGGCTGTTTCAACATCGATCACAACAGGATAAAAACCACGAAAACGGTCGCACAGACCGGTAAGTTGAGCGTTATCGGACATCTGATTCTCTTAATACGGATAAATTGCAGCGCGCATTATGACAAATATTACTTGCCGATGCAGTAAAGATGCGGGCGTGATGAGTGCACGCCCGGCAGGAGATTAGTTGCCCAGACCGCGACCGGCGTCTTTCTCTTCGATCAATTCAATTTTATAACCGTCCGGATCTTCCACAAATGCGATAACCGTAGTACCGCCTTTTACCGGACCGGCTTCACGGGTCACGTTACCGCCGTTCTGACGGATTTTTTCGCACGCTTCAGCGGCGTTATCAACGCTAAGGGCGATGTGACCATAAGCGGTGCCGAGTTCGTATTTATCCACGCCCCAGTTATAGGTCAGCTCAATCACCGCTTCTTCGGTTTCCGGGCCGTAGCCAACAAACGCCAGTGAGTATTTATATTCCGGGTTTTCGCTGGTACGCAGCAGTTTCATGCCCAGCACGTTGGTATAAAAATCGATGGAGCGTTGCAGATCGCCAACGCGCAGCATGGTGTGAAGAAGACGCATCTTTATATCCTCAAAATGGCTAACAGATTCAAAATGTTGTTTTAGTATAGCGGCGGCTTTGCGCCGCTCGCAATGTTAGATCACAGCGTAGGGTAATCGGTATAACCTTCTGCGCCGCCGCCGTAGAAACTTTCGGCACGCTGTGGGTTAAGTTCGGCTTTGCGCTGCAGGCGAGCGACCAGATCCGGATTCGCAATCCAGTCGCGACCAAATGCCACCGCATCAATTAACCCTTTGCCGATCAGCGTTTCCGCTTTTTCTACCGTATATGCACCAGCCCCGATAATCGGGTCGTGGAAACGGGCGCGTACTTTTTCGCGGAAAGCCTCGGTATATGGTTTGCCGCCTGCCCAGTCAGGTTCGGACATATGCAGATAAGCAATGCCGCGTTTGCCCAGTTGTTCAATCAGATACAGTGCATCGGCTTCTTCATTCGGGCCGTTATCCGTATTCTGGAAAGTACCGATTGGCGAAACGCGAATGCCAATGCGATCGGCACCCCATTCTTCAATCCCGGCATCAACAACTTCCAGTACCAGACGTGCGCGATTTTCCACGCTACCGCCGTACTGATCGGTACGATGGTTTGAAGAAGGCGACAGGAACTGATGCAGTAAATAACCGTGAGCGGAGTGAAGCTCTACCAGATCAAAACCGGCTTCACGCGCGTTAGCAATGGCCTGACGGAAATCATTGACGATCCCCGGAATCTCTTTCAGCTCCAGTGCACGCGGCATAGATGTCTCGACGCGGATCGCCTGACCATTTTCATCGCGCAGAGAAGTACGCGTTCCCGCACTAAGTGCCGAAGGTGCTACCGGAGCCTGGCCGCCAGGTTGCAGGCTGGCGTGAGAAATGCGCCCCGTATGCCAAAGCTGTACGGCGATATGACCATTTTCAGCATGAACACCAGCGGTGATTTTTTTCCATGCCGCGATTTGCTCCGGGCTATGAATACCAGGTGCGCCCGCATACCCTTTTGCCTGAGCGGAAACTTGAGTGGCTTCGCTAATAATCAAGCCGGCACTGGCACGTTGGCGATAGTATTCCGCCATCAACGGAGTAGGGATGTCACCCGGCTCAATGCTGCGCAGACGTGTCAGAGGGGCCATAAAAATACGGTTTGCCGCCGTGATCGCGCCCACTTGCAGTGGGGAATACAGTTTTTCAGATGACATAAAGGCTCCCGGTCGTCTGGTGATGAAAAAAATGCCTGCTAAACGGCAGGCGTCGCAATAATGGTTTTTACATGTGTTAGCGCGTTTTCCAGCGGCCCGGAACTGCGCGAAATTTTGGCCTGCAGATTGGCGCCCAGCCACAGCGCGTAAAGTACTTGCGCTTGTTGTAGCGGTTCACCACAAAAGGTTAAACAGTGGCTGGCACGGCCATTTTCCAGTGCCTGAGAGAGCAGGGCGATCACGCCACGAGCGCCTTTATCCATCGCGCTGCGCATATCTTCTGACAGATCGCACACTTCGGCAGAGAGCTTTACTGTCAGGCATCCGCTGATAGTTCCATGCTGGCTAAACTGGTTAAGTGTCTGCTGGTAATAAGCCAGTATGCGGTCGCGGTAGTTACCTTCGCCGGATTGCAGCAACTCCGCTAGTCGCAGGTGATACGCCGCGTAATGACGCTCAAGCATGGCAACGCCAAACGCTTCTTTAGAGCGAAAGTAGTGATAGAACGACCCTTTCGGCACTTCAGCGATTTTCAGTAACTCGCTTAATCCCATCCCGGTGAATCCACGTTGCAGGCAAAGCTGCTCACCCGTAGCCAGGAGGTGTTCGCGAGTATCATGTTCGGTGTGTTTATTCATGTGTTTGAGTGTAGTAGACCGGTCGGTCTAGTGCAAGTAAAGTTGCTACTTTGGGCATTAACAGCTTCAATAGTGGTAATAATCTTATCTTAGGAGGGCGAAGTGGCGGAGCAATTAGAGTTCTTTCCCGTCCAGAGCCCGTGCCGGGGAATTTGCCAGTCCGATGAACGCGGATTTTGCCGTGGCTGTTATCGTAGCCGGGATGAGCGTTTTAACTGGAATAAAATGAGCGATGGCGAAAAACAAGAAGTGTTGCGCCTTTGTCGGCAACGACTTATGCGTAAATTACGCGCGAATAAGCCAGCGCCATCAGACGAACCTGAGCAACCATCACTCTTTTGAGCCTAATCTTGCGTATACTCCTCTCATATCTGATAAGAGGAAGCGATTATGGTTCAGCGTATTACTATTGCGCCGCAAGGCCCGGAGTTTTCCCGTTTTGTGATGGGCTACTGGCGATTGATGGACTGGAATATGTCCGCCCGCCAGTTAGTCAGTTTTATTGAAGAGCATCTGGATCTCGGCGTGACTACTGTGGATCACGCTGATATTTATGGTGGCTATCAGTGCGAAGCGGCGTTTGGCGAGGCGTTGAAACTGGCGCCTCACCTGCGTGAACGGATGGAAATCGTCAGTAAATGCGGTATCGCGACGACCGCGCGTGAAGAAAACGTCATTGGTCATTACATCACTGACCGCGACCACATCATTAAGAGCGCCGAACAGTCGCTGATTAATCTTGCGACCGATCATCTGGATCTGCTGCTGATCCATCGCCCCGACCCGCTAATGGATGCCGATGAAGTGGCAGATGCGTTTAAACATCTGCATCAGAGCGGAAAAGTACGCCATTTTGGCGTCTCCAACTTCACGCCTGCGCAATTTGCGCTGTTGCAATCGCGCTTGCCGTTTACCCTTGCCACTAATCAGGTGGAAATATCCCCGGTGCATCAGCCGTTACTGCTGGATGGCACGCTCGACCAACTGCAACAACTGCGTATTCGCCCGATGGCCTGGTCTTGTCTTGGCGGTGGTCGTCTGTTTAATGATGATTATTTCAGGCCGCTACGTGATGAACTTGCTGTGGTGGCGGAAGAATTAAACGCGGGCTCTATCGAGCAGGTGGTTTATGCCTGGATATTGCGTCTGCCATCGCAGCCGCTGCCGATTATCGGCTCCGGTAAAATTGAGCGCGTGCGGGCTGCTGTCGAAGCGGAAACATTGAAAATGACCCGCCAACAATGGTTCCGTATCCGTAAAGCGGCACTGGGTTACGACGTACCGTAAACACTTTTAGGAATAGCCGCCGTTCAAATATGTGTCACTGGTTTACACTTAACGGGTATGCACATTGAACGGAGGTCCTATGAAACGTTTTAGTCTGGCCATTCTGGCGCTGGTTGTTGCAACCGGCGCACAAGCTGCCAGTGAAAAAGTCGAGATGAACCTCGTCACGTCGCAAGGGGTTGGGCAGTCAATCGGTAGTGTAACAATTACTGAAACCGATAAAGGTCTGGAGTTTTCACCCGATCTGAAAGCATTACCACCCGGTGAGCATGGCTTCCATATTCATGCCAAAGGAAGCTGCCAGCCAGCAATGAAAGATGGCAAAGCCAGCGCCGCAGAATCCGCAGGCGGGCATCTTGATCCACAAAATACTGGTAAGCATGAAGGGCCAGAAGGTGCAGGACACTTAGGCGATCTGCCGGCACTGGTGGTTAACAATGACGGTAAAGCAACCGATGCCGTCATCGCGCCTCGTCTGAAATCACTTGATGAAATCAAAGACAAGGCGCTGATGATCCACGTTGGCGGCGATAATATGTCCGATCAACCAAAACTGCTGGGCGGTGGCGGTGAACGCTATGCCTGTGGTGTCATTAAGTAATTAAGAGGTCAGCGTACCTTGCGGCGGCGCTTGCTCAAGTTGCGAAAGCGAGCAGTACAGACGCCAGACAATCGCCGCCAGCTCACGGGCTGCGGGTTGATGATGGTGGGCAAGGCTGTCGCATATCCGCTGTAATTCTTCAAGTGTGGCCGCCAGTGATTTTTGCTGAACGCCACGCTCATTCATTACTTCCCGCAACAGAAAAATACAGTTATCCCGCACTCGCGATAACGGATCGGAACGCGATTCCCAGTCCCGCAATTGCCAGACAACATGTGAACAGTTCAGCAGCACCACGCCCCAGCGTAATAACCAACGGCGAGCCAGTGCATCCTGGCTGTTGCTCAACTGACTAACGTGGTGATAAGTGAGCGATTCAAATTCGCTTTCACTCAGGGTTGGATGGCGGCTTAGTTGGTCGACAAAATCCCGGCGCAGTGCGCGAATATGACGACGACTTTTACGGGCATCAGATCCAGGTCGCAGAATGGCGAACGCTAACCACGCCAGTGCCACGCCAACAATTTTCGCCAGATTATCGTTAAGAAAGTCAGCAAAATCATACACCGGGGGATTAGTGACAGCGATGAACGAACCCATAAATACGATCAGTTGTCCCCACAACGCGGCAAATTTTGGCATCTGTAATTTGAGAAGTTGCATCGTCGCCAGTAGCGGGAAGAGAAACAGCAAAAATTGCCACAGGTCGCTAATCTGAACCATCAGACCAAACTTAACCACAAAGCTAAATAGCGAAAGTAATACCAGCGTGCGCATAAGTAGCGACAGTGACTTAAACGGTGCCGCGACGGCGGAGTAGAGTACGCAGCTAATTGCTGCCAGTGTTAATGCATTGGCACCGGCATCCCATTGCGAGGTAATACTCCATGCGCCAATTATCATCAACGTACAAAATGTGCGCAGTCCACTCCACATAGCTTCGGCGTTATCGGTATGACGTGCCAGGCCGGCTGTTCGTGGGAGTCTGGCACGATCATCTGTACCGCTTTCCAGACGATGTAGTTCCTGACTGCTTTGCAGATAAAGGCGGCAAAAATAGCGTAGTCGCTGCCAGAAGGCGACGTGCCGATAGTCGGCTAAGTTGGTTGGGCGCAGTGGGGCAATGATACGTGCGACGGTGTAAAAATCAGTTTGCGAACTGGCAAGCGCCGTCAGCAACTGTTCGAGAATTTCACGTGTGGCGGCGGGCGTTGATGACCAGTTGAGCAACATACGTCGCAGGCTGGAGATGACGCTGGTCATGCGTAATTGCTGGTGGAGTAGCGCATTCAGGCGTGCATTTTGCTGGCGGAAACGATAGTGACTCCAGAACGCCTGAATGCGCAGCAAATTCATGGTTAATATTTGCCCAATGATTCCTTCATGTGCTGTGCGAATGGCATCGGTTGTTTCAGGCTGCCAGAGCAAGCTGGCATGTTCCAGTAAACGGGCATGCATGTTTTTCAACGCGGTTAAAAGCGCAGTGGCGTCGGAGCTACTCGGCAGGATCATCATCATCATGCCGCCGCAGAGAATACCGACGATGACTTCGCAAACGCGTGCCTGAGCGATATCCCATAACTGGCTTGCTTCCGTGATATTGACCATCGGAAAGGCGATAATGGCCGCAGTGTAGCCCGCCAGTTGGAAGGCATACGCCACGTTATTCGTGAAGTGCGCGCAAGCCCAGGTACAAAAGCCAAGCCACGCCGACATGCTCAATAGAAAAAACCACGGCTCGTTAAGCGTATGCCCGGCAAGAATCAGTGCCGCGATGGCTCCCAGCAAACTACCAGCGATGCGTCCGAGACTTTTGCTGATGACACCGCCAACGGTGGGAAAGCTTACCACCGCAGCCGAGGTCATCGCCCAGTAGGGTTCATCGAGATTTAAATAATAGGCAACCGTCAGCGCCAGGCACATGGCAATGGTATTGCGTAACGCATAACGCCATTGCGCCAGCGAGGCCCTGCACCAGGGCAAATTGCGCAAGGACCATAACGATGCGTTCATTATTGACCTACGGCGATGCTACATGTTGTACCGGATACCAGCGTGACATCGCTGGGAACATTATCCAGAGCAAAGCGGACGGGAACGCGTTGGGCGAGACGCACCCAGGGGACGTTAGGTTTCACATCCGGAATCAGGCTGGAATCACTTTCAATGCTCTGATCATAAATCGCCCGACCGATACTGGAAACGTGACCCTGTAACGTTTTGTTGTCGCTATAGAGCGTAATTTGTGCTGGTGCACCGTCGTGGATATGGCGCAATTTGGTTTCTTCAAAATAACCAATGACGTAAAACGAATGGCTATCCACCAGGGCAAACAGGGGTTTTCCGGTGTCGGCGTAGTCGCCGATGCGGGTAGTGAGATTAGTTACCCATCCACTCACCGGAGCGCGAATTTCCGTTTGCGCCAGTTGCCATTGTGCCTGTTCAAGCGTCGCCTGTGCGGCATCAACACTGGCCTGCATCGCTTTAACATTGAGGTTAGCGGTATCCAGCTCTTCGGCAGAGATAAAATTATGTGAGAGATGACGGCGACGATTAGCTTCGTTATTGGCTTTGGCGAGGTCAGATTGCGCTTTCGTTAACTGAGCCTGGGCGTTCAGTTCGGCTATCTGGAAGGGCGTTTTATCGATGGTGAGTAAAATATCACCAGCATTAACCAACTGGTTGTCTTTTATATTCATCGCAACAATACGTCCAGACACCTGAGGCGTGATAGAAACCTGTTCTGCGCGTATTTTTCCGTCGCGTGTCCACGGTGACTGCATGTAATAGTTCCATAGCCACCATCCGGCAAGAATCGCAACAACCGCTACAATAATTGTTGAGAAATACTTAATTGTTTTAATTGACATAGTTACCACGCAATCAGTATTGCCAGAGCAAGGCAAACGCAAATCGCAAACAGCGATAAATCCATTAACAAGGGATGCCAGATGTCACCGGCGTAGATCCAGCCGCGAAGCAGGCGGTGTATAACAAGCCAGAGGACAAATCCAAGCGCGAACGCTTTGAAAAACGGAGGAAAATAGACGGACGCACCGAACACCAGATCTTGTAAGGGCAATCCCGTTGCATTAAGCATAAACTTCACAAAATAGATTCCTTTACGACCGAATATATTGCGTTAGATTAATAAATATTCTTTAAGTGCGAAAAAGTTACGCGCAATTTCTGAAAAGCATGTCTGACGGTAAGCAAATGCAGCAATACATTTGTTTTAGCAATACAATTGCTGCACACTATTCTAAAAGCTGTATAATATCTTAGCAAGCTAATTATAAGGAGATGAAATTGGAATCGCCACTAGGTTCTGATCTGGCACGGTTGGTGCGCATATGGCGTGCTCTGATAGACCATCGCCTGAAACCGCTGGAGTTAACGCAAACCCATTGGGTAACGTTGCACAATATCCATCAGTTACCTCCAGACCAGTCGCAAATTCAACTGGCAAAAGCGATCGGCATTGAGCAGCCTTCACTGGTTCGTACGCTGGACCAACTGGAAGAAAAAGGGTTAATTTCGCGTCAAACTTGCGCCAGCGATCGTCGGGCTAAACGTATTAAACTGACGGAAAAAGCGGAGCCGCTGATTAGCGAAATGGAAGCGGTTATTAACAAAACCCGGGCGGAAATATTGCATGGAATTTCCGCAGAGGAAGTAGAACAGTTGATTAAGCTCATTGCAAAACTTGAGCATAATATTACTGAGCTGCAGGCCAAAGGGTGAAATGAAGAAGGCGTGTGGTCAGTGACCTGACCACACGTCAACTTATTTAGCGCGGAGAGACAGTCACCTGGCTACCGTTGCTGGCCAGGATAACACGTTGTCCCGGAGAGAAGTGGGTATTGCCCTGTTTCTGTACCACCATAATGGTGTTGCCATCATCTTTACGAATTTCCAACTCCACACCCTGAGTTTTGTTCATTGCGCTCTGCACGCCCTGACCCGCTACGCCACCTGCGATAGCGCCTGCCGCAGTTGCCAGAGAACGCCCAGTTCCGCCACCAACGGTATTCCCAAGGAAGCCACCGAGAACCGCACCGCCAATTGCGCCGATAACGTTGGAATCATCACCGCCCTGAATTTGTACCTGTCGTACATTAACGATTGTGCCATAGCTGACATTCTGCACTTGCTTCGCTTCAGAGGCGGTATAGACATCGCCAGAAAGGGTATCGTTATTAACACAACCGACAAGAGACAGACCTACCATTGATACAACCAGTACGCGCTTAATCATTGAAAAATCTCCTGATTACCATGAAACGCCTCACAAGCATCCCTCATGGCCAAAGTAAATGGCATTGGTATAACTATGATTACATGTTCCACTAAAACATGATGGAATCATAATTAGAATACGGTTAACCAAGTATAAACAAAACATTCATAGTAATTATTGATATGAATATAATGTTTTCCTGGTAATGGTAAAAATCGGCGCTCATGCATGGAATTCGTGAGAGGTTTGTGTTTGAGTGGAGCGCAAACGACAGGTTGAAAAAGGATGAACTATGAAATCAGGCCGCTTTATTGGCGTAATGTCAGGTACTAGCCTGGATGGTGTCGATGTTGTACTGGCGACTATCGATGAACACAGGGTGGCGCAGTTGGCAAGTTTGAGCTGGCCGATTCCCCCATCACTTAAACAAGCAGTACTGGATATTTGTCAGGGGCAGCAGCTTACGCTTTCTCAGTTCGGTCAACTGGATGCTCAACTTGGTCGCTTGTTTGCCGATGCCGTTAACGCACTGCTCAAGCAAGAAAATTTGCAGCCAAAAGATATCGTCGCCATCGGGTGTCACGGACAGACTGTCTGGCACGAACCTACTGGCGTTGCACCGCATACTCTACAGATTGGTGATAACAATCAAATTGTGGCGCGCACTGGAATTACTGTCGTTGGTGATTTTCGCCGTCGCGATATCGCCTTAGGTGGTCAGGGTGCGCCGCTGGTGCCAGCGTTTCATCACGCATTGCTGGCTCATCCGACAGAGCGGCGAATGGTTCTCAACATTGGTGGTATCGCCAATTTGTCGTTGTTGATTCCAGGGCAGCCGGTGGGGGGATACGATACCGGTCCAGGTAACATGTTGATGGATGCGTGGATCTGGCGTCAGGCCGGGAAACCTTACGATAAAGACGCTGAGTGGGCGCGAGCGGGTAAAGTTATTTTGCCACTGTTGCAGAATATGCTTAGTGATGCGTATTTTTCCCAATCCGCGCCGAAAAGCACCGGGCGCGAATACTTTAACTACGGTTGGCTGGAACGGCATTTGCGCCATTTCCCGGGTGTTGATGCGCGCGATGTCCAGGCGACGCTGGCGGAACTTACTGCCGTGACCATTTCTGAACAGGTATTATTGAGTGGCGGCTGCGATCGTTTGATGGTCTGTGGTGGCGGAAGCCGTAATCCATTGGTGATGACGCGACTTGCTGCCTTGCTGCCAGGAACCGAAGTGACCACCACTGACGCCGTCGGCATTAGTGGTGATGACATGGAAGCATTGGCCTTCGCGTGGCTTGCCTGGCGGACGCTGGCGGGGCTACCCGGCAACCTGCCTTCGGTCACCGGCGCAAGCGAGGCGACGGTGCTGGGCGCAATTTTCCCTGCAAACCCGCGATATCAGAGTTAACTGAATTTTTCCTACTGCGTCTGCCGTTACACTTGGAAGTTGAGGAGAGCGTTTTGCTCTCCGGACCAGGAAAGTCTTCGGGATGTGTTTATGAAAAAACTGTTACTGATCTGTTTGCCGGTGCTTCTCACTGGCTGTGGCGCGTTTAATCAACTGGTTGAACGTATGCAAACTGATACGCTGGAATACCAGTGTGATGAAAAACCGTTGACGGTAAAACTGAATAATCCGCGTCAGGAAGTCAGTTTTGTCTACGACAATCAATTAATTCACCTTAAACAGGGAATTTCAGCCTCTGGCGCACGTTATACCGATGGCATTTATGTTTTCTGGTCAAAAGGTGATGAGGCAACGGTCTATAAGCGTGACCGCATCGTCTTGAATAACTGTCAGTTACAAAATCCGCAGCGTTGAGATTTTTCCAGGGGCGGCGCACAATAGCGTCACCCACTGACAATCCGTAAAGAAAACCATGTCTGATAACGACGAATTGCAGCAAATCGCGCATCTGCGCCGTGAATACACCAAAGGCGGTTTACGCCGCCGCGATCTTCCCGCCGATCCTTTAACCCTTTTTGAACGCTGGCTCTCCCAGGCCTGTGAAGCCAAGCTGGTTGACCCCACCGCGATGGTCGTCGCAACCGTTGATGAACATGGTCAGCCTTATCAGCGCATCGTGTTACTCAAACATTACGACGAAAAAGGGATGGTGTTTTACACCAATCTCGGCAGTCGCAAAGCGCATCAAATCGAAAATAACCCGCGCGTTAGCCTGCTTTTCCCGTGGCATACTCTTGAGCGCCAGGTAATGGTGACCGGTAAAGCGGAGCGTCTTTCGACTCTCGAAGTGATGAAATATTTTCATAGTCGTCCGCGCGATAGCCAGATTGGCGCGTGGGTATCTAAGCAGTCCAGCCGTATCTCTGCGCGAGGGATCCTTGAGAGCAAATTTCTTGAGCTGAAGCAGAAGTTTCAGCAGGGCGATGTCCCTTTACCGAGTTTCTGGGGCGGTTTTCGCGTAAGTCTTGAACAGGTTGAGTTCTGGCAGGGCGGTGAGCATCGTCTGCATGACCGCTTTTTGTACCAGCGTGAAAATGAGGCGTGGAAAATCGATCGTCTCGCACCCTGAAAAGATGCAAAAATCTTGCTTTAATCGCTGGCACTCCTGATTCCGGCACTTTATTCTATGTCTCTTTCGCATCTGGCGAAAAGTCGTGTACCGGCAAAGGTGCAGTCGTTATATACATGGAGATTTTGATGGCAAGCAGTAACTTGATTAAACAATTGCAAGAGCGGGGGCTGGTGGCCCAGGTGACGGACGAAGAAGCGTTAGCAGAGCGACTGGCGCAAGGCCCGATCGCGCTCTATTGCGGCTTCGACCCTACCGCTGACAGCTTGCATTTGGGGCATCTTGTTCCATTGTTATGCCTGAAACGCTTCCAGCAGGCGGGCCACAAGCCGGTTGCGCTGGTAGGCGGCGCGACAGGTCTGATTGGCGACCCAAGCTTCAAAGCTGCCGAGCGTAAGCTGAACACCGAAGAAACTGTTCAGGAGTGGGTGGACAAAATCCGCAAGCAGGTTGCCCCGTTCCTCGATTTCGACTGTGGAGAAAACTCTGCTATCGCCGCGAACAACTATGACTGGTTCGGCAATATGAATGTGCTGACTTTCCTGCGCGATATCGGTAAGCACTTCTCCGTTAACCAGATGATCAACAAAGAAGCGGTTAAGCAGCGTCTCAACCGTGAAGATCAGGGTATTTCGTTCACCGAGTTTTCTTACAACCTGTTGCAGGGCTATGACTTTGCCTGTCTGAATAAACAGTATGGTGTTACGTTGCAGATTGGCGGTTCTGACCAGTGGGGTAACATCACCTCTGGTATCGATCTGACCCGTCGCCTGCATCAGAATCAGGTTTTTGGCCTGACCGTTCCGCTGATCACCAAGGCTGACGGCACCAAATTTGGTAAAACTGAAGGCGGCGCAGTATGGCTGGATCCGAAGAAGACCAGTCCGTACAAGTTCTACCAGTTCTGGATCAACACCGCTGATGCCGACGTTTACCGCTTCCTGAAGTTCTTCACTTTCATGAGCATTGAAGAGATCAACGCCCTGGAAGAAGAAGATAAAAACAGCGGCAAAGCACCGCGCGCCCAGTATGTGCTGGCGGAGCAGGTGACGCGTCTGGTTCACGGTGAAGAAGGTTTGCAAGCCGCGAAACGTATTACCGAATGTCTGTTCAGCGGTTCCTTGAGTGCGCTTAGCGAAGCGGACTTTGAACAGCTGGCGCAGGACGGCGTACCGATGGTTGAGATGGAAAAAGGCGCTGATCTGATGCAGGCGCTGGTCGATTCTGAACTGCAACCGTCCCGTGGTCAGGCGCGTAAAACTATCGCCTCCAATGCCATCACCATTAACGGTGAAAAACAGTCCGATCCTGAATACTTCTTTAAAGAAGAAGATCGCCTGTTTGGTCGTTATACCTTACTGCGTCGCGGCAAAAAGAATTACTGTCTGATTTGCTGGAAATAATGCACTAAGTGGAAAGGGGGAGTGAGAAATCACTCCCCTGATTTTTATACAGGGAGCACAATGAAAAATATTCTCGCTATCCAGTCTCACGTTGTTTATGGTCATGCGGGTAACAGTGCGGCAGAGTTTCCGATGCGCCGCCTGGGCGCGAATGTCTGGCCGCTGAATACCGTTCAATTTTCTAATCATACTCAATACGGCAAATGGACTGGCTGTGTGATGCCGCCCAGCCATTTAACCGAAATTGTGCAGGGCATTGCCGCCATTGATAAATTACACACCTGTGATGCCGTACTCAGTGGTTATCTGGGATCGGCGGAGCAGGGCGAACATATCCTCGGTATTGTCCGTCAGGTAAAAGCGGCGAATCCACAAGCGAAATATTTTTGCGATCCCGTAATGGGGCACCCGGAAAAAGGTTGCATCGTTGCGCCAGGCGTGGCGGAATTTCATGTCCGTCACGGTATGCCAGCCAGCGATATCATCGCGCCGAATCTGGTCGAGCTGGAAATTCTTTGTGAACATCCAGTACATAACGTCGAAGAGGCCGTTAACGCTGCGCGTGAGCTTATTGCGCAAGGGCCACAAATCGTATTGGTTAAACACCTTGCACGTGCGGGCTACAGCACAGATCGTTTTGAAATGCTGCTGGTTACTGCTGATGAAGCCTGGCATATCAGCCGTCCGCTGGTCGATTTCGGTATGCGCCAGCCGGTAGGTGTTGGTGATGTGACGAGCGGTTTACTGCTGGTGAAATTGTTGCAGGGGGCAACGCTGCAGGAGGCACTGGAACACGTGACGGCTGCAGTATACGAAATTATGGTAACCACCAAAGCAATGCAGGAATATGAACTGCAGGTGGTTGCCGCGCAAGATCGTATAGCCAAACCGGAACACTATTTCAGCGCAACGAAGCTCTGAAATACCTCGGCCCACAGCTTCCTGTGGGCCGATGACGATTACTGCAAGCCTTCCGCCGTCAACGCGGCTTTCACCGCCGGTCTTTCAGCCATACGCTGCATAAAGGCTGCAATGTGCTCTAAACCCTCCAGATTCAGTTTCACCGCGTATGCCCAGCGCAGAACCGTAAACAGATAGGCGTCAGCGATGGTGAAACGTTGCCCGCAGATCCAGTGCTCATCTTTCAGCGCGTCGTTAACATACTGCAGCTTTTTCTCCAATTGTGCACGGGCAGCCTGTTTATACTCTTCCGGGGTATCCGGGCGGAACAGTGGTGTGAACCCTTTATGCAATTCGGTGGCGATATAGTTCAGCCATTCGATGGTTTTATAGCGAGAAATACTGTTTACCGATGCCAGCAACTGGCGGTCGGGAACACTGTCAGCAAGATACTGCATAATTGCTACGCCTTCCGTCAGCAAAGTACCATCGTCCAGTAGCAACGCAGGAACCTGTCCCTTAGGGTTAATGGCAAAGTAATCATCACCGTTCTCGAGACGTTTTTTCATCAAATCCACACTGACGAGCGTAAAGTCCTTTCCGCTCTCACGCAGGGTGATATGGGAAGCAAGAGAGCAGGCGCCCGGTTTGTAGAACAGTTTCATCGGTAACTCCTTTTGGCTGTGGTTTAAAGTATGGTAGTGCGTTGCTGAACAAAAAAAAAGCCGCTAACGAAAAGTTAGCGGCTTGTAAAAGAGTTTCCCTGAAATTTACGCTACGGCAGCTTTCGCCGCTTTGTCTGCAGCATCGTCCTGGGTCATGCGATGCAGTTTCGGCGCGGTCAGCAGCATCAGCACAGCAATAACGGCAGTGGCGACACCAATCTGCAAGAACACGCGACCATACACTTCCAGCGACATCAGCGGATCGGTTACGTTATCCGGAACAGCCATCATACCCGCAACATAACCACCAATCAGGTTTGCACCGGCAGTGGTCAGGAACCAGCTACCCATAATGAAGCCCATCAGACGCTGCGGAACGAGCTGTGCAACCATCGCCAGACCCAGACCAGAGATCATCAGTTCACCGATACTCTGCAGGCCGTAGCTAGCTACCAGCCAGCTTACAGAAACGATACCGGCGTCAGACGCGAATTTCGCACCCAGCGGCAGGATCAGGAACGCACCAGAACACATCACCATACCGATTGCAAACTTGGTCGGCATCGGCAGGGTATCGCCCATCTTGTTATAGATAGCGGCCAGAATCGGGCTACCAATGATGATCCAGAATGGGTTCAGCGCCTGATACTGCTCTGGCTCGACGGCCAGACCAAGAATAGTGTGTTCAACGTTACGAATCGCAAAGAAGTTCAGCGACGTCGGCATCTGGCTGTACAGCACGAAGAAGATGATTGCTTCAAGCATCAGGATGAAGGCGACGATCATTTTACGACGCGCAGCACCTTTCATGGCGAACGCTTCTTTACCGAAGATAACCACGATACCCAGGGCAACAACGCCCAGCGCCATACGTGCTACTTCCTGGTTGTGCAGCAGCCAGGTTGCAACTGCGATCAGGGCTACAACACCAATAATGGTCAGCAGCAGGTTACGGTAGTTGACTGGTTCAAAGTCAGGTTTTGAGCCGTACTGCTTAACCCAGCGTTGGCAGAAGGCGAAGTTAACGATAGTGATTAACAGACCTACTACGCTAAGGGCGAACGCGACGCTCCAGCCATATTTGGCAGCCAGCCATGGGGTTGCAATCATAGAGAAGAAAGAACCGATGTTGACGGACATGTAGTACATGGTAAATGCACCGTCCAGACGCGGGTCGTTTTTCTCATAGCAAGTAGAGAGCAGCGAAGACGGGTTGGCTTTAAACAGGCCGTTACCTACGGCAATAGCCGCCATACCCATATAGACGATACCGGCGTCGTGACCAGACCATGCAACCAGCGCATAACCAATGGCCAGTACAATAGCACCAAGCATAATAACGCGTTTAGTACCCAGTACCTTGTCACCTAACCAGCCGCCGATAGCGACCAGACCATAAACCAGGGCGCTAAAGGAAGAGAAAAGGGTGATTGAATCCGCTTCAGACATACCCAGTTGTTTAACCAGGTAGACAGCCATAATTCCTTGTAGGCCGTAATAACCAAAACGTTCCCATAACTCAATCGAGAAGATGAGATAGAACGCCTTCGGTTGTTTGAAAGCGTTCAAACTGACGCTTTCTGTTGGTTTTTGGTTTGCAGTGGACACTTTTACCTCTTTTTTTACATCCCATATTAACGGGGGTGCTTTCTCGCGTGATGTCTAAAAAACATACGCGCAATTGTTATAGTGGGAGGGGAAACGGCAGGTAATGTTCACTATCTTGCACTTTCAGACAAGTCCTTTGTAATAATCTGTTACATATAACTGACGTGGAGAATTCATCGGCTCCGGGAAATGTTATCCAGCGTTAAATTTTTCAAAAAACGTAAAGGCAGATTTTTTCACTACTGAGACAGTGTAATAATTCCAGTTTGGCGATATGTTCTGCTATAAGGTGTTTTATGTAGTGGGATAGTCCATTATCTGAAAAATAGCCAGTGTAATGTTTTGTAGGTTTCAGGACGGATTGAATCAATGCTTTGTCAAATTTAACTTTTAAAATGCATTGTTTTTACATTTTAGTATCAGTGTGATCTTGATCACGAATAGATAGAAAATTTCGCTATTAAAAAAACAATTAACCTGCATTTTTGGTTATTCACAAACGGATTGCCTGATGATGCCGCAGCGAGGCGGCATCATTAACGTTAGAGGGATGTTTTTGAAGAAGATAAGGAAAGGTAATGGATGGGTAGACGACACCATCTATTTGTGTCAGATGTCAACTTTCTCTTTGTATTCACAAAGATCTTCAATAATGCAGGAGCCACAGCGCGGCTTGCGGGCAATGCAGGTATAACGCCCGTGAAGAATTAACCAGTGGTGGCAATCGACTTTAAATTCTGCCGGAACCACTTTCAGCAATTTTTCCTCAACCTGCTCGACATTTTTTCCTGGCGCAAATTGGGTGCGGTTGCAGACCCGGAAAATGTGGGTATCTACAGCGATGGTCGGCCAACCGAAAGCGGTATTTAACACCACGTTAGCTGTTTTACGTCCAACGCCGGGTAAGGCCTCCAGCGCCGCGCGATCTTCCGGAACTTCGCCATTATGCTGTTCCAGTAAGATACGGCAGGTCTTAATGATATTTTCCGCTTTGCTGTTATATAACCCAATAGTTTTGATATACGTTTTTACGCCGTCAACACCCAGTTCGAGCATTGCCGCAGGCGTATTAGCCACCGGGTAGAGCTTCGCCGTCGCCTTATTAACGCTGACATCGGTGGCCTGAGCGGAAAGCAGTACGGCAATCAGCAATTCAAAAGGCGAACTGAAATTAAGCTCGGTTGTGGGGTGAGGATTGTTCTCACGCAGACGTGTGAGGATCTCCAGGCGTTTTGCTTTGTTCATCAGACATTCCCTGTTTCACCGTTCGGCAAGCCGCGTTCGGCGATTGCTTCAGCGCGGCGCTTTTTCATTTTTTCATCAATCAGATATTTCACAGCCAGCATCAGTCCCAGACCAATAAATGCGCCTGGTGGTAACATTGCCAGCAGGAAAGGGGAATCAGTGTGGAAGATCTCCACCCGCAATACTTTTGCCCAGTTACCCAACAGCGCATCGGCACCGTCAAACAACGTTCCGTTGCCGATGATTTCGCGTAGTGAACCCAGCACGAACATTGCGCAGGTTGCGCCCATGCCTATCGAAAAACCATCAAGAGCCGAAAGCGCCGGACCTTTTTTGGCGGCGAAGGCTTCAGCGCGACCCACAACGATACAGTTAGTGACAATCAGTGGAATAAAAATCCCTAACGATTGATACAGGCCGAAGGCGTAGGCGTTGATCAGCATCTGTACGGCGCTGACCACCGAGGCGATGATCATGACGTAAATGGGGATACGGATCTCAGCTGGCGTCCAGTGACGCAGCGTCGAGATAGTCAGGTTGGTAAGCGTCAGCACCAGTGTCGTCGCAAGCCCTAAACCCAGAGCGTTGGTGGCAGTGGACGTGACCGCCAGCAGTGGGCAGAGGCCAAGCAACTGAACCAGTGCGGAGTTGTTCTTCCATAACCCCTGAACAATAACATCTTTAATTTCGCTCACGGTTTATTCTCCACAGGCAGGAAGTTGAGAAAGTTGTGCCGGTAACGTCTGAGCGTACAATCCGGCGCGTTTTACCGCATTCACCACCGCGCGAGGCGTAATGGTCGCCCCAGTAAACTGGTCAAAATCACCGCCATCTTTCTTCACCGCCCAGTGCGCGTCGTCAGCACCGCTGATTTTTTTACCCGCAAAATGGGTGATCCAGTCTGAAAGGCGCAGTTCGATTTTATCGCCAAGCCCTGGCGTTTCGTGATGTTCTGTCACGCGAGTGCCAAGTACCGTGCCGTTAAAGTCGGCTCCGACCAGTAGCTGAATCGCACCGGAATAGCCATCCGGCGCGGTCGCTTCCAGAACGGCGGCTACCGGCTTGTCATCCTGTTTAGCGATGTAAACCCGATGCTCACCTTTACCTAACTCTGGTGCCGTCACCAGGTAGCAACTCTGCGCCAGCGCATTGTTATAGCGTTCGGCTGGCAACACCTGATCAAATAACGCCTTTTGTTGCAGGCTGGCCTGTTCAGCAATCGTCGTTTTGGTCATCTGGTTGATGGCCGCCGTTAAACCTGTTGAACCCGCAGCAAACAGCGCCAGTGTAATACCGTGTTTTCGGATAGTTTTCAGCATGGTTTATCCTTTGCGATGGCCGTAGACACGCGGACGCGTGTAGTAATCGATCAGAGGAACCGTGATGTTCGCCAGCAAGACAGCAAAAGCCACGCCGTCAGGATAGCCGCCGAAACTGCGGATCAACCAGACTAATAAGCCCGCCAGTGCACCGAAAATCAGACGACCACGATTGGTCGTAGAAGCGGTCACCGGATCGGTCAGAATAAAGAATGCGCCGAGCATGGTCGCGCCAGACAGCAGGTGAATTTGCGGTGATGCCAGTGTTTCTGGTGAGAACAACCAGCCCAACGTTGCGCATAACGCCAGCGTTACTAAGAAGCTGACCGGAATATGCCAGCGAATCGCTTTCTGCCATAGCAACCACACGCCGCCAATCAGCCAGGTGAGGTTTACCCATTGCCAACCAGCACCCGCCAGAATACCGCTGTAGATCGGATACTGCATAATCTGCTCAACCGAATGACCGGCGCGGACAGAAGTTTTGAACGTATCCAGTGGCGTTGCCTGGCTAATGCCATCAATACCTAAGCGTAGCGTGTTCATATCACCGCCGCTGGCAGTATGACCGCTGAAGATAACCTGTATGGCGTCGATGAAGCCAGGGATGTTGACCGCAATTTCATGCGGTGGCAGCCAGCTGGTCATCTGCACCGGGAAGGAGATCAGTAAGACCACATAGCCAATCATCGCCGGGTTAAAAGGGTTTTGCCCCAGACCGCCGTACAACTGTTTAGCGATGATCACCGCAAACACCGTACCCAGCACGACCATCCACCATGGTGCGAGGGGCGGAATACTTACGGCGAGTAACAGCCCTGTTAAAAGCGCCGAATTATCTTTTAAGGTTGTGGAAACAGGCTGTTTGCGCAGTTTCAGCACAAGAGCTTCGGCTAAAAGTGCACTGACCGACGCCAGGAGGATCTGAACGAGAGTACCCCAGCCAAAAAACCAAAGTTGCGCAGCGATTCCGGGCACGGCTGCGATCAGTACCAGCAACATAATGCGCGATGTCTGGCGCTGGTTATGGGTATAAGGGGAGCTAGCTATTCTGAATACCATTTAGTCCTCGTTTACAACCTTTTGCTGAGCGGCTTTTTTGGCCTGAACGCGGGCGATAGCCGCAGCAACTGCCGCTTTGCGCGGGTCAACCTGTTCTTCTGGTTCTGCGTTAGCCTGCTGCTGCTCCAGCTTGCGTGCTTTGGCGCGGGCAATAGCGGCTTCGACGGCGGCTTTGCGCGGGTCAACCTGTTCTTCTGGTTCTGAGTTTGCCTGCTGCTGTTCCAGTTTGCGTGCTTTGGCACGGGCGATAGCAGCTTCGACAGCGGCTTTGCGCGGGTCAACCTGTTCTTCTGGTTCTGCGTTTGTCTGCTGCTGCTCCAGCTTGCGTGCTTTGGCGCGGGCGATAGCAGCTTCGACAGCGGCTTTGCGCGGGTCAACCTGTTCCTGCGGCGATTCGTTAGCAGGTTGTTGTTCCAGCTTGCGTGCTTTAGCTCGAGCAATTGCGGCTTCTACTGCCGCTTTACGTGGATCAGCAACGGTTGCGGTGTCGTTAGTTTGCTGCAATTCTGCCTGTTTTGCTCTGGCTTGTGCTTTACGGGCTTCCCGTGCCGCAATAATCGCGCTGTTATCCGGGCGTTCACCCGCTTTAATCACAATCGGTTGCGTGGCCTGAGCTTGTTTTTCTTTCACACGTGCCAGTGCGGCAGCAATCGCATCTTTGTCTTTGGCTGCCGGTTGGACTGCTGCGCTCTTATGTCGTTCAAGACGCGCCGCTTTTTCGCGTTCCAGGCGTGCCTGACGAGCTTCAAAACGCGCTTTAGCTTCTGCGGCGCGTTTCTCTTCCTGACGAATGGCGGCAATCTCGGCTTTTTCCTGACGGAAATATTGCACCAGGGGAATATTACTCGGGCAAACCCACGCGCAGGCACCGCATTCAATGCAGTCGGCAATGTTATGCGTGGTGGCTTTGTCGTGCTGTTGACCTTTGCTGAACCAGTACAACTGCTGCGGCAAAAGATCCGCAGGGCAGGCATCGGCACAGGCGCTACAGCGGATGCAGCTTTGTTCTTCCTGCGGTTCGCCCAGTTCACTGGCGGACGGAGCTAACAGGCAGTTGGTGATTTTAACTACCGGTACATCCAGCCACGGTAAGGTAAAGCCCATCAGTGGGCCGCCCATTATCACCATTTGATCGGCAGAAGGGCAGAATCCGGCATCGTTCAATAAATGACGCACCGGCGTACCCAGACGCGCCCAGACGTTGCCTGGACGTGCAATCGCTTCTCCGGTCAGCGTCACCACGCGCTCGGTAATCGGTTCACCATCGATTACTGCGCGTTTTACTGCGTAAGCCGTGCCAACGTTTTGCATTAACACGCCGATATCCGACGAGCGACCGCCGTGCGGCACTTGTTTCCCGGTCAGGATGTACGTTAACTGTTTGGCGCCGCCGGAAGGATATTTGGTTGGAATCACCCGCAGAGAAATATCGTGGGAATCCGCCAGCACCGCGCGAAGCATGGAAATCGCCTGCGGTTTGTTATCTTCAATACCGATAAGAATTTCGCGCGGCTGTAAGATATGCGCAAGAATGCGAATGCCTTCCACCACCTGAGCTGCGCAATCCTGCATCAGACGGTCATCGGCGGTAATATACGGTTCGCACTCGGCTGCATTAATAATCAAGGTTTCGATTTTATCGCCGCCGCCCTGCAATTTAACGCCTGTCGGGAAGCCCGCACCACCCAGCCCGGCGACGCCAAACTGATGAATGCGTTCAATTAATTCTTCCCGACTGCGTGAGCGGTAATCGATCCAGCCGTCACGAGGGAACCAGCAATCTTCACCATCGGCATCAATAATCACGCTTAATTCAGCTAAGGCTGAAGGATGAGCCGTAGAATGGGGCGCAATAGCCGTAACAATGCCAGACGTTGGCGCGTGAACTGGCAGCATTTTGCCGCGACCACGGGTAAGCGGCTGGCCGCGCAATACTTTATCGCCGACGCTAACGCACAGCTCACCTTCAGCGCCAATATGCTGTTTCAGTGGAATGACAAAACGCTGCGCCAGCGGAACCTGGCGCAGGGGAGTACCGTTGGACTGGGTTTTCATCTCCGGTGGATGGATGCCGCCGTTGAAATCCCAGATTTTATTTTTTTTGAATGCAGAGAATAACTTAAGCATGGTGTTCCACGGGAATAATGCGCACGGGAATGGTGTTCAGATCCCATTTCCAGGAGTCAGGCGTTTCTGCGACCGGTTGCAACGAGATGCAGTGCGTCGGGCACGGGTCAACGCATAAATTGCAGCCCGTACAGAGATCACTCATTACCGTATGCATGGCACGGGTAGCGCCAACGATGGCGTCTACCGGACACGCCTGAATGCACTTGGTGCAGCCAATACAGTTATTTTCATCAATAACCGCCACCATCCGCGCAGGCGTCAACTCTTGCGCATCGCCATCCAGCGGCTGCGGCTCGACATTAAGCAGTTCGGCAATTTTTAGCATTACAGCTTCGCCGCCAGGGGCGCAGCGGTTGATTTTTTCACCATTACAGCTGATGGCTTCGGCATAGGGGCGACAGCCAGGATAACCGCACTGCCCACACTGGCTCTGCGGTAAGATTTCGTCAATTTTCTCAACGACCGGATCGTCTTCCACCGCAAAACGGCGGGAGGCATAACCCAGAATGGCGCCAAACGCCAGACCCAGCAGGCTCACGGCGGCAACGGCAATCCAGATAGCATTCATTACAACTTCACCAAACCACTAAAGCCCATAAAGGCCAGAGACATAAGACCTGCGGTAATGAGAGCAATGGCATTACCGCGAAAAGGTGCCGGGACATTAGCCACAGCAAGGCGTTCGCGAATGGCGGCGAAAAGCACCATCACCAGCGAGAAGCCGACAGCAGCAGAAAAACCGTACAGTGCCGACTGCAAGAAATTGTGTCCGAGATTGATATTCAGCAATGCCACGCCGAGCACCGCACAGTTGGTGGTGATAAGCGGTAGAAAAATCCCCAGCAGTCGGTAAAGCACCGGGCTGGTTTTACGTACCACCATCTCGGTGAACTGCACGACCACAGCAATCACCAGAATAAAGGCCAGGGTGCGCAGGTAAATCAGATTGAGCGGGATCAAAATCCACGTGTCGATAAGCCAGGCGCAAATAGACGCCAGCGTCATCACAAATGTTGTTGCCAGCCCCATGCCCATTGCGGTTTCCAGCTTTTTGGAAACGCCCATAAACGGGCAAAGCCCCAGAAACTTGACCAGTACAAAGTTATTGACCAGTACAGTTCCGACAAACAGTAACAGGTAGTCAGTCATTTTTCGGCCTGAAATAAAAAAGCCGCCTATTATCCGTTAATCCAGAGCAGGCGACAACAGGTTAACTGTAAGGTTATTACGGATTCACAAACGTCGCTTTCACCCGTGACGAGCGTTTGAAATAGGGGACGATCAATGCGGTTCCCAGCAAAGTAAACAGCAACTGGCGAACGGCGACACCATCTTCAACTGGCGAAAACGCAAAGGCTTTAACCGCCAGTAATACGGAAATCAGTAACCAGATAATATAGTGTTTAGGAACACAACGCCGGCGTTTAAAGAACGCGATAGTTAACCACAAGGTGTAATACCACATGGCAATAGCGGTAATAAACGAAACGCCCCATAAGATTTGCGTCGTCAGTGTTTGTTCGCCGAGCGTTTTAAATGTTTGAGGAGAGGATAACGCTGCACAGTACAGCAACAACGCCAGCGTCGTACTCAATAGGGCGACTAACAGCCAGGCCAACGGCCCAAGCAACCAGCCTCCAATACGTTGTGGCGTTGTGGTGATCATACGTTCTCCAGAATAGCGACAGCAAACAGGCAAATCTAATTTTAGGGGCGTTATTATAAGGCTTTTATAACCAATCGCTACTTTCTTTATTGAACATAGTGCCAGACTGACTTTGGAACCTGGCCAAGGTCAAACAATCGACCGCCAGAGACCAGTTCAGCACGGCGGTGATCGGCTGCGCGATACATATTGATAATATCCTGATCGTCCGTCAGGGTGTAATTAAGGTGGTCGTAGAGTTTTTCCAGACTTTCGAGAGAATTGATTTTACGAAACTTTAATAAGTATTCCTGAGCAGTCATAAAAGATCCATAAAATAACTAATACCAAAGTGGTAGGCATTATATGTTATGATAAAATTTCACCAGCGGTGAACGCTTTTGCAATAACAATAATAAGAATGTGCTGATGGCAAATATTCAGGGATAAAATACTGCTAATAAAAGAGTAACGCGCTTTACTATTCCTGACAATCGTCAACTCCATCGAGCAAGATAATAAATTCCTGGTTTAAATACCTGTCAAGTTAAAACATGCACCCGAATGGCTGCATGTTGTCTTGCAAACGCAGAGATTACTTGTGTTGCACCTGGGTACTCTGTTCTGGCGGCTGGTAGTTGTCAATGTGACTCGCCACGCCAAGAAGAATGACTGAAACAACAAGAACGATCCAACCTGTTAATTCAATAAGACGATTCATTACTGCCCACATCTATGTTGATTGATCCATTAACTAAGGCCGTAAATGTTACTTAGCAATAATTGCTCCAGCAAGATTTTTACTGATGTTTTTGCGATATTTATCTTTTTCCTTCGGAAAATTAGCTATTTTTTGACTTAAGTTAAATAACATCCCTTATTGCTGGCAGGTTATTAAACTGTTGAGAGAGGGTAAAGGATAGTGTCAAATAGCAATCATACTTCAATGAGAGGCAATGACATGAGCGACAACATCCGTGTTGGGTTGATTGGGTACGGTTATGCGAGTAAAACCTTCCATGCGCCCCTGATTGCGGGCACGCCCGGGCTGGAGCTGGCAGTTATCTCCAGCAGTGACGAAACAAAAGTAAAGGCCGACTGGCCAACGGTTACGGTTGTCTCTGAACCGAAGCATCTCTTTAATGATCCCAATATTGACCTGATTGTCATTCCTACGCCCAACGATACTCATTTTCCGTTAGCGAAAGCGGCGCTGGAAGCGGGTAAACACGTAGTCGTTGATAAGCCCTTTACCGTGACACTGTCACAAGCGCGAGAACTGGATGCGCTGGCAAAAAGCCTTGGACGCGTGTTGTCCGTGTTTCATAACCGTCGCTGGGACAGTGATTTTCTGACGCTGAAAGGATTACTTGCGGAAGGTGTGCTGGGTGAGGTTGCTTACTTTGAGTCACATTTTGATCGTTTCCGTCCGCAGGTACGCGATCGCTGGCGTGAACAGGGCGGTCCTGGCAGCGGTATCTGGTACGATCTGGCACCGCATCTGCTCGATCAGGCCATTACGTTGTTTGGCTTACCTGTCAGCATGACCGTGGATTTAGCACAGTTACGTCCAGGAGCGCAGTCGACCGATTATTTCCACGCCATTTTGTCCTATCCACAACGGCGGGTTATTTTACACGGCACTATGCTGGCGGCGGCAGAGTCGGCGCGTTATATCGTTCATGGCTCTCGCGGCAGCTATATTAAATATGGCCTCGATCCACAGGAAGAACGCTTGAAAAATGGCGAGCGTCTGCCACAAGAGGATTGGGGCTACGATATGCGTGACGGCGTACTTACCCGCGTTGAAGGTGAAGAACGTGTCGAAGAAACACTGCTGACGGTGCCGGGAAATTATCCGGCTTACTATGCTGCTATTCGAGATGCGTTGAATGGCGATGGAGAAAATCCGGTTCCGGCAAGTCAGGCAATCCAGGTGATGGAGCTGATTGAGCTGGGCATTGAATCCGCCAAACATCGCGCGACGCTGTGTCTGGCGTAAATAATGTAGACATTCTTGATGAGTTTAATGCCTGATACGACGCTTACGCGTCTTATCAGGCATGTTCTTATTTCCCCGCTACTTTTTCTTTCAGTGCGCGTTTTTCCTCTGCACTGAGGAAAGCCATTTCCAGACCATTAATCTGCGCCTGGCGGATTTGCTCGCGGGATAACCCAGCAGCCGGCGCGGCAACGGTATATTCGTGAATGATATCCACGCCCTGTACGCCTGGATCGTCAGTGTTAATGCTGGCACAAATACCATGCTCAAGGAACGTTTTCAGCGGATGTGCCGCCAGAGACGCTACGGTGCTGGTCTGAATATTTGAGGTCAGACAAGATTCAATACCAATTTGCTGTTCAGCGAGGAAATCCATCAGCGCCCGATCTTCAATGGCTTTTACGCCATGTCCAATACGCTGCGCCCCCAGTTCACGAATAGCCTGCCAGATGCTTTCTGGCCCGGCGGCTTCGCCCGCATGGACAGTAATATGCCAGCCTGCATCACGCGCGCGATTGAAGTGAGAAAGGAACAGACTCCCCGGGAAACCAAGCTCATCACCGGCTAAATCCAGTGCGGTAATCTGATCGCGATGAGCTAAAAATGCTTCCAGCTCTTGCTGACAGGCGGCTTCGCCAAAGGTTCGGCTCATAATACCGATAAGTTTCGCCTGCACGCCAAAGGTGCGGCAACCTTCACGTACGCCATCAATGACTGCTTCAACGACGCCTGCGACAGGCAACTGATGCGCCATCGCCATATAACCCGGCGAAAAACGCAGTTCAACATAGTGCAGGCCATTACGGGCAGCATCTTCTATATTTTCAAACGCCACGCGACGGCAGGCGTCGAGCGTGGCAAGAACTTTAACGCCCCAGTCAAGTTTGGTCAGAAAGCTAACCAGATCGGGTTCGTTGGCGATGACCTGAACGTGAGGGATCAACGTGTCCAGGGACTGTGCAGGAAGCGAGATATTATACTGGCGGCCAAGTTCAAGAATGGTCTGGGGACGAATGTTGCCATCAAGGTGGCGATGGATATCGGTTAATGGCAGGGTGGTATCAATCATGGTCGCACTCTTTTTCTGTATATAAAAGTGCGCACCATTATAAAAACAAAACCGGGTAAAAATCTACGATTGCGCAACGATTATTTACGTTGCGCAATCGTAATCAGCGTACAGTTCGGATGGCGTTAATCAAACCGGCAATACCTTTTTCCAGTTTTGAACGCGGGCATCCGGCATTGAGACGAACAAAGCCACGACCCTCTTCACCGTAGGTATATCCCGGCATGATCGCTACTTTTTCTTGCTCAATCAGGGCTTTTTGCAATGCGTTGTCGTCGATATTCAACGGACGTAGATCAAGCCAGGCCAGATAAGTGGATTGTGGGATCTGCCAGTTGAGTTCCGGGAACGCTGCATTCATCGTATTTGCGATATATGTCAGATTGTCTTGCAGATAGACACGTAAGGCATCCAGCCACGGCGCGCCTTGTTGATAGGCGGCAATATGGGCGGTAAGCGCCAGTACGGCTGGTGAGGACAATCCATCACGACCTTTCAGTGCCGATAAATACGTCTCGCGACTATCGCTATTTTCAATGATGCCGTAGGCTCCGGTCAGAGCGGGTATGTTGAAGCTTTTTGAGCCAGAGGTCAGCAGCGCCCAGTTTCCGCGCGCCACGTTGCTCCAGGGAATATGCGGTTGCTCGCCCCATACCATATCCATATGGATTTCATCGGAGATAACGCGCACATCATGCCGCTCGCACAGGTCTGCCATTATCTCCAGTTCGTCACAACTCCAGACCTTACCGGTGGGGTTCTGCGGGCTACACAGGAGCATAATTTTACACTCCGGTTTTGCCAACACCGCTTCCAGTTTGGTCATATCGCAAAACCAGCCGTCTGCTCGTTTCTCTAAAGCAACGGGCATCACGGTGCGCTGATTACCTTCGATGGCTTTGTAAAATGCGTCGTAAGCTGGGGTATGGATCACTACACCTTCACCGACAGCAGACCACTGGCGAATCAATTCCGACACCATATAGATAACAGAAGGACCATAAATCACCGACTGCGTATCAATGGCGGTGTTATGCTGGGTGGAGAACCAGTGGGCAATAGCCGCGAGAAACTCATCGTTTTTCCAGCGGCTGTAGCCAAATACACCGTGCATCAGACGTTGATTAAGCGCCTCGATAATGCAGGGGGCGGTGGCAAAATCCATGTCTGAAATCGTGAACGGTAACAGGTCAGCAGTGCCGAAACGGTCAGCGACATAGTCCCACTGTGTACACCATGTCCCATGACGATCCACGACCTTTGAAAAATCGAACATATTTTATCCTTATGCCTGAACAGTACGCATCAGACCAGCCATTTCGTCTTTTACTGACTGAACTTGCGGCCCGATAACAACCTGCAGGTTATGTTGATTAAGTTGTACTACGCCAATTGCCCGATTGTCCTTTAGCGCCTGTACATTAACAAGCGACATATCTTTCACTGACAAACGCAGACGGGTAATGCAGTTATCCAGGCTGACAATATTGTCGGCACCGCCTAAGGCTTCGAGGATTGCCGGAACGTTGTAACCCGATTTACCCGGCGCACCGGTAACGGCTTTTTCGATTGAGCTGGCGATTTCACTGTCGCGACCCGGTGTTTTCAGATTGAAGCGGGTGATAGCGAAACGGAAGATGACGTAGTAAACGACAAACCAGATTGCCGCCACCACTGGCACCATGTACCACTTAGTCGACAGGCCATGCAAAATACCGAACACCACAAAATCGATGATATTGCCATCGGTATTACCGATGGTGACGCCGAGCACAGACATGACGGTGAAGCCGAGGCCGGTTAACAGCGCGTGGATGACGTAGAGAACTGGCGCTACGAACAGGAACAAGAACTCCAGCGGTTCGGTGGTGCCGCCAACAACACAGGCGATCAGGCCAGAAATCAGTAGACCTTTAATTTTATGACGGTTTTCCGGGCGAGCACAGTGATACATGGCTAATGCAGCACCTGGCAGACCGCCGAGGAACGCAGGCATTTTACCCTGGGAGAGGAAACGCGTGGCGCTTTCAGAGAAACCGTGAGTGGTCGGGCAGCTTAATTGCGCCTGGAAGATGGTGAGTGCGCCGCTGACGGTTTGTCCACAGACTTCCTGCGTGCCGCCCGCGTCAGTAAAGCGAATTAATGCCACCAGAATGTGATGCAGACCAAACGGCAATAGCAGACGTTCACCCGTACCAAACAGCATAGGTCCGAAATCACCCGCGCTGTTGATCATATGACCTAAGCCGCTAATACCCATGGCAAAAATCGGCCAGACTAACGGAATCACCAGACCGACAAGCCCCATCACCAGCGAGGAGATAATTGGCACGAAGCGCGTACCGCCGAAGAATGCCAGCGCATCCGGCAGGCGGATATTATGAAAACGCTCATGCAGCATCCAGACGATAATACCGGCGATCACCGCACCGAGGATCCCGGTGTCGATCGACTGGATCCCAAGAATGCTCTGGATGTTATTGGCTTTCAGAACGGCTGCATCGGTGGTTGGCAGAATGCCTTTATTGGTCAACCAGAAGTTAACCGCCAGGTTCATTACCGCATAACCCACGAAACCAGCGAACGCCGCTACGCCTTTGTTCTCTCGCGCCAGTCCTAGCGGGAGCGCAATACAGAACATCACCGGCAGAAAGCTAAAAGCGAACGAGCCAATTTTACTCATCCAGGTAAAGATAGCCTGCAACACGGGGTTACCCAATGCCGGGATGAGGGTGATGACATCATGGCTACTAAGGGAACTACCAATCCCTAACATAATTCCGCAGAACGACAGTAATGCGACGGGTAACATAAAGGTTTTGCCTAACTGCTGGAAAAATTCCCACAGCGTGACTTTCGGTGCTGCTTTCGCCGTCATAAAACGACTCCTTGTTAAGAACAGTCTGGATTCAATAAATTGCGCGAGAAGATAAAACGTTTTATCAAACTTTAGTGAGGCATAAATCACATTACGCGACGATAATAGCGGGTATAAGATAAATTAAAGGTAAAACGTTTTATCTGTCACAAAATCAGGGAGTAGGTCATCTGTATGGCTACCGCCAAAAAAATCACCATTCATGATGTTGCGCTGGCTGCGGGAGTATCGGTCAGTACCGTTTCGCTGGTACTTAGCGGAAAAGGACGAATATCTACCGCTACGGGGGAACGGGTTAACGCAGCGATTGAAGAGCTGGGATTTGTGCGCAATCGCCAGGCGTCGGCACTGCGCGGCGGGCAAAGCGGCGTCATTGGTTTGATCGTCCGTGATTTATCTACGTCATTTTACGCTGAATTAACGGCCGGATTGACGGAAGCTCTGGAGGCGCAGGGGCGGATGGTTTTTTTGCTTCACGGCGGTAAAGACGGCGAGCAGTTGGCACAGCGGTTCTCACTGTTGCTCAACCAGGGCGTCGATGGTGTAGTGATTGCCGGTGCGGCGGGAAGCAGCGATGGCCTGCGGCGGATGGCAGAAGAAAAAGGTATCCCGGTGATTTTCGCTTCCCGTGCCAGTTATCTTGATGATGTCGATACTGTTCGCCCGGACAACATGCAGGCTGCGCAGTTATTGACGGAGCATCTCATTCGCAATGGACATCAGCGTATCGCCTGGTTGGGAGGGCAAAGTTCCTCATTAACCCGCGCGGAGCGGGTGGGGGGATATTGCGCGACATTATTAAAATTTGGCCTGCCGTTTCACAGCGATTGGGTACTGGAGTGCACTTCCAGCCAGAAACAAGCTGCGGAAGCTATCACAGCACTTTTGCGCCGTAACCCGACTATCAGCGCCGTGGTTTGCTATAACGAAACTATTGCGATGGGGGCATGGTTTGGTTTGCTGAAAGCAGGGCGGCAAAGCGGGGAGAGCGGAGTCGATCGTTACTTTGAGCAACAGGTTTCGCTGGCGGCATTTACCGATGCGACGCAAACCACACTTGATGACATACCCGTTACCTGGGCAAGTACACCTGCGCGGGAACTTGGTACAACACTTGCGGATCGCATGATGCAAAAAATCACCCATGAAGAGACGCATTCACGTAATCTTATTATCCCCGCCCGGCTCATTGCGGCGAAATAATCCTCTCTTTATCTGCTATACCTGGTAGTGTCCTTTCCTCAAGGTTAATGATAAAAAATGTGGCACACAGGCGGTGCCTTTTATTTTTACTGAAGTTCACAGGAGGTTTATGTGTTTAATTCTGACAACCTGAGACTCGACGGAAAATGTGCCATCATCACCGGTGCGGGTGCAGGTATTGGTAAAGAAATCGCCATTACATTCGCGACAGCAGGTGCATCTGTAGTTGTCAGCGATATTAACGCCGATGCAGCTAATCATGTTGTAGATGAAATTCAACAACTGGGTGGCCAGGCATTTGCGTGGCGCTGTGATATTACGTCCGAACAGGAATTATCCGCTCTGGCAGACTTTGCCGTCAGTAAACTGGGTAAAGTTGATATTCTGGTTAACAACGCCGGTGGCGGTGGGCCTAAGCCATTTGATATGCCAATGGCGGATTTTCGCCGCGCTTATGAATTGAATGTCTTTTCTTTTTTCCATCTTTCACAACTCATTGCGCCAGAAATGGAAAAAAATGGCGGTGGCGTTATTCTGACTATCACTTCCATGGCGGCAGAAAATAAAAATAAAAACATGACCTCGTATGCGTCATCTAAAGCTGCGGCCAGTCATCTGGTCAGGAATATGGCGTTTGACCTGGGTGAGAAAAATATTCGGGTGAATGGTATTGCGCCGGGAGCAATATTAACGGATGCCCTCAAATCCGTTATTACACCAGAAATCGAACAAAAAATGTTGCAACACACGCCAATCAGACGTCTGGGCCAACCGCAAGATATTGCTAATGCGGCGTTGTTCTTGTGTTCACCCGCAGCCGGCTGGATAAGTGGACAAATTCTCACTGTCTCTGGCGGTGGGGTACAGGAACTCAATTAATTCAAATAAACCAGAAAACAACGCAACTCAGCGTTGTTTTCTGATGCTGATGGGTTATCAGAAAAGTGCATCCATCTCGCTACTGGTTGCCATATTTTGATTGCTGGTTGACCAATTATCGTGTGAATAATACTCGAATGCGGGGGGCTTCGCACATTTGACCTGCAATGTTAGGCGCTTGCATGGCAAAGCAGTAAACTACTTATTCACGCTAACTATAATGGTTTAACGATGGATAACATGCAGACTGAAGCACAACCGACACGGACCCGGATCCTCAATGCTGCCAGAGAGATTTTTTCAGAAAATGGATTTCACAGTGCCTCGATGAAAGCCATCTGTAAATCTTGCGGCATAAGCCCAGGAACGCTCTATCACCATTTCATTTCTAAAGAAGCCTTAATTCAGGCGATTATCCTTCAGGATCAGGAGAGAGCGGTGATCCGCTTCCGCGAACCTATCGAAGGGATTCATTTTGTTGACTATATGGTCGAGTCGATAGTTTCTCTCACTCATGAATCCTTTGGACAGCGGGCGCTGGTGGTCGAGATTATGGCGGAAGGGATGCGCAATCCACAGGTCGCCGCCATGCTTAAGAATAAGCATCTGACGATTACGGAGTTTATCGCCCAGCGTATGCGCGATGCCCAGCAAAAAGGTGAGATAAATCCTGACATCAACACGGCAATGACCTCTCGCTTACTGCTGGATTTGACCTATGGCGTACTGGCCGATATCGAAGCCGAAGACCTGGCGTGTGAAGCGTCATTCGCACGGGGATTACGCGCGATGATTGGTGGTATTTTAACTGCATCCTGATTCTGTCTTTTCGCGGGTCGGTGAAGACTGGCCCGCTTAATCCTGCATAGAAACTCTTTCCGTTTCGTCACCAAACCACCGTTAACACATACACAGTAGCCATATGGCACGTGAATTTATCATTTAAAACCCATTCGAATGAACGTTCGATTGCTTATTTTGTGGCTTCTGTCAACGCTGTTTTAAAGATTAATGCGATCCGTATCACGCTGTGGGTATTGCAGTTTTTGGTTTTTTGATCGCGGTGTCAGTTCTTTTTATTTCCATTTCTCTTCCATGGGTTTCTCACAGATAACTGTGTACATCACAAAATTGGTTAACTAATCAGATTAAAGGTTGACCAGTATTTTTATCTTAATGAGGAGTCCCTTATGTTACGTCCTGTAGAAACCCCAACCCGTGAAATCAAAAAACTCGACGGCCTGTGGGCATTCAGTCTGGATCGCGAAAACAGTGGAATTGATCAGCGTTGGTGGGAAAGCGCATTACAAGAGAGCCGGGCAATTGCTGTGCCGGGCAGTTTTAACGATCAGTTCGCCGATGCGGATATTCGTAATTATGTGGGTAACGTCTGGTATCAGCGCGAAGTCTTTATACCTAAAGGTTGGGCGGGCCAGCGTATCGTGCTGCGTTTCGATGTGGTCACTCATTACGGCAAAGTGTGGGTAAACAATCAGGAAGTGATGGAGCATCAGGGGGGATATACGCCGTTTGAAGCCGATGTCACGCCATATGTTATTGCCGGGAAAAGTGTACGTATCACCGTTTGTGTGAACAACGAACTGAACTGGCAGACTATCCCGCCGGGAATGGTGATTACCGACGAAAACGGTAAGAAAAAGCAGTCTTACTTCCATGATTTCTTTAACTACGCCGGGATCCATCGCAGCGTAATGCTCTACACCACGCCGAACACCTGGGTAGACGATATCACCGTGGTGACGCATGTAGCGCAAGACTGTAACCACGCGTCTATTGACTGGCAGGTGGTGGCAAATGGTGATGTCAGCGTTGAACTGCGTGATGCGGATCAACAGGTTGTTGCAACAGGACAAGGCAACAACGGAACCTTGCAAGTGGTGAATCCGCACCTCTGGCAACCGGGTGAAGGTTATCTCTATGAACTGTACGTCACAGCTAAAAGCCAGACAGAGTGCGACATCTATCCACTGCGCGTCGGTATCCGGTCAGTGGCAGTGAGTGGCGAACAGTTCCTGATCAACCACAAACCGTTCTACTTCACTGGTTTTGGTCGCCATGAAGATGCTGATTTACGCGGCAAAGGATTCGATAACGTGCTGATGGTGCACGACCACGCATTAATGGACTGGATTGGTGCCAACTCTTACCGTACCTCGCATTACCCTTACGCTGAAGAGATGCTCGACTGGGCAGACGAACATGGCATTGTGGTGATTGATGAAACTGCAGCTGTCGGCTTTAACCTCTCTTTAGGCATTGGTTTCGAAGCGGGCAACAAGCCGAAAGAACTCTACAGCGAAGAGGCGGTCAACGGGGAAACCCAGCAGGCGCACTTACAGGCGATTAAAGAACTGATTGCGCGTGACAAAAACCACCCTAGCGTGGTGATGTGGAGCATTGCCAATGAACCGGATACCCGCCCGCAAGGTGCACGGGAATATTTCGCGCCACTGGCGGAAGCAACGCGTAAACTCGACCCGACGCGACCGATCACCTGCGTCAATGTGATGTTCTGCGACGCTCACACCGATACCATCAGCGATCTCTTCGATGTGCTGTGTCTTAACCGTTATTACGGTTGGTATGTACAAAGCGGCGATTTGGAAACGGCAGAGAAGGTACTGGAAAAAGAACTTCTGGCCTGGCAGGAGAAACTGCATCAGCCGATTATCATCACCGAATACGGCGTGGATACGTTAGCCGGTCTGCACTCGATGTACACCGACATGTGGAGTGAAGAGTATCAGTGTGCATGGCTGGATATGTATCACCGCGTCTTTGATCGCGTCAGCGCCGTCGTCGGTGAACAGGTATGGAATTTCGCCGATTTTGCAACCTCGCAGGGCATTTTGCGCGTTGGCGGTAACAAGAAAGGGATCTTCACCCGCGACCGCAAACCGAAGTCGGCGGCTTTCTTGCTGCAAAAACGCTGGACTGGCATGAACTTCGGTGAAAAACCGCAGCAGGGAGGCAAACAATGAATCAACAACTCTCCTGGCGCACCATCGTCGGCTACAGCCTCGGTGACGTCGCCAATAACTTCGCCTTCGCAATGGGGGCGCTTTCCTGTTGAGTTACTACACCGACGTCGCTGGCGTCGGTGCCGCTGCGGCGGGCACCATGCTGTTACTGGTGCGGGTATTCGATGCCTTCGCCGACGTCTTTGCCGGACGAGTGGTGGACAGTGTGAATACCCGCTGGGGAAAATTCCGCCCGTTTTTACTCTTCGGTACTGCGCCGTTAATGATCTTCAGCGTGCTGGTATTCTGGGTGCCGACCGACTGGAGTCATAGCAGCAAAGTTGTGTATGCATATTTGACCTACATGGGTCTCGGGCTTTGCTACAGCCTGGTGAATATTCCTTATGGTTCACTTGCTACCGCGATGACCCAACAACCGCAGTCCCGCGCTCGTCTGGGCGCGGCTCGAGGAATTGCCGCTTCGCTGACATTTGTCTGTCTGGCTTTTCTGATAGGACCGAGCATTAAAAACTCCAGCCCGGAGGAGATGGTGTCGGTGTACCATTTCTGGACGATTGTACTGGCAATTGCCGGTATGGTGCTTTACTTCATCTGCTTCAAATCGACGCGTGAGAATGTGGTACGTATCGTGGCGCAGCCGTCCTTGAAGATCAGTCTGCAAACGCTGAAACGGAATCGTCCGCTGTTTATGTTGTGCATCGGTGCACTGTGTGTGCTGATTTCGACCTTCGCGGTCAGCGCATCGTCGTTGTTCTATGTTCGCTATGTGCTGAATGACACCGGTCTGTTTACTGTACTGGTACTGGTGCAAAACCTGGTCGGTACAGTGGCGTCGGCACCGCTGGTGCCAGGAATGGTCGCCAGGATCGGTAAAAAGAATACTTTCCTGATTGGCGCTCTGCTGGGAACCTGCGGTTATTTGCTGTTCTTCTGGGTTTCCGTCTGGTCGCTGCCAGTGGCGTTGGTCGCGTTAGCCATCGCTTCAATTGGTCAGGGCGTTACCATGACCGTGATGTGGGCGCTGGAAGCTGATACCGTAGAATACGGTGAATACCTGACCGGCGTGCGAATTGAAGGGCTTACCTATTCGCTATTCTCATTTACCCGCAAATGCGGCCAGGCAATAGGCGGTTCAATTCCCGCCTTTATTTTGGGATTAAGCGGATATATCGCCAATCAGGCGCAAACGCCGGAAGTTATTATGGGCATCCGCACATCAATAGCCTTAATACCTTGCGGATTTATGCTACTGGCATTCGTCATTATCTGGTTTTATCCGCTCACGGATAAAAAATTCAAAGAAATCGTGGTTGAAATTGATAATCGTAAAAAAGTGCAGCAGCAATTAATCAGCGATATCACTAATTAATATTCAATAAAAATAATCAGAACATCAAAGGTGCAACTATGAGAAAAATAGTGGCCATGGCCGTTATTTGCCTGACGGCTGCCTCTGGCCTTACCTCTGCTTACGCGGCGCAACTGGCTGACGATGAAGCGGGACTACGCATCAGACTGAAAAACGAATTGCGCAGGGCTGATAAGCCCAGTGCTGGCGCGGGAAGAGACATTTACGCATGGGTACAGGGAGGATTGCTCGATTTCAATAGTGGTTATTATTCCAATATTATTGGCGTTGAAGGCGGGGCGTATTATGTTTATAAATTAGGTGCTCGTGCTGATATGAGTACCCGGTGGTATCTTGATGGTGATAAAAGTTTTGGCTTTGCCCTGGGGGCAGTAAAAATAAAACCCAGTGAAAATAGCCTGCTTAAATTAGGTCGCTTCGGGACGGATTATAGTTATGGTAGCTTACCTTATCGTATTCCGTTAATGGCTGGCAGTTCGCAACGTACATTACCGACTGTTTCTGAAGGAGCATTAGGTTATTGGGCTTTAACGCCAAATATTGATCTGTGGGGAATGTGGCGTTCACGAGTATTTTTATGGACTGATTCAACAACCGGTATTCGTGATGAAGGGGTGTATAACAGCCAGACGGGAAAATACGATAAACATCGCGCACGTTCTTTTTTAGCCGCCAGTTGGCATGATAATACCAGTCGCTATTCTCTGGGGGCATCGGTACAGAAAGATGTTTCCAATCAGATACAAAGTATTCTGGAGAAAAGCATACCGCTCGACCCGAATTATACGTTGAAAGGGGAGTTGCTCGGATTTTACGCGCAGCTCGAAGGTTTAAGTCGTAATACCAGCCAGCCCAATGAAACGGCGTTGGTTAGTGGACAATTGACCTGGAATGCGCCGTGGGGAAGCGTATTTGGCAGTGGTGGTTATTTGCGCCATGCAATGAATGGTGCCGTGGTGGATACCGACATTGGCTATCCCTTTTCATTAAGTCTTGATCGTAACCGTGAAGGAATGCAGTCCTGGCAATTAGGTGTCAACTACCGTGTAACTCCGCAATTTACGCTGACATTTGCACCGATTGTGACTCGCGGCTATGAATCCAGTAAACGAGATGTGCGGATTGAAGGCGCGGGTATCTTAGGTGGTATGAACTATCGGGTCAGCGAAGGGCCGTTACAAGGGATGAATTTCTTTCTTGCTGCCGATAAAGGGCGGGAAAAGCGCGATGGCAGTGCGCTGGGCGATCGCCTGAATTACTGGGATGTGAAAATGAGTATTCAGTATGACTTTATGTTGAAGTAAGAAATAACGCCGGAGAGAAAAATCTCCGGCGTTTTGGCTGTGAATTACTGCTGCGGAATAGCGGGTACAGCCGGAACGTTTAATGCCGGCATCGCAAACATCCCAACAAAATCTTCCAGTGGCATTTTCTGCCCGTTTAACGTGATCTGACCGTTAGCATATTGCAGGCTGGTGGTGATGGTATTGTCCTGCAAGGTGGTCAGACGAAACATTTGACCCATTGCTGACGCGCCTTCAACTTGCTGTTTTGCCAGTTTTTTCGCTTGATCTTCCTGATAACCTTCCAGCTTCGCTACCTGGGTCATCAGCTCAGTTGCCATATCGACCGGAATGGTTAGTTTTGCCTCCAGAGACTTAACCGAGCGATCAACTTCCTGAGCCAGTGTCTGCGGCGCTTCTTTAGTCGTTGCCGGATCTTTCAGGAACAGCGACAGATTCAGCGCACTTTCACCCTGACTGTTTTTCCAGCTTAACGGAGCGACAGTTATCACCGGATCGCCTTTCAACATCAGCGGCAGGGCGCTAAAGAAGGCTTCCGTCACTTTCTCCTGATAAAGTTCGGGATTGTTGGCAATCTCTGGCTGTGCCAGCAGAGCCTGGGTTTGCGCGTTATATTGCTGGCTAAACTGGTGCCAGGCTTCGCCATCAATCTGACCAACTTTTAAAGTCAGCTTGCCGCTGCCCAGATCCTGATTCTGTACTTTCAGGCTGTTTAGCGAGTAATCCAGTTGGCTATTGATCGTTTTACCGTCATTGACCAGGTCTGATTTACCGCTGATCTCCATGCCTTCCAGCAGTGCCAGTTCTTTGCCTTCTACCGAAATGGTCATTTTTTCCAGTGACAGTTTTTGGTTACCCACGCGCTCACCAAAACTTGCCAGTGTGCTGGAACCGTCGGTTTTCAGATTATTAAAGGTCAACTGCACTTTCTGGTTGTATTCGTTAACCGCATCCACCCGGCCGCTTTGTGCCTCCCCGGAAAGGGAGATAGCTTTGCCGTCTCTGTCAGCATTTAACTGGAACTCGCCGCCGCTAAAGGCGACTTTTTCATCTTTTTGTTCGTAATTCAGTGGCTTGAGAGAGATATCTGAGCTGGAATCACCGCTGTAACCAATGCGGGAGTTAATCTCAAAAGGTGTTTCTCCTTTTGCCATATCAAACAGTGGCTTGCTCACATTGTTGTTGACAAGCGTGGTTTGAATCGACGCCATCGACGGGATCAGGTTCAGTTTTTTAAGCTGGGCCAGGGGGAAGGGACCATGATCAACCGATTCGTTGAAGATGACGCTCTGACCACTTTTAATCCACGGATTTTCTTTCCCGGCAACGGGCTTCACCACCAGCTGTAACTGGCTGCTGAACACGCCGCGATGATAGTTTTGATAACTCACTTCCAGGTTGGATTCAGGAGCCGTCAGTTTAAGTTGCGCATTCGCCTGCGCGACCATGTCCTCGAGATGGGTTTCTATTTTCTTGCCTGTGTACCATGCGCCGCCTGTCCAGACTACGCCGAGCGCAACAATGACGCCTACCGCTACCAGCGATTTATTCATAGTGATTATCCATAAAATGAAATCAGGCGGACTGACCGCCTGAAGTGTTATAAGCCTTTAATAAGCTTAGCAAGAGATGTTAATTTTTTCAGTAAGCTCTTACAGCTTGTTGTAAACACGGGCTAAACGTCCGTGGCCTTTCACTGTCACCGGTGACTCGTTGGCGGCAATAAACGCTGATTCACCCGGTTTAAGCGGTAACAGCTGAGAACCTTTACACAGAGTTGCTTCACCTTCAACGCAGAACAAAATGGCGGCACTTTGCTGGCTGATAGTGGTTTCTTTATCACTAAGATCATGCAGCGAGAAGGCAAAATCATCCACTGGAATCGGGAAGTCCAGTTCTGCACCTTGCTTCACCGGCTGGGTCAACAACTGGTTAGCTGGTTTGGCTTCGAACTTCACGTTGGCAACCAGCTCAGGAATATCAATATATTTTGGCGTCAGACCCGCACGCAGCACGTTATCAGAGTTCGCCATCACTTCCAGCGCCACGCCTTGCAGGTAGGCGTGCGGTGTTTCAGCGAACAGGAACATCGCTTCGCCAGGGTTCAGTTTCACCACATTCAGCAATAGCGGGGAGAACAGACCGCTGTCATCCGGGTAAAATTCAGAAATTAAACGAATCGTTTGCCACGGTTCACCCTGCTGGCTGCCGAGGGCCGATTTTAAAATCGCCAGCGCGCGGGATTTTTCTTCACCCTGCATATTCAACAGGCTGGCGAACAGGTCGCTTAAACGTTCGGCACTGGGCTGCTGTAAAAAGTGAGCAATCGCCGGATGCGCGCCCGCGACAGGCTGGAGCAGGGAGACAATCTCGGAGAACTCACGAAACGCGTTCATCGCGAGGAATGGTGTCAGGGCAAAAACCAGCTCCGGCTTGTGGTTAGGATCTTTATAGTTACGCTCGGCGGCATCCATCGGAATACCTGCGGCATTTTCTTTAGCAAAACCGATTTCAGAATTGCGTTTGTTCGGATGAACCTGAATGGAGAGCGGCTGGGCTGCGCATAATACTTTGAACAGGAAAGGCAGTTCGCCAAAGCGTTTGGCAACGGCCTCTCCAAGCAGAGTCGATTTGTCACTCTCAATCACATCACGCAGTGAAACGATATCTCCGGCAGCATTGTGCACACGGGAACTGCTTTTCGGATGTGCCCCCATCCACAGCTCGGCCATCGGTTGGCTGGACGGATTTTCCATACCATAAAGTTCAGTCAACGCCGTTTTGCTGCCCCAGGCATAGTTTTGCACTGAGTTAATGAGTTTTTGCATGATCAATCCCTGTTTAAATGTGGAAATTAATCCCGCTATTAAAGCAAGAATCCTACGGGAAGTAACCTGGAGCCGCAAAAAGTCGTACTTGTCTCAGTTTTTGTTAAAAAAGTGTGTAGGATATTGTTACTCGCTTTTAACAGGGCAACGGAACACCCGCCCAGAGCATAACCAAACCAGGCAGTAAGTGAGAGAACAATGTCAAACAAACCCTTTCATTATCAGGCTCCTTTCCCACTCAAAAAAGATGATACCGAGTATTACCTGCTGACCAGCGAACACGTTAGCGTATCTGAATTTGAAGGGCAGGAGATTTTGAAAGTCGCACCCGAAGCGTTAACTCTGCTGGCGCGTCAGGCGTTTCATGATGCGTCATTTATGCTGCGACCGGCTCACCAACAGCAGGTGGCCGACATTTTGCGTGACCCGGAAGCCAGCGAAAACGATAAATATGTGGCGCTTCAATTCCTGCGTAACTCCGATATCGCGGCAAAAGGCGTTCTGCCAACCTGTCAGGACACTGGCACCGCGATTATCGTTGGTAAAAAAGGGCAGCGCGTATGGACCGGTGGCGGTGACGAAGCGGCGCTGGCGCGCGGTGTCTATAACACCTATATCGAAGATAACCTGCGCTACTCGCAAAATGCGCCGCTGGATATGTATAAAGAGGTGAATACCGGCACCAATCTGCCAGCGCAGATCGATCTTTATGCTGTTGATGGCGACGAGTACAAATTCCTCTGTATCGCCAAAGGTGGCGGTTCGGCAAACAAGACGTATCTCTATCAGGAAACCAAAGCGTTATTGACGCCGGGGAAACTGAAAAATTACCTGGTTGAGAAAATGCGCACGCTGGGTACGGCGGCGTGTCCTCCGTATCATATTGCGTTCGTTATTGGCGGAACGTCTGCGGAAACTAACCTTAAAACGGTGAAACTGGCTTCCGCTAAATACTATGACGAACTGCCAACGGAAGGGAATGAGCACGGTCAGGCGTTCCGCGATGTGGCGCTGGAAAAAGAATTGCTGATCGAAGCGCAAAATCTTGGACTGGGCGCGCAGTTTGGTGGTAAATACTTCGCTCACGACATCCGCGTGATTCGCCTGCCGCGTCATGGTGCATCCTGCCCGGTCGGAATGGGCGTCTCCTGTTCTGCTGACCGTAATATCAAAGCGAAGATCAACCGTCAGGGGATCTGGATCGAAAAACTGGAACATAATCCAGGCAAATATATTCCGGAAGAGCTGCGCAAAGCGGGAGAAGGCGAAGCGGTTCGCGTTGACCTTAACCGTCCGATGAAAGAGATCCTCGCACAGTTGTCGCAGTATCCCGTTTCTACGCGCTTATCGCTTAACGGCACGATTATCGTCGGTCGTGATATTGCCCACGCCAAACTGAAAGAGCGCATGGACAACGGCGAAGGGCTACCGCAATACATCAAAGATCACCCGATTTACTACGCGGGTCCTGCAAAAACGCCAGAAGGTTATGCTTCCGGTTCTCTTGGCCCAACGACCGCCGGACGGATGGATTCTTATGTCGATCAACTGCAAGCGCAGGGCGGAAGTATGATCATGCTGGCGAAAGGCAACCGCAGCCAGCAGGTGACGGATGCCTGTAAAAAACACGGTGGCTTCTACCTCGGCAGTATTGGCGGCCCGGCGGCAGTGCTGGCGCAGGGCAGTATTAAGAGTCTGGAATGTGTTGAGTATCCTGAACTGGGAATGGAAGCGATCTGGAAAATTGAAGTGGAAGATTTCCCGGCGTTTATTCTTGTGGATGATAAAGGAAATGACTTCTTCCAGCAGATACAGCTCACGCAGTGCACCCGCTGCGTGAAATAAACAGAGCCGTCCTTCGGGGCGGCTTTTTTACATGGCACGAAAGACCAAACATTTGTTATCAAATAGTAAATAATGAGTGAGCTAAAAGTTGCTTAACGTAAGCAAAACAGAAAGAAAAAATTAATCAGGTGAGGAGCAGTCCATGAAAACAGTACGCAGCGAAAAAGATTCGATGGGTGCGATCGATGTCCCGGCAGATAAGCTGTGGGGCGCACAAACTCAACGCTCGCTGGAGCATTTCCGCATTTCGACGGAGAAAATGCCAACCTCACTGATTCATGCGCTGGCGCTAACCAAGCGCGCAGCGGCAAAAGTTAATGAAGATTTAGGCTTGCTGTCTGAAGAGAAAGCGAGTGCCATTCGTCAGGCGGCAGATGAAGTGCTGGCGGGACAGCATGACGATAAATTTCCGCTGGCTATCTGGCAGACCGGTTCCGGTACGCAAAGCAATATGAATATGAACGAAGTGCTGGCTAACCGCGCGAGCGAATTGCTCGGCGGCGTGCGCGGGATGGAACGTAAAGTTCACCCTAATGACGACGTGAACAAAAGCCAAAGTTCCAACGATGTCTTTCCGACAGCGATGCATGTTGCGGCGATGCTGGCGCTGCGCAAGCAACTCATTCCGCAGCTTAAAACCCTGACACAGACGCTGAGTGAAAAATCGCGTGCATTTGCCGATATCGTCAAAATTGGTCGTACCCACTTGCAGGACGCCACGCCGCTGACGCTGGGGCAGGAGATTTCTGGCTGGGTAGCGATGCTGGAGCATAATCTCAAACATATCGAGTACAGTCTGCCGCACGTGGCGGAACTGGCGCTGGGTGGTACAGCAGTAGGGACGGGGCTGAACACTCATCCGGAATATGCGCGTCGCGTTGCGGATGAACTTTCGGTAATTACCTGCGCGCCGTTTGTTACCGCGCCGAACAAATTTGAAGCTCTGGCGACCTGTGATGCGCTGGTTCAGGCGCACGGCGCCTTGAAAGGGTTGGCTGCGTCACTGATGAAAATTGCCAATGACGTTCGTTGGCTGGCATCTGGCCCTCGCTGCGGAATTGGTGAAATCTCAATCCCGGAAAACGAGCCGGGCAGTTCAATCATGCCTGGGAAAGTGAACCCAACGCAGTGTGAAGCGTTAACCATGCTTTGCTGTCAGGTGATGGGGAACGACGTGGCGATCAACATGGGTGGCGCTTCCGGAAACTTTGAACTGAACGTCTTCCGCCCGATGGTTATCCACAATTTCCTGCAATCGGTACGCTTGCTGGCAGATGGCATGGAAAGTTTTAACAAACACTGTGCAGTGGGGATTGAGCCGAATCGTGAGCGAATCAATCAATTACTCAATGAATCGCTGATGCTGGTGACCGCACTCAACACCCACATTGGCTATGACAGAGCCGCCGAGATTGCAAAAAAAGCGCATAAAGAAGGGCTGACCTTAAAAGCTGCAGCCCTTGCGCTGGGCTATCTTAGCGAAGCCGAGTTTGACAGCTGGGTACGACCAGAACAGATGGTCGGCAGCATGAAATCCGGGCGTTAATCTGCAACATACAGGTGCAGCCGTGGAATGATCAAACGAAGCGGCTGCGCCTGCGGTTTATAACGGTGCTGCACATTGTCGGCATCGTAATTCAACAACTCGCCAACGTCCGGTACGCCCGCGCCATTATCCCGATTAATCAGTGCAATAAGCGGCGTAGGGCAGGCGTGTTGTACCTGTTTTTGATCTCCCTTGTACCAGACGCGGGCAATCGGCTGCACCTTTACCGGACGTTTGATTTTTAACTTCACGTCCTGTGGCAGGGCAGCAATATCCTGATATTCACGCTCCAGTTTTCCCTGCCACTCCTCACGCGTCCACGGTGCGACGCTGCGGGGTGATTTCAGACTTTTTTCCAGCTGCGCCAGCACTTCATCACGATGCAAATTCTTAATGATATGTTTATTCGCCCAGCCAAAACGTAAAGTTGCGGGGTCATGCAGAACGGTGAGGGTGCGGTAAGCGTTCAGTGTGATCAGCCCCGGCAAATGGCGATGCACCCATTCAAAACGCGCCGCCGTAGGAAGTTCTGACTCAACCGTGACGATATGCTCGAAAGTGGTTTTAAGTTGATTGATGCGCTGGATATGACTTACCAGCGCCGCTTGTGAAAGGTTATCAACCTGATAACACAACACGCCGGGCAGACGAACAGCGGCCTTGCTGCTGCGATTTTCAGACTGTTGCTGAATAAACAAATGGCGGAAATGACGTAGCGCGAGCGCCTGCGCCTCTTTGCCGAGATGTTGCTTAACTTCAATGCAATTCAGCGGATTATGCTCATCCTCTTTTTTGACTTCCGGTAAAGAGAATACCCGGGCAACCAGCAACTTGTGCTGTTCAAGCTCAGCGGCAAATGCGGCCAGTTCTTGCTCCATCTGGCGAAAGGTAGTATTGAGTCGATCTACGAGATCGTAACGAGCCATAAAATCACCACTTTAGTTACAACATACTTATGTTATAGCACAGTGGCGACGACTTGACCACCGTGCGCGTAGCGTCAGGCAGAGGTAAATTGCGCAATGTTGTGCCATAACGGCCAGCTAAACGAGAAGCGGGCGCCGCCCAGTTCGCTGGTGTCACAATTAACCGTGCCGCCCATTGCCAGTGCAATTGAGTGGACAATTGCCAGTCCCAGCCCGCAGCCGCCGGTTGCACGGTCACGGCTGGGGTCGAGGCGAACAAAGGGTTCAAAGATATGCTCTCGATCCTGTGGTGCAATCCCTGCACCATCATCTTCAACAATTAATGTCGCTTTGTTTCCTGCCAGTAGCAGGCTGGTTTCGACTGTTGAATGGCAGTAGCGCAGGGCATTATTGAGCAAGTTATCCAGCACGCGCTCCATCAAGCGCATATCCAACGCCGCATAATGACCTTGCATGATGGTTTTTATCCGTACCGTTTTATCGGGAGTTAGTGCCTGAATGTCGGCCAGATGCGTTGACAGCCACAACGGCAGGTCTGGTTCGCTAAGATGGAGCTCATTTTGCGGGCGATCGAGTCGGGCATAAGTCAGCAACTCTTCAATTAAGGCTTCCAGTTGGCTGATATCGCGATTCAACGCCTGAGATTCTGTTGCGCTCAGATTTTCGCTCATCTCCAGTCGATAACGCAGGCGCACTAACGGCGTTCGCAGTTCGTGGGCGATACCGTCAATAAGCTGTTTTTTACTGGCAATCAAGGCGTTGATATTATCCGCCATCTGGTTAAACGCCACGCCAAGCCGTTCAAAACTCGAACCTTCATCAAAGTGAATACGTTCATTGAGACGCCCATCGCCAAATCGTTGCGCCGCTGCTTCCAGTTTTAACATGTCCTGCCAGTGCGGACGCATCCAGATAAACACGGGAAAGGCGAGGGAGATGGCAATAAAAGCGATCAGCGCGATATCCAGTAATCGCATTTGATGGAGGTAATAAAGATAAGGCACGGGACCGACTGCCAGCACGTAGTGGCTGCGCGGTATACGCTGTAAGAATGTGTACTGATCGTCCAGGGCGACAATTTCGCCGCCACGCAGTCGATGCATGGAGATTTCATCGAGATGATATTTACTCAACGGTTCGACGCGCAGATCAAAAGAGAGATTTAAATCCATCTCTTTCAGCGTTTTTCCCCAGTCGTGTGGGGGGATCTCGCGCAATTCGCTACGCATCAGGTATAGAGAACTGTTCATCAAATCATCCAGCGACTGTTTGCCCGCGCGTTCGGCGGTAAATTTGTACACCAGCCCAACCAGTAGGGACATCACCAGAAAGCAGACAAACAGTAGAAGATAAAACTGGATAAACAGTTTTTTCATCGCTTATTCCCACGCATGAGGCGCAAACAGATAGCCTTTGTTTCGCACGGTTTTAATGCGATAAGGTTCGGCAGCGTTATCGCGCAGTTTTTTTCTTAACCGCGAAATAGCCACGTCCACGCTACGATCCAGACCGTCGAAACTGACGCCGCGTAAATTTTTCAACAACGCATCTCTGTCCATAATTTGCCCCGCGTGGGTGGCTAATTCCCAGAGCAGTTCAAAATCGGCGGTAGAGAGTGAAATTTCGCAGTCAGCAAGCGTAACTACACGGTTAATGGGATCGATGGTTAACGTGCCGAAATGCAATGCCTTATAAGGAGTAAGAGGTGCTTCTTGTATACCTTTGGTCAGCGTGGTTTGCTCGTTCTGACGCAAATGTAAACGTAACCGCGCCAGCAGGACTGCGGGGGGCGTTGTTTTGAGAATATAGTCGCAGGCGCCCATTTCCAGAGCCAGAATGTGGTTCATATCACTATCGAGAGATGTCAGCAGAACTATAGGCCCGCTCCATTTAGTGCGTAAATCACGACAGACAGTCATGCCGTCCTTGCCTGGTAGCATGATATCGAGGAGCACCAAATCCGGATTTTCCCGCAGAATTGTTTCTTCTGCATGGTCGCCGCGAGGTTCAATGGTTACCTGTATATCATGTTTCGCCAAATACGCGGCAATCAGTGAACCGACTTCCGCGTCATCTTCCACAAATACGATAGTGTTCATATTATTCACGGTAGATATAAAAACGTCACAATACACCGCGTTGTTTTTACTTACTATCAATCGTTCCTAAACAAGTTTTCATCAGGTATTCTAGGGATGACTTGTTATGGAAGTGTTAAGGTAAAAAGATGGGGCTGGTAATCAAAGCCGCGCTTGGTGCGCTGGTGGTGGTGTTAATTGGTGTATTAGCAAAAACGAAAAATTACTATATCGCCGGGCTGATTCCGCTTTTCCCGACCTTTGCGCTTATTGCGCATTATATTGTTGCCAGCGAACGCGGCATTGAAGCCTTACGCGCAACCATCATTTTCAGCATGTGGTCGATTATTCCCTATCTTATTTACCTGGCGTCGCTGTGGTATTTCACCGGAATAATGCGCTTGCCCGCCGCTTTTGTGGGTTCCGTTGCGTGCTGGGGGATAAGCGCATGGGTGTTGATTATATGCTGGATGAAGCTGCATTAACGCAGATGTCGACCGCCATCAAGCGGAAAACTGCGTCCGGTAACAAAGCAACTGGTGAGTAAATAATCGACCAGGTCGATCACTTCTTTCTCGCCTGGTGCGGTTTTCATCAGTGATTTATTCAGCGCCTGTTGACGATATTCAGCATCATCATGCTCATTAAACAGGATCAGCGATGGCGCGATAGAATTCACTTTCACTTCCGGTGCCAGCTTGCGGGCAAACGAGCGTGTCATATTATCCAGCGCCGCTTTGCTCGCAGCATAGGCAATATGTTTGTCGCTTCCGCGCTCCACCACATAATCGGTAAAGTGAATGATATCGCTGGCGGCGTGTCCGTGCCCACGCAGTAATCTTTCCAGAGCGTGGTTAAGAAGGTATGGGGTATTAACGTGGATTTGCATCATGCAGGCCAGCACGTCAGTCAGTGGCGTACCTGGTTTTTCAGCCATCCACGCGCTGGCGTTGTGCAAAATAGCACGCAGGCCATGGGTGCTTTTTAGTACCTCATCGGCAAACGCCATCACACCGTCGTTGGTTGAAAAATCAGCCTGAATACATTGCGCACCCGCATTAATCAGTCCATCAATGGCAGGATAGCGCGTCCGATAGCTGACAATCACCGGTTGCTTTTGATTAATGAAATGCCAGGCGAGGGCGAGGCCAATGCGACGGCCTCCGCCAGTAATTAATATTGGCAAGGGGTGGGTTTTACCCATCGTTATCTCCTTTGCTATCCAACGATGGGACGAACGTTATCCCACCAGCATCCAGGTCGCCGGAACTGCGGCAATTAACAACATGCTAATTAACACCATTTCCTGACGATTCAGTACATTATCATGTGTATGCGTTTTACGCGCGTACAGGAACACCAGAAGCCCAGGTGCATACAGAACGACGGATAACAGCAGGTGCATTGGGCCAGAGGCGTACAATAACCATAAGCCATAAATGCAGGCACCGATACCTACTGCTTTATGCAGTGGACGGGTAGCGATTTTCAGCAGGAACGCGCCAACCAGGAAATAGGGCACCAGAATCATTTCTGAGGCGATGGTGAGCAATGTGTTGTAATCGGAACCGGTTAGCCAGATGAGTACCAGGCAAATTTGCACGCAGATGTTGGTCAGCCACAGTGAGGCAGACGGCGCAGCTTGCGCATTCTGGCGAGCAAAAATGCGCGGGAATGCTTTATGAGTGGCAGCCAGGAAGGGGACTTCTGCCGCCATAATGGTCCAGCTTAAGTACGCGCCGCAAACGGAAACGATCAGTCCGGCAGCGATGATAATCTCACCCCACGGCCCCATCATTTTCACCATCAGGCCGGCCATAGAGGGATTACGGATTTCAGCCAGTTCAGGGCGTGCTACCACCCCCAGCGAAAGCAGAGTTACCAGTAAATAAACGCCCAGCGCGGAAAGTACCGCCAGAAGTGTTGCTTTGCCGACATCATGTTTATTACGCGCTCGCGCAGAAACCACCACTGCACCTTCCACGCCAATGAATACCCACAGTGTGATCAACATTGTGTTTTTCACCTGTTCCCATACCGGTATACCAAGTGCAAGGCCAGTGAAGTCGAGTTTGAAGGTGTCCAGTTTGAACATCATCATCGCCAGAACAATAAACAGACCTAGCGGTAATAATTTTGCCAGCGTCGCCACCAGGTTAATACTGGCAGCGGTCTGCACACCGCGCAGGATCAAAAAGTGAACAATCCATAATAAGGCGGATGCACCGACAATCGATTGCCAGGTATTGCCATCGCCAAACAGGCGCAATTCCGGCGTATCGGTGAAGAAACTCAATGCGGAAAAGACGATCACCAGATAGGAGACGTTGGCGATAACTGCGCACAGCCAGTATCCCCATGCGGAGCAGAAACCAATCAGTTCGCCAAACCCTTCACGGGCATAGGTAAAGATACCGCCGTCAAGGTCGGGACGAATACGCGTCAGGATCAGCATAGCGAAGGCCAGTAATAAAATCCCTGCGCCGGTGATACCCCAGCCGATCAATAATGCTGCCGGGCTGGCTACCGCCGCCATATTTTGCGGCAGACTGAAAACACCTGCGCCCAGCATTGAGCTTAATACCAGCGCAGTGAGCGCGCTCAGTCCCAGTTTCTTTTCCATCTGTATCCAGTGATCAAAACGTGTTTGGAAGAATAAATATTAGGACAAAACGCATAAAAATGGTGTTTGTCACTAAGGCGCGGGATTTTACGAAGAGATGTATCGTCATGCAATGGTTAGGGGAAAATTTGTGACTAAAAATGCTAAAGGCGGCATAAAGCCGCCTTATCGTGATACTGAATAGTTATTTATACAGATCTGCGCTGATGGTCAGGTTATTGCCACGTTCCTGCCACTGGCGGGTGATGTGGTAATACTTAGCCCCTTTCTTCGCGGCACGTTTAGCAACCTGGTAGGAAACTTCGGTCATGTTGCCGTAGTTACCTGAGAACTTAATGCTGTCGAACGGCACCATCATCGCTGCGGTCGCTTTGTTCAGTTCTTCTACTTTAGTGCCGTCAGGTAGCGTGACAGTGTAACGCCCGCCTTTTGATGACTGGGTTTCAAAGAAGCGACCGACTTCGGAACTTGGTGACGCAGTAGTGGCAACGCCTGGGATTTCAACTTTCTTCGCAGCTTCGCCACCGGCCGCCAGGGCTGCACGTCCCGCGTCGGAATCCGCCGGGATCACATCCGGGCTTTGTACTACGCGTTTCTTAGCATCTTTTTTATAGATGAAGGCCGTAATGCGCTGGTTACCGCCCTGGTTGGCATCGATTTGACGAACAATATAGAAAGAGTATGCGCCTTTTGCTTTCGCCGCTTTGGTGATGGCGTCATTAACTTCAGGTTGGCTACGGTAAAAGCCCTGGACGGTAACTGTATCAAACGGTTCGATCAGAACGGCCTGGTCTTTTGGCAGTTCCACCACACCGTTAATCACACGATTCTTTTCAGTTTCTGCTTTTTCAGCATCAGACTTATAGAGATCGGCAACTACACGCCAGTTACCGCTGTTACCGAAATCTGACGTATCGACAACATAAAAAGAGGCTGCGCCTTCTTTATCAGCGCGGCGGGATACGGCTTTGACCGCCTCGCCAATGGCATTGAAACGTCCGGTAACCACTACACGGTCAAAAGGTTTAACCGCTGCCGCTTGCTCCGGTGTCAGTTCTGTTGCTGCGTTAACGGAGAATGCCGTAGCAGAAAGCAGTGCCGACGCCAGGAGGGTGTTCTTAAGCTTCATAAAAATAATCCTTCGCCTTGCGCAAACCAGGTACTGGTATTGTTATTAACGAGAAACGTGGCTGATTATTGCATTTAAACGGTGTAACTGTCTGCGTGATTTTTCATATCAGACTTCTTGATTTGATTTTAAACCTGTTCGAATAATCATCTGTGATTAAAAAGTAACCGCAGTAACATAAAATGGCTGAAATGGCTGAATTGTATAAGTTAATTTAATGTTAACTGGCGGCTCGCGACGGGGTGATCTCATGTTTTACCTGGCTATCGAAGACAATTATCGCCCCTTATCCTGTATTCTATGGTGTTTATCCCACTATCAAGGCTGAATCGTTAATATTTTTCGAGTTAACGCCGAGATACTGATTTTTGGCGCTAGATCACAGGCATTATTTTCAGTACGTTATAGACGTTTGTTACTAATTTATTTTAACGGAGTAACATTTAGCTCGTTCATGAGCGGCTTGTGTACTTGAAACACAGGCAAACCATCATCAATAAAACCGATGGAAGGGAATATCATGCGAATTGGCATACCAAGAGAACGGTTAACCAATGAAACCCGTGTTGCAGCAACGCCAAAAACAGTGGAACAGTTGCTGAAACTAGGTTTTACCGTCGCGGTAGAGAGCGGCGCGGGTCAACTGGCGAGTTTTGACGATAAAGCGTTTGTGCAAGCGGGCGCTGAAATAGTAGAAGGGAATAACGTCTGGCAGTCAGAGATCATTCTGAAGGTCAATGCACCGTTAGATGATGAAATTGCACTACTAAATCCAGGTACAACGCTGGTAAGTTTTATCTGGCCTGCGCAGAATCCGGAGCTAATGCAAAAACTTGCGGAACGTAACGTCACCGTGATGGCGATGGACTCCGTACCGCGTATTTCTCGCGCCCAGTCGCTGGACGCGTTAAGTTCGATGGCGAATATCGCAGGTTATCGCGCTATTGTCGAAGCTGCTCATGAATTTGGTCGCTTTTTTACCGGACAAATCACTGCGGCAGGTAAAGTGCCGCCGGCAAAAGTCATGGTGATTGGTGCGGGTGTTGCTGGTCTGGCGGCCATTGGTGCAGCAAACAGTCTCGGCGCAATTGTGCGTGCGTTCGATACTCGTCCGGAAGTGAAAGAACAAGTTCAGAGTATGGGCGCGGAATTCCTTGAACTGGATTTTAAAGAGGAAGCAGGCAGCGGCGATGGCTATGCCAAAGTGATGTCGGAAGCGTTCATCAAAGCGGAAATGGAGCTTTTTGCTGCGCAGGCAAAAGACGTCGATATCATTGTTACCACTGCGCTTATTCCAGGCAAACCGGCACCGAAACTGATTACCCGTGAAATGGTGGACTCCATGAAGTCGGGCAGTGTGATTATCGATCTGGCAGCACAAAACGGCGGTAACTGTGAATACACCGTGCCGGGGCAAATATTCACTACGGAAAATGGCGTCAAAGTCATTGGTTATACCGATCTTCCGGGGCGTCTGCCGACGCAATCCTCACAGCTTTATGGCACTAACCTCGTCAATCTGCTGAAATTGTTGTGCAAAGAGAAAGACGGCAACATCACTGTTGATTTTGATGATGTGGTGATTCGCGGCGTGACCGTGATCCGTGCGGGCGAAATTACCTGGCCGGCACCGCCGATTCAGGTATCAGCTCAGCCGCAGGCGGCACAAAAAGCAGCACCGGAAGTCAAAACCGAGGAAAAATGTGCCTGTTCGCCGTGGCGTAAATACGCCTTGATGGCGCTGGCAATTATCCTTTTCGGTTGGCTGGCGAATGTTGCACCGAAAGAGTTCCTCGGACACTTCACCGTGTTCGCGCTGGCGTGCGTTGTGGGCTATTACGTGGTGTGGAATGTTTCGCACGCGCTACATACGCCATTGATGTCGGTCACCAATGCGATTTCAGGGATTATTGTTGTCGGAGCACTTTTACAGATTGGCCAGGGCGGCTGGGTTAGCTTCCTTAGTTTTATCGCGGTGCTTATAGCCAGCATTAATATTTTCGGTGGCTTCACCGTGACTCAGCGTATGCTGAAAATGTTTCGCAAAAACTAAGGGGTAACATATGTCTGGAGGATTAGTTACAGCTGCATACATTGTTGCCGCGATCCTGTTTATCTTCAGTCTGGCCGGGCTTTCAAAACATGAAACGTCTCGCCGGGGTAACAACCTCGGTATCGCCGGGATGGCGATTGCTTTAATTGCAACTATCTTTGGACCGGATACTGGCAACGTTGGCTGGATCTTACTGGCAATGGTCATCGGTGGGGCGATTGGTATCCGTCTGGCGAAGAAGGTCGAAATGACCGAAATGCCGGAACTGGTGGCGATCCTGCATAGCTTCGTTGGTCTGGCGGCGGTGTTGGTTGGTTTTAACAGCTATCTGCATCACGACGCGGAAATGGCGCCGATTCTGGTGAATATTCACCTGACGGAAGTGTTCCTCGGCATCTTCATCGGTGCGGTAACCTTCACGGGGTCAGTCGTGGCGTTCGGTAAGCTGTGCGGTAAAATTTCGTCTAAACCGCTGATGCTGCCAAACCGTCACAAAATGAACCTGGCGGCACTGGTTGTTTCCTTCCTGCTGCTGATTGTGTTTGTTCGCACTGAAAGCGTTGGCCTGCAAGTTCTGGCATTGCTGATAATGACCGCCATTGCGTTGGTTTTCGGCTGGCATTTGGTGGCTTCCATCGGTGGCGCAGATATGCCCGTGGTGGTGTCGATGCTGAACTCTTATTCTGGTTGGGCAGCGGCAGCGGCGGGCTTTATGCTCAGTAATGACCTGCTGATTGTGACCGGTGCGCTGGTCGGTTCGTCGGGTGCCATCCTTTCTTACATCATGTGTAAGGCGATGAACCGTTCCTTTATCAGCGTCATTGCGGGTGGTTTCGGCACAGATGGTTCTTCCACCGGTGACGATCAGGAAGTTGGCGAGCATCGCGAAATCACTGCGGAAGAGACGGCAGAATTGCTGAAAAACTCGCACTCGGTGATCATCACCCCAGGCTACGGCATGGCGGTCGCGCAGGCGCAATATCCGGTGGCAGAAATCACCGAGAAATTGCGTGCCCGTGGTATCAATGTGCGTTTCGGTATTCACCCGGTTGCAGGTCGATTACCGGGGCATATGAACGTATTGCTGGCAGAAGCGAAAGTGCCGTATGACATCGTGCTGGAAATGGACGAGATCAACGATGACTTTGCTGATACCGATACTGTGCTGGTGATTGGCGCTAACGATACGGTTAACCCGGCGGCGCAGGATGATCCGAAGAGTCCGATTGCTGGTATGCCTGTGCTGGAAGTGTGGAAAGCACAGAACGTGATTGTCTTTAAACGCTCGATGAACACCGGCTATGCTGGCGTGCAAAACCCGCTGTTCTTCAAAGAAAATACCCACATGCTGTTTGGTGACGCCAAAGCCAGCGTGGATGCAATCCTGAAAGCCCTGTAACCCTGACGGCCTCTGCGGAGGCCGTTACTCTTTATTGAGATCGCTTAACAGGACGGCGATGCTTTGGCCTCCCGCCGTTTGTTCAAGCGCAATTTTGACAATAATCGTCAACGGCACGGAAAGCAGCATTCCCACCGGTCCTAACAACCATCCCCAAAAAATTAACGACAAAAAAACTACCAGTGTGGAAAGCCCCAGTCCGCGCCCCATGATGCGCGGCTCCAGAATATTGCCGAAGACCAGATTAATCAGCAGATATCCCGCCAGTACCAGTAACGCCTCATAGAAACCATTAAACACCAGTACCTGAGCGATAGGGGGGATAGCCGCGAGAACCGAACCAATGTTAGGGATGTAATTAAGCGCGAAGGCCAGTAATCCCCAGACAAAAGCGAAGCGAACATCGAGTGCGGCGAGCATCGCCCAGGCGACCAGACCGGTGATGATGCTGATGGCTGTTTTCAGCACCAGATAATGCGACACACTGTCAATGGCGCGCTGGATCGCCGCCATACCTTCGACCGGGCATGCCATCATTTGCTTGAGTTTGCCGGGAAGTTGTGGCACTTCGAGCAGCATAAACAGCACCGTCAGCAACAATAAAAATATGGATGACATGGCATTAGATAACTGTGTCAGCAAGTTGGTGAGCAACGTCATCGCCGCGTTCGGATCAATGTAATGCGCCAGTTGGTCAACCGAGACATCAATACCCGCGCGTTGTAATAAAGGCTCCAGAACTTGCAGAGGCTTTATGATTGAGCTGCGATACTGTGGCAAAGTGCGGGTCAGCTCATTAAGCGTTGAGCCGAGATAGGCCAGTAATAGCACCATCGCCATCACGATGATTATCATTAAAATCGACACAGCCAACACACGCGGCACGCGCCAACGAACCATGCGTTGTACCAGCGGATGAAGAATGACTGCGATAAATAGGGCAAGGATAAAGGGTACGATGATATCGGCGGCAAAACGGATACCGCAGAGAATAATGACCAGCATTCCCAACATAATGACTATTTTTAGACCATTGAGCGTGATGATCGGCTTTGCCATGCGTATCCCCATTTTTTCTTTCTTCGCTAATAATATTTTCTTTTTAGCCGTGGCATTATAACGAAAATCAAACTCCTCAGGTAAAGAAATGAAAATGTTTTGAGTTAATTCTTAAGCTATGATACAAATCAGACGTGTACAACTACCGAGGACAATTATCATCCGCGATGACGAGAAGCAACACTGCGGATAATTGTAATATTATGGACAATTTGTTCAGGACGTTATTTTCTACATTTACTCATTTTCGTACCTCAACCACCATCTTGCTCGCAGGTGAGCAACACTGGCGCAACGCGCTTTAGTCCCTTCCTCTGCCAAAGCTGGCGCTCTGCGCTGGGCTGAATACTTTTCTTTTGGTTTCGCTGAGTCGAGCGAATGTTAAAATAATTCTCTTGCAGGGGAAGGACGATGTATATTTATTGGGTTTTATTAGGTCTGGCTATTGCCACAGAAATTACCGGCACGCTGTCAATGAAATGGGCGAGCGTTAGTGAAGGAAGCGGCGGTTTTATTTTAATGCTGGTGATGATTTCGCTGTCATATATATTTCTCTCTTTCGCCGTGAAAAAAATAGCACTTGGCGTGGCTTATGCTCTGTGGGAAGGTATCGGTATTTTATTTATTACACTATTTAGTGTTCTGTTATTTGACGAAAGCTTATCGCTGCTAAAAATTGCCGGGTTAACAACCCTGGTGCTCGGGATTGTGTTGATTAAATCTGGTACTCGCAAAGTGCGTAAACCCTCGCTGGAGGTGAATCATGGCGCAGTTTGAATGGGTTCACGCCGCCTGGCTGGCACTGGCAATCGTGCTGGAAATCATTGCTAACGTCTTTTTGAAATTTTCTGACGGCTTTCGCCGCAAAGTCTATGGCTTGCTTTCGCTGGCAGCGGTGCTTGCGGCCTTTAGCTCACTCTCCCAGGCAGTAAAGGGCATAGATTTGTCGGTGGCGTATGCGTTGTGGGGCGGGTTTGGTATTGCGGCCACGTTAGCCGCTGGTTGGATCTTGTTTGGTCAACATTTAAATCGCAAAGGCTGGGTTGGTCTGGTCTTGCTGTTGGCTGGAATGATTATGGTGAAACTTGCCTGATGAACACGCTGCCCGATAATGCGGGCAGCGTTTGAACGTTATTTCCGGGTCAGTTCTTCCAGTTTGTCGCGAAAACCGGTGACAGAAATGGCCCGGTTATCGGCGCGCCAGCGATCTTTTGCTGCAGGAGCTGAACTTTGTACCCCAATTAACTGCCAGCCGTCATCAGTATGAAGCATCAGTGGCGAACCACTGTCACCTGGTAGGGTATCGCACTGGTGCGACATTACCGAGGTTTGCGCCCAGCCGGTTATTTCGCAATTTTGATGACTGTACAACGTATCGAGATGATCTTCAGGGTATCCCGCCTGAGTCACTTTACGACCCGCAGCTTTTAATGCAGCGGTAAGCGCGGTTTTATCTCCCTCAAATAACGGCAACGGCGTAATGCCCGAAGGGGGATTGCGCAGCACAATCAAACCGAAATCCCACGGCGCGGCTGCGGGGGGAACAATCCAGCCATCCCCATCCGGCTTTAACCGCTTCCCTAGCGTCGGATCAACGCGGCCTTCGATGTCGTGGATCTCATAGCGCCAAAGACCTTTATTTGACACAAAACGCAACGCAACTGCTTTATCCGCTTTGCCCTTCGGCGGCGTTAATAAACAGTGTCCTGCCGTTAATGCCAGGTTCGGCGCAATTAGTGTCGCCGTACACAAATTGCCGCTGGCCGTTTCTAGTTGCCCAACCGCATCCCACGGCGATTGGCTCGTGTTATTTACTGATACACGATCATCATGACCAAAAAATAGGGTGCTGACCTCATTATTGGTCGATTTATGATCGTCCGGTTTATCCGCAAACACAAATGCAGATGTCAGACTAATTGCACCCAGTACTACAGCAATGGTTGTACGCATATCACACTCTGGTGAGTAATTATGATTATTAAAAGCAAACCCTCGTAAATACTATAGACGGGACGGGATGAAAGTGGGAGTAAAATCAGATAACTACGCTCAGGAAAGATAAAAACAGGTGGCAATCAGGGCGCATAAAATAAGGGTGATAAGAATGAACTCAAAGCGATAACGGCCCACCATAGTACCCTCCGCTAAAGGCGGTGTTAAACGTTATCCGTTTAACACCGTAATTTTCAGGCGCGAGGGGGCGCGCCATTATTACTGCCGAAAACTTACGCGGCTGGTTGTACAACTGGTTTTGCAGATTGCTGCTGGCTGTGTTTTTTGCTGTGCTTTTTGGCTGCCTGTGCTTTTTGCTCAGGCGCTTTCTGTTCATTTTTCGCTTTTTTATGATGCTTTTTAGCCGCCTGCGCTTTTTGGGCAGGCGCCGCTTTATGCTGTTTTTTATGATGCGTTGTTTTTGCAGCCGCTGCTTTGGTGACTGTAGCAGTCGGAGCAGGCGTGGTCGCAGTTTCTGCAGCAAATGCGACAGAAGAGAGACCCATAGTAGCGGCAACAACCAGAGCTAATACTTTTTTCATTGTCATACCCTCAATTTTGTTTTTTATGCAACCCCACTGCGGGGCCGATGTCATGACTATATCTCTGGAAATGACAGGTTTCCGTGAGTGGTTGGTTTCGGCATGTAACGATATGTACAAAGCGGATAACGATGACGAAGGAAATAATAACGCATTGTGACGTAAGGCGAATTTCCCACCAATATAGGTAGTATTGAAGAACTTAACTTTTTCACTACCTATAAATTGGTAGAATCACTGTGTATTTGCAATAAATGACACACAGCAAAATGAATCCGCTAATTTGGGTATTTATTATCCTGATGACGTTAGATGCTCTGCGAGAAATGGCAGGCGCTTCGTCTATTTTGGGGTGGTTATTAACGTTGAGTTGAGCAAGCAATAAGTCCGGACAGAAATTTAACACATCGTCCGGACTTATTTTTTCAGGCGTGCAGCCGATGATGTAAACGTGTTCCGACCAGAATAGCGACCACCAGCATCAGGGCAATAAATGCACCGACGCCGTTCCAGCCATAGTTATGCCAGAAGACGCCACCTAATGTTCCGGCAATGCTTGAACCCAGGTAGTAACAGAATAGATAAAGCGAGGAAGCCTGGCCTTTGGCGCGTTTAGCACGAGGGCCAATCCAGCTACTGGCAACAGAATGAGCGGCAAAAAATCCGCTTGAGAAAAGCATCATACCGATAAAAATGAGCCAAAGTGAGCTGAACAATGTCAGGATAAGACCCAAAAGCATAACACCTGTCGAAAATAACATCACCGGGCCACGACCGAAGCGGGTAGTCATGGTGCCTGCTTTTGGCGAACTCCAGGTGCCTGTCAAATAGACCAGCGATAATAACCCAACCACTGCCTGGCTAACATGCCATGGGGAGAGCATCAACCGATAGCCGATGTAATTAAACAGCGTTACGAATGAGCCCATCAGCAAAAAACCTTCGACGAATAATAAGGGGAGTCCCCGATCGCGCCAGTGCAGACGGAAGTTAATAAACAGTGTTTTTGGGCGCAGTGAAGAAGGACGGAAATGACGTGATTCCGGGAGAATTTTCCAGAACATTAACGCCGAGGTCAGGGCGAAACAGCCGATAGCCGCCAGCGCAATTCGCCAGTTAAAGAAGTCAGTAAATACACCGCTGATTAAGCGCCCGCTCATGCCGCCAATCGAGTTGCCGCTGATATACAGTCCCATTGAAAAGGCCACAAAACTGGGGTGGATCTCTTCGCTAAGGTAGGTCATACCAACAGCAGCTACACCACTTAACGACAGGCCAATCAAGGCGCGCATAATCAAAATGCCGTGCCAGCTGGTCATCATTGTCGAAAGTAACGTACAGATGGAGGCCAACAGTAGCGCCGTCACCATCACTGGCTTGCGACCAATGGCATCGGATAGCGGGCCAGTAAACAGCAAACCGATAGCTAACATCGCCGTTGAAATGGACAGTGAAATACTACTGTTAGCAGGCGTTAAGCCAAATTCTTGCGAAAGCACCGGAAGAATAGGTTGCACGCAATAGAGAAGCGCGAAGGTTGCCAGCCCGGCAGAGAATAGCGCCAGGGTGACACGCATAAATTGCGGTGTACCGCGTTTAATGAATTCGTTTGGCTGGGAAAGGGGTTGCTCGTCAGTGTCGCTTGCCGGAGCGCCATCAACAGTTGTAGTACGACTCACTTGAAATCCTTGCTAATTATGCCCGTGATGTGGGATTAGGAATAGAGTAGGAAAATCGAATTGTTATGTCTAATATATTAATAATCTCAAATAAGATGTTTAAGATATGAATATTGAATTGCGTCACCTCCGGTACTTTGTTGCCGTTGCGGAAGAGCTGCATTTTGGACGCGCGGCTGCCCGCCTGAACATTTCGCAACCGCCGCTAAGTCAGCAGATTCAGGCTCTGGAGCAACAAATTGGCGCGCGACTGTTGGCACGAACCAACCGCAGCGTGCTGCTTACGGCAGCAGGAAAGCAGTTCCTTGCTGATAGTCGGCAAATCCTGTCTATGGTGGATGACGCAGCCGCTCGCGCTGAGCGTCTGCATCAGGGAGAGGCGGGAGAGTTACGCATTGGCTTTACCTCGTCGGCACCCTTTATTCGCGCAGTGTCTGATACCTTATCGCTATTTCGCTGTGAATTTCCTGATGTCCATTTGCAGACGCGTGAGATGAATACTCGCGAGCAAATAGACCCTCTTACCGAAGGGACGCTCGATATGGGGTTGTTACGAAACACCGTGTTGCCGGAGACGTTGGATCACGTGGTAATCGTGCATGAACCGCTTATGGCGATGATCCCGCACGATCATCCTTTGGCAAATAAACCGAAGGTAACGCTGGCGGAACTGGCAAAAGAACCGTTTGTTTTTTTTGATCCGCACGTAGGGACGGGGCTGTATGACGACATTATTGGCCTGATGCGGCGTTATAATCTGACTCCGGTCATCACCCAGGAAGTGGGCGAGGCGATGACGATCATCGGTCTGGTTTCCGCCGGTCTTGGTGTTTCGATTTTGCCCGCCTCTTTTAAACGTGTCCAACTCAATGAAATGCGCTGGTTACCTATTGCTGAAGAGGATGCGGTTTCTGAAATGTGGCTGGTTTGGCCAAAGCATCGTGAACAAAGCCCGGCAGCGCGAAACTTTCGTATTCAGCTGATGAATGCACTCCGGTGAGGGATAATTCAGCAAAAAAAACCGAAAAATGTGCTGTCAATCACATGACGAAGTAAAAATTTGACGACGCATATTGAAGTACTTCACCATAACCTACAGATTATTTCGGAGCGCGAAAATATAGGGAGTATGCGGTGGTTGCTGAAAACCAGCCTGGGCACATTGATCAAATAAAGCAGACCAACGCGGGCGCGGTTTACCGCCTGATTGATCAGCTTGGTCCAGTTTCGCGTATCGATCTTTCCCGGCTGGCGCAACTGGCGCCAGCCAGTATCACCAAAATTGTCCGTGAAATGCTCGAAGCGCACCTGGTGCAAGAGCTGGAAATTAAAGAAGCGGGGAACCGTGGTCGTCCAGCGGTGGGGCTAGTGGTTGAAACCGAAGCCTGGCACTATCTTTCTTTGCGCATTAGTCGCGGGGAGATTTTCCTTGCCCTGCGCGATCTGAGCAGCAAACTGGTGGTGGAAGAGTCGCAGGAGCTGGCGTTGAAAGATGACTCGCCACTGCTGGATCGCATCATTAATCATATTGATCAGTTTTTTATCCGCCATCAGAAAAAACTGGAGCGTCTAACTTCGATTGCCATAACCTTGCCGGGAATTATTGATACGGAAAATGGCATTGTGCATCGTATGCCGTTCTATGAGGACGTAAAAGAGATGCCGCTCGGCGAAGTACTGGAGCAGCACACCGGTGTACCGGTTTATATTCAGCATGATATTAGCGCATGGACGATGGCTGAGGCCTTGTTCGGCGCATCACGCGGAGCACGCGATGTGATTCAGGTGGTGATTGATCACAACGTGGGTGCTGGTGTGATTACCGATGGTCATTTGCTACACGCGGGAAGCAGTAGCCTTGTGGAAATTGGTCACACTCAGGTCGATCCCTACGGGAAACGCTGTTATTGCGGTAACCACGGCTGCCTGGAAACCATTGCTAGTGTTGATAGTATTCTTGAGCTTGCACAATTACGTTTGAATCAATCTATGAGTTCGATGTTACATGGGCAGCCATTAACTGTGGATTCATTGTGTCTGGCTGCGTTGCAGGGCGATCTGCTGGCAAAAGATATTATTACTGGCGTGGGGACGCACGTCGGGCGGATTCTTGCCATTATGGTGAATTTATTCAACCCACAAAAAATACTGATTGGTTCGCCGCTAAGCAAAGCTGCAGAGATCCTGTTCCCTGTAATTTCTGACAGTATCCGTCAGCAGGCGCTTCCCGCCTACAGCCAGCATATTAGCGTCGAGAGCACCCAGTTCTCTAATCAGGGGACGATGGCGGGGGCGGCGTTGGTAAAAGACGCGATGTATAACGGTTCTTTGTTGATTCGTCTGTTGCAGGGTTAACATTTTTTAACTGTTCTACCAAAATTTGCGCTATCTCAAATTGAGCCAGGAACGCATAACTTAGACTTCCAAAGTTGAATTATTTTCCTGGCTTATATTTGTGAAGCATAACGGTGGAGTTAGTGATGCTGAAGCGTTTCTTTATAACAGGTACAGACACTTCTGTTGGGAAAACAGTGGTTTCCCGCGCATTGCTACAAGCGTTAGCCTCCCAGGGAAAAACGGTTGCGGGGTATAAACCCGTGGCGAAGGGGAGCAAAGAGACACCTGATGGGCTACGTAATAAAGATGCCCTGGTGTTGCAGAGTGTTTCATCAATTGAACTGCCTTATGAAGCAGTCAATCCCATAGCGTTAAGCGAAGAAGAAAGCAGTGTGGCGCACAGTTGCCCGATCAATTACACCCTTATTTCAAATGGCCTGGCTAATCTGACTGATAAAGTCGACCATGTGGTTGTTGAAGGTACTGGTGGCTGGCGTAGCCTGATGAATGACCTGCGTCCGCTCTCTGAATGGGTGGTTCAGGAGCAGCTACCCGTGTTGATGGTGGTAGGTATTCAGGAAGGTTGTATTAACCATGCGCTTCTGACCGCACAGGCGATTGCCAACGACGGACTGCCGCTGATTGGCTGGGTGGCTAACCGTATCAACCCAGGGTTAGCACATTACGCTGAAATCATTGATGTATTGGGTAAAAAACTCCCGGCACCGCTTATTGGTGAGCTTCCTTATCTGCCTCGCGCAGAACAGCGTGAACTGGGGCAATATATCCGCTTATCCATGCTGCGTAGTGTGCTGGCGGTAGATAGAGTCACGATGTAACGTCCGCGACATTACTGACGCAATCACACAAGCAATCAATAAACCGGGGAGTAGCTGATACTCCCCGGTCATTTCACATATCATCAGTGTCGACATAATGGGCGCATGTGTAGTCGCAGCCAGTAGTGTTGCCATCCCGGTTAGCCCAAGTAAAAGCGTAATTCCTTCACTGTCAGTAAACCATAACCCCAGACTCCGGGCATACAACATGCCAATTGCCAGTCCGATAAATAAGGTCGGCGTAAACACGCCCCCAGGCGCGCCGGAACCACTGCTGGCCAGCACGGCAACTAGCTTGCAGAGGAAGATCACGGCAATGCCCATAAACAGTGGCGGGGCTGTTAAAAAGGATTGCACCGTACTATAGCCGTTGCCCCACACGGCAGGCGTGAGCAGGGAAAGCAGACCCACGATTAACCCTCCCAATGCCAGTTGCCAGGGCGGTGCAAGTTTTAGATTAATAAAACCCTGATGACTGGCGTTCATTAGCTTTAAAAACAATGGACCGCACAAACCCATCAGCACGCCTGTACTGATAATCAGTGCATAGTCACGAGCCTGAATCATCATGGAGAGTTGCACGCTGTAGAGCAAAGCATTGCTGTGATTAAGAAGATTGCTAATAAGCAATGCCACTACGGCAGAGATCACTACTGGTGCAAGGGAGGCCAGCATCATGGTGCCAAACAATACTTCGGCAATAAATAAACTCCCGGCAAGTGGGGCGCGATAGGCTGCTGCCATCCCCGCAGCCGCGCCACAGGCAATCCACAATTTCCACTCTTCGCGTGGGGTAAAACGTTGGGCAAACCAGGATGCAGCAAGTGCCGCCAACAGGATCATCGCACCTTCACGACCAATGGCGCTGCCGCTGGTCACCACCAGCAAAGAAGCGAAGGATTTAATCAGACTGGTGGCGTAATCAAACTGCCCATCGGTTTGTAACGCCTCCATATAATCGGTAGGCGCATGGGGGCGTTGTTGAGTGAGTTTCTGCCAACCCATCAGCAACAAACCAGCCGCCAGTCCGCCGAGCGCCGGCGTTAGCAGCCGACGCCACGGAGAAAGGTTCGTTGCTGCATTGACCAGACTGCCGGAGTCATTATTGAGGAACAGCCACTCCAGTAGCAGCATCGCATGACGAAACCCTGCAACGGCAAAGGCCGCCAGAATGCCTACGACCATTGCGATAAGCAGGCGGCGGAACATGGTGCGCAGATCCGGGGAGACATGTAGATGTTGCATGAGCAGAAACGGCAAATTAAACACGGGTCTCTATTTTGCGGGAAAAGAAGCCTGGCGCAAAAGCTGTGCGTGCTTTATGTGGTATTAAGCGTGACGTTGTCACTTACCGGAGCCGAAAGGCGTGCAGTTTACGCCCTTCGGTCTTACTCAGGATTATTCAGCGAAACAGGGGTTTTACCGCGACAGGAATCAGCAACTGTGACTGCCATTGTGTCAGCGTTAAACGAGCCAGCTCACCGAGCGTGCGATAAAAAGGGTGTTCCGCCTTCTCGATAAACACCTCAAGAAAGCGTGTTGACCACGGTAAAAGATGCCAGGCCAACAACTCTTCGCACTCGGTCTGACGACCGTTCTCTGCCAGCCATGCTGCCATCAACAGCAGCGAACCAAAATGATCTTCCGGTTCGTTTTGTTTCATTTCAAACTGAATGCCTTTTTCGCGCATCCATTGACGAAGCGCCAAAGTAGAATCGCCAAACAGCACCGATTCGCGATCCAGCCAGACAGATCCCCACGGAGGAGAGGGTAGCGCCCACGGCCCGACAAATAATCGTTGCCAGGCCTGAGTACGCGACTCTTCACATTCTTCCTTAAAAGCCGTTGCCAGCGGCGCTAATGACGTTTGTGATAAAGGCCACTGGGTGACCCAATCGTCACTGGTTAGCGCAGAAACCAGTGGAGAGGCTTCTTTACTCTCAGGAGCGTAATAAAACAGCGCGCCCAGCACGCGCGCCGCGACAGAAAAATTATCTTGTTGTGAGAAATGCGTCATTCCTATCATCCTGAAACGTGCGGTTTATCCCGCACCAATTTGTTAACCTGCGATGGTCATTCCGGACGTCATTTGCAGGCCATAAACGAGCGCACGCCCGATCATCTCACCGCAGGTGTCCCAGCTAGCGGACACTGCCTGCGCATAACAATACCACACGGCAGGCCTGATATGATGCGTAAGCATCGTATCAGGCAGTCACAGGTTTATTAATGCGATTCAGCAGGCTCATTATCATGGGTTGGCTGGGTGTGGGCAGAAACATTACCGCTGGTGGTGCGGGTGTAGAGGATTTTATGCGTGTCGTTAGCGCAATGCCCGACGACCTGTGAATCAGGCTGGTCGACCTGATCATTCGGCACAATACTTAAAGTGAAGCCACTTTCGGGTACGCCGTTATTGATAATACGCTGTGAAATATCACTTTTTATGCGCTCACATGAATCCGACGCGGCGAGCACTGTGGATGAGGCCAGGGTGAGCAGAAGTGCGGCACTGCAGGCTATGATTTTCATCATTGGCTCCTTACATGAATATTACTAAATAAGCATAGCATTTCACGTGTAAATTACTGTATTTACTACTATGATTGAGAATCATCTCTACTGTCTGGTGATTGATGTGAATTACAAATTACTGCCATGTTTGCTTGCGATAATACTCACAGGATGTGACCGTACAGAGGTAACTCTTTCATTAACGCCAGAAATGGCCAGTTTCTCTAATGAATTTGATTTTGACCCGCTGCGTGGGCCGGTTAAAGATTTCACTCAGACGTTAATGAATGAGCAAGGGGAAGTCACGAAACGTGTTTCGGGGAATTTATCGGAAGAGGGCTGTTTTGATTCCCTCGAATTACTGGATCTGGAAAATAATACCGTGATTACCCTGGTGTTGGATGCAAATTATTACCGGGATGCACAGACGCTGGAGAAAAGAGTACGTCTACAGGGAAAATGCCAGTTAGCAGAATTACCTTCTGCCGGTGTAAGTTGGGAAACTGATGATAATGGTTTCGTGGTTAAGGCCAGCAGCAAACAGATGCAGATGGAATATCACTATGATGATCAGGGTTATCCGCTGGGGAAAACGACGAAAAGTAACGACAAAACGTTATCTGTCAGCGCCACGCCATCAACGAACCCGATCAAAAAAATGGATTATACGGCAATTACTTTACTGAATAATCAACAGGTTGGTAATGTCAGACAGACTTGTGAATATGACAGCCACGCGAATCCAGTGGACTGCCAATTAATCATTGTGGATGAGGGAGTAAAACCCGCCGTCGAACGGGTTTACACCATCAAAAATACCATTGATTATTATTAATACTATTGCGCGGTCGGTTTTAGTAGAGTTTGCCCTTGCGTTTTATGTTCCGCCAGATACTGATGCTGGAATATGCACATGCGAATGGCATTACGATATTGACCGTTAATAAAGAATTCATGCATCAGTTCACCTTCGACCGTAAAACCGAGCTTACGATATATATGAATCGCTTTCTCATTCTCTTTATCAACAATCAGATAAAGCTTATAAAGATTAAGAACAGTGAAACCATAATCCATCGCTAATTTCGCGGCGCGGGTTGCCAGACCTTTACCCTGGTATTCCGGGGAGATGATTATCTGAAATTCTGCGCGGCGATGGACGTGGTTAATTTCTACCAGTTCCACCAGACCTGCCTTTTCGCCATCACATTCCACGACGAAACGACGTTCACTCTGATCGTGAATATGTTTATCGTACAGATCAGAGAGTTCAACGAAGGCTTCGTAGGGCTCCTCAAACCAGTAACGCATCACGCTGGCGTTATTGTCGAGTTGATGCACATAGCGTAAATCTTCACGCTCCAGCGGACGTAGCTTAACACTGTGGGCGCTAGTCATAACGTGTCCTTACATTCCTTATATCAATAACAGGTTAGGGGATGATTACGCGACCAGTACGACGATCCAGGCAGCGTAAAGTATTCGGCTCCCAGTAGGCATTAATGTTGGCACTCTGCTCGCATTTATCGCGGTTATCAAATGCGGCGTCAGCTTTATCCCATTCTTTCTCGGTGCGTTTGTTGATTTTTTGACGCAGATTACGCGTGTCATTCCATTGCTCTTTTTCCATTGCTGCCTGCTGGCGACTCTGTGCGCTGTCGCCAGATTCAATCACCAGTTTGTTGGTTTCTGCATGGGTAGTTGCGCTAAATGCCAGTGCGCAAGGCAGCAGAAAAGCGAGCAGGCTGAGTTTTTTGCAGAGAGTGATATTCATGATCTATTCCTTACATGAATGATTAAGGGCGATTTTACACGATCCACTGTGAACGCGAAACGTACCAGAGGATGTCTATGTTGATGATATTATGTCGTCCTATAAATATACATGATGTCAATGAGTGACAAAGATGATTAAAACAACGTTACTGTTTTTTGCTACCGCTTTGTGTGAAATCATTGGTTGTTTTTTGCCCTGGCTGTGGCTGAAACGGAATGCCAGTGTCTGGTTGTTGGTTCCGGCGGGAATTTCCCTGGCGCTTTTCGTCTGGCTGTTAACGTTGCATCCAGCAGCAAGTGGGCGAGTTTATGCAGCATATGGCGGTGTTTATGTCTGTACGGCGCTCCTGTGGCTGCGGGTTGTGGATGGAGTGAAGCTCAGTCTCTACGACTGGACGGGAGCGATAATTGCACTTTTCGGCATGTTGATTATTGTTGCTGGCTGGGGACGCGCCTGACTTATCTGATATAACTCATGTTTTGTTATCAATAATATACGCACTAGTCGATCCCCGAAAAAACAATAAAGTTTGACTGTTTTTAGAACTATTCACGGCGCAAATATGCGCCTTTTTTTGTGATCGCTCTGGCTTTTCTTGATCTTAATACTTGTATGGTAGTAGCTCAGTTGCGTAGATTTCATGCATCACGACAAGCGATGCAAGGAATAGAACATGAAGATCGTAGGGGCTGAAGTTTTTGTTACCTGTCCGGGACGTAATTTCGTCACCTTAAAAATCACCACCGAGGACGGTATTACCGGTCTTGGTGATGCCACTCTGAACGGGCGCGAACTTTCCGTTGCGTCCTATTTGCAGGATCATATCTGTCCGCAACTTATAGGCCGCGATGCCCATCGTATCGAAGATATCTGGCAGTTTTTCTATAAAGGCGCTTACTGGCGTCGCGGCCCTGTCACCATGTCGGCTATTTCCGCTGTTGATATGGCGCTGTGGGACATTAAAGCCAAAGCCGCAAACATGCCGCTTTACCAACTGTTAGGTGGGGCTTCCCGTGAAGGCGTAATGGTCTATTGTCATACCACCGGTCACAGTGTTGATGAAGCACTGGATGATTACGCTCGCCATCAAGAACTGGGATTCAAAGCTATCCGCGTGCAGTGCGGTATTCCCGGTATGAAAACGACTTATGGTATGTCCAAAGGAAAAGGGCTGGCTTATGAACCCGCGACCAAAGGGCAGTGGCCAGAAGAGCAGTTGTGGTCAACGGAAAAATATCTCGACTTTATGCCAAAACTGTTCGACGCAGTGCGCAATAAGTTTGGCTTTAATGAGCATGTACTGCATGACATGCACCATCGTTTAACACCCATTGAGGCGGCACGCTTTGGCAAAAGTATTGAAGATTATCGCCTGTTCTGGATGGAAGATCCGACACCCGCAGAAAACCAGGAATGCTTCCGACTCATTCGCCAACATACCGTAACGCCAATTGCGGTGGGTGAAGTCTTTAACAGCATCTGGGACTGCAAACAGCTGATTGAAGAACAACTTATCGACTATATCCGTACAACGCTGACCCACGCTGGCGGCATCACAGGTATGCGCAGAATTGCCGATTTTGCTTCGCTTTACCAGGTACGTACTGGTTCACATGGTCCTTCCGATTTGTCGCCAGTCTGCATGGCTGCGGCGTTGCACTTTGACCTGTGGGTGCCGAATTTCGGCGTCCAGGAGTATATGGGCTATTCAGAACAAATGCTTGAAGTCTTCCCGCACAACTGGAGCTTCGATAACGGCTATATGCATCCTGGTGATAAGCCAGGCATTGGCATCGAATTCGATGAAAAGCTGGCGGCAAAATATCCCTACGAACCTGCCTATCTGCCAGTCGCACGTCTGGAAGATGGCACGCTATGGAACTGGTAAGGAGTCATACAATAATGAAAAGTATTTTAATTGAAAAACCGAATCAACTGGCGATTATCGAACGTGAAATTCCGACCCCGGCAGTGGGTGAAGTACGAGTGAAAGTGAAACTCGCGGGAATTTGTGGATCGGATAGTCACATTTATCGCGGTCATAATCCGTTTGCGAAATATCCGCGCGTCATTGGTCACGAATTTTTTGGCGTGATTGATGCCGTAGGTGAAGGTGTGGATAACGCCAGAGTTGGCGAACGTGTTGCGGTAGATCCCGTAGTCAGCTGCGGACATTGTTATCCATGCTCAATGGGTAAACCCAACGTTTGCACAACTTTAGCTGTATTAGGTGTTCACGCTGATGGCGGTTTTAGCGAATATGCAGTCGTTCCGGCGAAGAATGCGTGGAAAATTCCCGATGGGGTGGCTGATCAGTTCGCTGTAATGATCGAACCTTGTACCATTGCGGCGAACGTTACTGGACACGGTCAGCCGACTGAAGATGACACCGTGCTGGTTTATGGTGCCGGCCCGATTGGTCTGACTATCGTTCAGGTATTGAAAGGTGTTTATAACGTTAAAAATGTGATTGTCGCCGATCGTATTGATGAACGACTGGATAAAGCGAAAGAGAGCGGGGCAGACTGGGCGATTAATAACAGCCAGACATCGCTTGGCGAAATATTCGCTGAAAAGGGCATCAAACCAACATTAATTATTGATGCTGCTTGCCATCCTTCCATTTTGAAAGAAGCGGTTATGCTGGCTTCTCCGGCGGCACGAATTGTGTTAATGGGCTTCTCCAGTGAACCGTCTGAAGTCATTCAGCAGGGAATTACCGGCAAGGAACTCTCTATTTTTTCTTCCCGGTTAAATGCCAATAAATTCCCGGTAGTTATCGACTGGTTAAGCAAAGGGTTAATTAATCCTGATAAATTAATTACCCATACATTTGATTATCTGCATGTTGCTGATGCCATTTCATTATTTGAAAAGGATCAAAAGCATTGTTGTAAAGTTTTACTCACGTTTTCTGAATAATACCAATAATAGCGAATAAGCATTACGCATCTTACCTCTTATTTAGAGATAACAATTATGACAATAGATAAACATGAAAGAAGCACTAAGGATTTAGTGAAGGCAGCGGTATCAGGATGGTTAGGTACGGCACTTGAATTTATGGATTTTCAGTTATACTCGCTCGGTGCAGCGTTAGTATTCCATGAAATATTTTTTCCGGAATCGTCAACCGCAATGGCGTTAATTCTGGCAATGGGAACTTACGGTGCTGGTTATGTTGCACGTATTGTCGGAGCATTTATTTTCGGCAAAATGGGCGACAGAATAGGGCGTAAAAAAGTGCTCTTTATTACCATCACCATGATGGGAATCTGTACTACCTTAATTGGTGTGTTGCCGACCTATGCGCAGATTGGTGTTTTTGCGCCAATCTTGCTGGTGACGTTGCGTATTATTCAGGGGCTGGGGGCAGGTGCGGAAATTTCCGGTGCCGGTACGATGCTGGCGGAATATGCGCCGAAAGGTAAGCGCGGAATTATCTCCTCATTTGTGGCTATGGGTACTAACTGCGGAACCTTGAGCGCAACGGCAATCTGGGCCTTTATGTTCTTTATTCTTAGTAAAGAAGAACTGCTGGCATGGGGATGGCGTATACCGTTCCTGGCGAGCGTTGTCGTGATGGTCTTTGCTATCTGGTTGCGAATGAACCTGAAAGAAAGCCCGGTTTTTGAGAAGGTTAACGACAGCAACCAACCTACAGCAAAACCTGCACCTGTCGGTAGCATGTTCCAGAGCAAATCCTTCTGGCTGGCAACAGGTCTGCGTTTTGGACAGGCAGGAAACTCAGGTCTGATTCAAACTTTCCTTGCTGGTTATTTAGTGCAAACTTTGCTGTTTAATAAAGCAATTCCCACAGATGCATTAATGATCAGTTCTATTATCGGTTTTATGACGATTCCTTTCCTCGGTTGGTTATCCGATAAAATTGGCCGTCGTATTCCTTATATCATTATGAATACTTCAGCTATTGTCCTGGCGTGGCCAATGCTTTCTATCATTGTAGATAAAAGCTATGCACCGGGCACCATCATGGTTGCTCTCATTGTGATTCACAACTGTGCGGTGTTGGGATTATTTGCCCTGGAAAACATTACCATGGCAGAGATGTTCGGCTGTAAAAACCGCTTTACCCGAATGGCAATATCTAAAGAAATTGGTGGTCTTATCGCTTCAGGGTTTGGTCCTATTCTGGCCGGTATTTTCTGTAACATGACAGGATCCTGGTATCCGATTGCAATAATGATTATGGCTTATTCCGTCATCGGCTTAATTTCCGCGCTGAAAATGCCAGAAGTTAAAGACCGCGATTTGAGTGCGCTGGAAGATGCTGCAGAAGATCAACCGCGCGTTGTAAGAGCTGCGCAACCTTCAACAAGTCTGTAAATCCAGAATCCCTTCTCTTAGTGAGGAGGGATTCTTATTCATATAACAAACCATTCAGCTTGCCATATTTAAATTAAAGGAAACATCATGGGAAATAATTTGTTATCCGCAAAAGCGACACTCCCTGTTTATGATCGTAATAACCTGACGCCAAAAATTGTTCATTTAGGGTTTGGCGCATTTCATCGCGCGCATCAGGGCGTGTATGCCGATATCCTGGCTGCCCAGCATCACAGCGATTGGGGCTACTATGAAGTGAATCTGATTGGCGGCGAACAGCAAATCGTCGATCTTAAACAGCAAGATAATCTCTATACCGTTGCGGAAATGTCGGCTGATGCGTGGACCGCTCGCGTCGTTGGCGTCGTGAAAAAGGCGCTGCACGTACAAATTGATGGCTTAGAAGCCGTGCTGGCCGCGATGTGTGAACCGCAAATCGCAATTGTCTCTCTGACAATCACCGAAAAAGGGTATTTCCACTCTCCGGCGACCGGACAGTTAATGATGGATCACCCGATGGTAGCTGCCGACTTGCAAAATCCCCACCAGCCGAAAACAGCAACAGGCGTGATTGTCGAGGCGCTGGCTCGCCGTAAAGCCGCAGGATTTCCCGCGTTTACCGTTATGTCATGCGACAACATGCCAGAAAACGGTCACGTTATGCGTGACGTTGTCACTTCATACGCCAGAGCAGTGGATGTAAAACTGGCGCAATGGATAGAGGAAAACGTGACTTTCCCATCGACAATGGTGGATCGCATTGTACCCGCAGTGACGGCGGAAACGCTGGATAAAATCGAACAACTTACCAACGTGCGCGATCCGGCAGGCGTGGCGTGTGAGCCGTTCCGTCAGTGGGTGATTGAAGATAATTTTGTTGCCGGACGCCCGGAATGGGAAAAAGCAGGCGCTGAACTGGTCAGCGATGTGCTGCCTTATGAAGAGATGAAACTGCGTATGCTCAACGGCAGCCACTCCTTCCTGGCTTATCTGGGCTATCTGGCGGGATATCAGCACATTAACGACTGTATGGAAGATGAAAATTATCGTCATGCAGCACATGCCTTGATGTTGCAGGAACAGGCGCCCACGCTGAAAGTACAGGGTGTAGATTTGCAAAATTATGCCGATCGATTGATTGAACGCTACAGCAACCCGGCTTTACGCCACCGAACCTGGCAGATTGCAATGGACGGTAGTCAGAAACTGCCACAGCGGATGTTGGATTCAATTCGCTGGCATCTGGCGCATGACAGCGCGTTCGATCTGTTGGCGCTGGGCGTCGCTGGTTGGATGCGTTATGTTGGTGGTGTTGATGAACAGGGAAATCAGATTGAGATTAGCGATCCGTTACTAGCGGTCATTCAAAAGGCTGTGCAAAGTAGTGCCGAAGGGAAAACTCGTGTGCAGTCGTTGATGGCGATTAAGGCGATATTTGGTGATAATTTGCCGAACAATAACTTGTTTGTTGCAAAGGTGACGGAAGCGTACTTGTCTCTATTAGCGCATGGCGCGAAAGCGACCGTGGCGAAATATATCGAGAGGTAAAAACAGCAATGCCGCCATCGGCGGCATTCACACGCTTAGTTCATGCCGAGACGAATCAGGTCCAGAGGCGCGAGTTTTTCATCACAACCTTCAACAACCACGGTTTTACCGCGACGGATTTGCTCTGCGGTCAGACCTTCAGTGTCAATCGACAGGATCTTGCCAGTGTGACCGGTGCCGCTAACCATAACACGGCTGCCAGTGGTGATTGCGTTACGGTTACGATCGTAGGTCGTCATAGGTGTTTTCTCCTTTCTGATTTACAGTCGAAGCCCACGTAACGGGCGCAATATAAATACTCCTGTCGAGTGAATATTTTTTTGTTTATGATCAAGTTCACATCTTTTTTGATGCTTGCATGAACCAGAAGAAAGGGATGGGCTCTCACCCCGGATGGGATGAGAGGAAATGAATTACTCTTCGCTAAACCAGTCGCTATTTTCCTGGCGGATCAGCTGCACGGATTCACTTATTTCCTGCAAATGCAGAGTCATTGCTTTTTCTACCGCATCACCATCATGTTTTTGTAGAGCAGTAAAAATATCCATATGTTGACGTAACAACATATCAGGTGGCGATACGTGGTCAAAGCTCATATAGCGCACGCGGTCAACAGTTGCTTTCAGGTTTTCAATGGTGTCCCACGCAAGCTGACAGTCGGCAATCTGCGTCAGAATTTGATGGAAGTTATCATCCAGCTCAAAAAAATCATCCAGTTGTTTGCGTTCAATGGCAATACGTTGTTGGTGGAGATTTTGCTCAAGCTGATAGCACTGGCTATCGGTAATCATGCTCGCCGCCCGGCGGGCGACGGCACACTCAATAGCCTGACGAATAAAACTACCGTTGCGTACCTGAGTCATGGAAATTTTATTGACGTAGCTGCCACGCTGCGGGCGAATTTGAATCAGGCCGTTTTCTGCCAGTTTTATGAAGGCTTCACGAACCGGCTGGCGTGACACATTGAAACGAACAGAAACTTCTTTTTCCGACAACGGTGTGCCCGGTGGAATTAGACAATGGACAATGTCGCGGCGAAGAATACGATAAATCTGCTGATTGACAGGTTGTGTGGGATTAAGTTGCGTTTCGACGGTCATTCGTTCTTGCTTGTGAGTGGGTTAACTCAGTGAGTCTACCACTTTTTTGTGACAAGCAATAACCCGGCGGTTAAGCCGGGTATAAAAATTAATGGCGATGGACATTCAGTCCGGCATAGCTTTGGGTAACCGGCATCATTTCCAGTGTGTTGATGTTGACGTGAGCAGGGAGTGTAGCAACCCACCAGACTGCTTCGCTGACATCTTCTGGCGTCAGCGCAACGGTGTTTTGATAGGTTTTTTCCACTTTATCGTCGTCACCTTTAAAGCGAACATTGGAAAACTCGGTGCCACCCACCAGCCCCGGTTCGATGTCGGTGACACGTACTGCCGTACCATGCAAGTCAGTGCGCAGATTCAGGCTGAACTGACGAACAAACGCTTTTGTCGCGCCATAAACGTTACCACCAGCATACGGCCAGCTACCCGCCGTTGAGCCAATGTTAATAATATGACCATGATTACGCTCGACCATGCCAGGCAGGACAGCGCGGGTCATATACACCAGGCCTTTGTTGTTGGTATCAATCATAGTTTCCCAGTCTTCAACGCTGGCTTTATGTGCAGGTTCCATACCCAGCGCCAGTCCAGCATTGTTTACCAGAATATCGATATTACGCCACTCGGCAGGAAGCGAAGTCAGCATCTCTTCAATGGCGGCGCGGTTGCGAACGTCCAGTTGGGCGATATACAAATTATCTCCCAGTTCGTCTTTTAACTCCTGCAACCGTTCCTGGCGACGGCCAGTGGCGATAACTTTATGCCCTTGTTGAATAAAACGACGTGTAATGCATTCACCAAAACCTGCCGTTGCTCCAGTTACTAAAACGATCATCTCACTGTTCCTCAACGATTTTGTGTGTCAATAACATAGCACGTGATGCTTAAGAGCGGGTAATACTGGTTTGCAAGATTGCACTCCGTTATCAGTAAGCCTACGCTATGGAACACCTCGTTTTCAGGAGTAGAAAATGTCAACGACGAATCCTTTCCTTACGCAGAGCACTCTGCCGTATATGGCTCCTCATTTTGATCAGATTGAAAATCAACACTATCGCCCGGCATTCGATGAGGGGATGCGGCAAAAGCGGATTGAGATAGAGGCGATAGCTTTAAACCCGCAGACGCCCGATTTTACTAACACTATTCTGGCTCTCGAAAAGAGCGGGGAGTTACTCACTCGCGTTACCAGCGTCTTCTTTGCCATGACCTCGGCGCATACTAATGATGAATTACAGCGTCTCGATGAACAGTTCTCGGCGGAACTGGCGGAACTGGCTAATGATATCTACCTGAATGGCGAATTATTCGCGCGGGTAGATGCTGTCTGGCAGCGGCGTGAAACGCTGGGCCTTGATAGTGAATCTGTTCGTTTGGTTGAAGTTATTCATCAGCGTTTTGTTCTTGCCGGTGCCAAACTTGAAGATGCCGATAAAGAAAAATTAAAAGTGCTGAACACAGAAGCCGCTACCCTGACCAGTCAGTTTAACCAGCGGTTATTAGCCGCGAACAAATCCGGAGGGATGGTGGTTGACGATGTTTCGCAACTGGCAGGCATGAGTGAGCAAGAAATTGCGCTGGCGGCAGAGGCGGCTCGCGAGAAAGGTCTGGAAAACAAATGGCTCATCCCATTGCTGAATACCACGCAACAACCGGCGCTTGCGGAACTCAGCGATCGCTCTACACGTGAAAAACTGTTCACTGCGGGCTGGACGCGAGCGGAAAAAAATGATGCCAATGATACTCGTTCCATCATTCAACGGCTGGTGGAGATCCGCGCGCAGCAGGCGAAACTGCTTGGTTTCCCTCATTATGCCGCATGGAAAATCGCCGATCAGATGGCAAAAACGCCAGAAGCAGCACTCAACTTTATGCGGGAAATTGTTCCAGCGGCGCGTCAACGTGCGAGCGATGAATTAGCCTCCATACAGGCGGTTATCGATAAGCAGCAGGGTGAGTTCAGCGCGCAGCCGTGGGACTGGGCATTTTATGCTGAACAGGTGCGGCGGGAGAAATTCTGTCTTGATGAAGCGCAGCTCAAACCTTATTTCGAATTAAACACAGTGTTGAATGAAGGTGTATTCTGGACTGCGAATCAGCTCTTCGGTATTAAGTTTGTCGAACGTTTTGATATTCCTGTTTACCATCCTGATGTCCGCGTATGGGAAATTTTTGATCATAATGGCGTGGGGCTGGCGTTATTTTACGGTGATTTCTTCGCCCGTGACTCAAAAAGCGGCGGCGCATGGATGGGGAGTTTTGTAGAACAATCTACGCTTAATGAAACACGCCCGGTAATCTATAACGTTTGTAACTATCAGAAACCGGCGACAGACGAACCTGCATTGTTGCTGTGGGACGATGTTATTACATTATTCCATGAGTTTGGGCATACGTTGCACGGTTTGTTTGCCTGCCAGCGTTATGCCACGCTTTCTGGCACCAATACACCACGCGATTTTGTCGAATTTCCTTCGCAAATTAACGAGCATTGGGCAATGCATCCGCAGGTATTCGCGCGCTACGCCCGGCATTATCAGAGCGGGAAAGCAATGCCGGAAGAGTTACAACAAAAAATGCGTAATGCCAGCCTGTTCAATAAAGGTTATGAGATGAGCGAATTGCTTAGCGCCGCACTTCTTGATATGCGCTGGCACTGTCTGCAAGAGCATGAAGCGATGCAGGATGTGAATGATTTCGAACTGCGGGCGCTGGTGGCGGAAAATATGGATCTTCCCGCCATACCGCCACGTTATCGCAGCAGTTATTTCGCCCACATTTTTGGTGGCGGATATGCGGCGGGATATTACGCCTATTTGTGGACGCAAATGCTGGCAGACGACGGTTATCAATGGTTTGTCGAGCAGGGCGGCTTAACGCGTGAGAATGGGCAACGTTTTCGCGAGGCGATTCTTTCCAGAGGCAACAGCGAAGATTTAGAACGTTTGTATCGTCAATGGCGCGGTAAGGCACCACAGATTGCGCCGATGTTGCAACATCGTGGACTGAACGTCTAATTTTCTGTAAATATAGCTGGTCTGGCGTAAAGCCAGGCCAGAAAGTCATTCCAGTAATTTCAAAAGCTGCGCCAGTGCAAATCGAACCGCCAATGCTAATACTGTTTCGCAATCACCATCAAAATGCATAACCGCAGTATGCGTATTTCCTTTTATATTCCATGCGAACCAGACTGTGCCTGCGGGCGTACCATCCTGCCCACCTTCAGGCCCACCGTAGCCGGTAATGGCAATACTAATATCGACATCTGCGCGCTCTTTGGCGCCAGTTGCCATTTCTGCCGCTATCTTCTCGCTCACCGCCGTATATTTCTCAAGCGATTGCTGACTGACGCCAAGGATTTTCATTTTGGCTTGATCGGTAAAAGTGACAAAGCCTGCGCCGTAAAACTTTGGTGTGTCTTCAGCAGCACACAGCGCGCAAGCCAACTTACCGCCAGTGCATGATTCGGCAGTAGTTAAGCGTAATTGATCAGCGATAAGTCTTTGGCTCAACGCGGATGTCAGGTTTTCAATAGTATCGCTATCTGCAAGTTGTACAATTTTATTGCTATTAATGTTCATCGTTGTTTGTCCACGTTATTAGCTGCAAAGGTGATTTGCCTTTTTGGTATGTTCTTTCACTATGATAAAAATCAGATTTATAAATCCGATTATTCTGAAAATATATTTAAGACTTAAACACAGCTTTCATTAATCTTTTTATTGTCTTTTTTGAGTTAAATTTGCAGCAAATTTTGTTGCTAGCTGACTGATTTTAATTGTTTTATAACAATCAGTACGATTCTTATTTGTCAATTATAAAAATAGCAACCAGACTTAATAAGTCAAACCAAACGCAATTAAGGAGTTAGTATGAAATTTCAGGCCATTGTATTAGCAGGTTTTCTTGTCATGCCTTATGCGTTGGCAGATGATCAGGGAGGTTTAAAACAGGATGCTGCGCCACCACCGCCACATGCAATAGAAGACGGCTATCGCGGAACTGATGATGCAAAAAAAATGACCGTTGATTTTGCGAAAACTATGCATGATGGTGCCTCAGTTTCATTACGTGGTAATTTGATTTCCCACAAGGGTGAAGACCGTTACGTTTTTCGTGATAAGAGCGATGAGATTAATGTTGTTATTCCTGCTGCCGTCTTTGATGGACGACAAGTTCAGCCTGACCAGATGATCAACATTAGCGGGAGTCTGGATAAGAAAAGCACTCCAGCCGTCGTTCGGGTCACACATCTGCAGAAATAGTCACAAAAATAAATGCGTCTGATGGCCCAATCAATAGGGGCATCAGGCTTTGCTGTTTATGTTATTTGCCTCTGTTTTATGGTGCAAGGAAGAGATAATTTACAGTATTAAACACTTTTTTATCTGCTTATTTTGTTTTAAATCAGAATGTTATCTTTAACGTCGTCTCAGATTAGGATTTCTATTAAAATATTGACGTAATTTTTCTTTTCTCTCGGTAGAATAGCGCGCACAAGGAACTGTGAAAAAGGAGTGGCAATGATCAAGAAGACAACGGAAATCGATGCCATCTTGCTAAATCTCAATAAGGCTATCGACGCCCATTATCAGTGGCTGGTGAGTATGTTTCACAGCGTGGTCGCGAGAGATGCCAGTAAGCCAGAAATTACGGATAACCATTCTTATGGACTGTGCCAGTTTGGTCGCTGGATTGATCATTTGGGGCCACTCGATAACGATGAATTACCTTACGTTCGGCTAATGGATTCTGCCCATCAACATATGCATAACTGTGGTCGGGAATTAATGTTGGCTATTGTCGAAAATCGCTGGCAGGACGCTCATTTTGATGAATTTCAGGAAGGGGTACTTTCTTTTACGGCAGCATTAACAGATTACAAAATTTATTTGCTGACGATTCGTAGCAATATGGATGTTCTGACTGGATTACCTGGTCGTCGGGTTCTTGATGAATCCTTTGATCATCAATGACGTAATGCTGAACCACTGAATCTCTATTTAATGCTGCTGGATATAGACCGATTTAAATTGGTTAATGATACCTACGGGCATTTAATCGGTGATGTGGTATTACGAACCCTGGCAACCTACTTATCTACCTGGACGCGTGATTACGAAACGGTTTATCGCTATGGTGGCGAAGAATTTATCATCATTGTCAAAGCTGCTAATGATGAAGATGCATGTCGTGCCGGAGTACGTATTTGCCAGCGAGTCGATACCCATGCAATCGCATATTCTGAAGGGCATATCAACATAACCGTGACCGCAGGTGTGAGCCGCGCATTTCCTGAAGAACCGCTGGATGTGGTCATCGGAAGAGCAGACCGGGCAATGTATGAGGGTAAGCAAACTGGAAGAAATCGCTGCATGTTTATTGACGAACAAAACGTGATTACCCGAGTTTAAGCACCGTTTAACATTCATTGAGAAAAATAATGCTACTGTGTCAATGATCCGTTACCAGTGCAGAGAAAAGCCTGTTAGCGCAAAAGTAAAAACACAAATCTATCCATGCAAGCATTCACCGCCAGTTTACTGGCGGTTTTTTTTCGCCGTCAGAAAAATCAGGCCCCTTGTACACAACAGTAACAAGGGGCCGGTTAGGTGAGGGATTATCTCCGTTCATTAGTCATCCCATTTGTGGCTGAAATACGCGGCCAGAAAGCCAGAAAATAAAATTATTCCCAGTACAGCTATAAAAACATTCATATTACCCAGCATTATTTGCCTCCGTTTATGGTGTGGTGTGTTTCCTCTCTTACCTTAATTTTCATCTCAATGAGAAAGATATTAGCAGAGGTAACCTAAACGAAGGCTGAATTAGAGGGTTAATGTGATGAGGAACGGCTGTTTTTCCGATATTGTGAAGGGGATAATAAAAAACGCTGGTGAAAATGATGACGCAGTAAGGCTGAATTACCAAACCCTGTCAGCTCGGCAATTTTATCGATGCTAAACGACGAATTTTGCAGATAATCTTCCACTCGTATTAATCGCTCATTGAGAAGCCAGCGGGCGGGTGTCATACCCGTTAAGGCGACAAAGCGTCTTAAAAAAGTACGTTGACTCATATTCACTCGTCCGGCGAGAGAGGCAACGGTATGCGTTTGTGCCAGATTTTGCTGTAAAAAGTCGAATAATGCGCCTAACGTATGGCTTTCACGCGGCGAAGCCATCGGTCGTGTCAGGTTTTGTGGTTGCTCACCGTGGCGATGCGGCTGAATGACTAACCGCCGGGCGACATTATTAGCAATTTCGTGACCATAATCTTTGCGCACGATATGTAAGCACAGATCGATCCCTGCTGCGCTTCCAGCGGAGGTCATCACTTGTCCTTCATCCTGATATAACACATTGTCACTTACGTGAATTGAAGGGTAACGATGCTGGAGTTGTTCCGTGTAGCGCCAGTGGGTGGTCGCTTTTCGCTGGTGAAGAAGGCCAGTGGCGGCAAGGACAAATACGCCCGAGCATATCGAAACCAGGCGAGTACCGCGTTGATGTGCTTCGCACAACGCCTGGCATAGCATTTCTGGTACTGTTGCATCTATACCGCGCCAGCCTGGAATAATAATCATATCGGCTTCAGTCAGTAGCTCCAGCCCGCCATCCGCAACTACGTGGATCCCGCCAGTAGCTTGCAGCGCACCGGGTTCTACCGCAGCAACAGCAAACCGATACCAGTTATCGCCCAGTTCCGGTCGCGGCAGGCCGAAGATTTCAACGGCTACACCAAATTCGAAAGTACAAAGCCCGTCATAGGCCAGTACAGTGACAAGCGGTCGTTGTACTGTTGTCATCATTTTGCTTTTTTCTGGCATATTGGAAGGCGGTCAGTGAAAGGTTGATTGGTTACATTATTGTTAACACAACAACCCAAAAGGAAAAAGCAATATGCGTTATGTCACTGAATTTACCGCAGCGAAACCGGACGTTGCCGAAGCGCATTTTCTCATGCGTTTGAGTGTCGAAACGGATTGCGCAGATGTTCATGACTCGCTGGCCTACATTGGCGATGATTTCGTTTTGCTGCATGTGGTCGGACGTGAAGAGGATTTCGCCCGTCGGCATATCCCAGGCGCAATTCATCTGCCCCATAAGCAAATGACCGAAGAGAGAATGGCTCAATGGCCGGAAGATACTCTGTTTGTGGTGTATTGCGCGGGGCCACATTGTAACGGCGCAGACCGCGCGGCACTCAAACTGGCTCGGTTAGGAAGGCCAGTTAAAATCATGATCGGCGGGGTAACCGGCTGGGAAGATGAAGGCTACGCCTTTGCAACACGAAAATAATGAGTCAAGCCGTGCCGTTAAGGCATGGCAGAGAGTCAACAAAGAACCGGCTGCCCCCAGGGTCTTGCGTGAATGCCTTTTAACATCAGCACCCATGCAGCAATGATCGCCAACGCTAAGATGACAAACAGCGAGGACGGCGGCAGGCGGGTGAGCACGACGCCACTCACTAATGGGTTAATCGCTGCACCAAGCCAGCCTAAAGACTGGGCGGAAAAATAGCTGGCTTTCATCCCTGGCGGTGCAATATGGTCAATCAACATATATTCACCAGGGGCATAAATGATTTCGCCAAGAGTAAACACGGCGGCTGAAATTCCCCAAAGTAGCAGGCTGTTGCCCGAAAAGATAAACCCGACCAGACCGATGACAAAGCAGAGAGTGCCGACCGTCATTAGCACGCGGATGTTGCTCGGATTAATGCGGCGACCCACGGAATATTGCAACGTAACTACCATCGCAGCATTAACCGGAAGAACAACCGCGACCACCTTTTCGGCAAAATCGCCATCAGCAATCACCATCACGTATTGTGAAATGCACGAGGCAAACGCTCCGCTCACGAAAGAGGCCAGAAAGGCTGAGCAGGTGAACCACAGCAGAGCTTTATCCTGTAACAAAACCTTTGGAGACCAGACGCTGCCTGTCTCTGTGGCGATGATTTTCTCGCTGCGTTTCACCCAAATTTGAATGAAAAGCACAGGAAACGCAGAACAGATGGCTGCCAGCCAAAAGGGCAGATTGATACTTTGCATCACCAACAGCGTGCCGAGCGGTGGGCCGATGGTCCAGCCAATGTTGAGCATGGTGTAGTTGATCGAGAAGATCTTCGTTTTACTGGCGGAGGAAAGATTATCGGCAAACCAGGCCTTCAACACGGTAGCAAAAACGGAATACGCGCAGTTGATGAGCGCGAAGAACAGCACCACAAGCGTCACGTTGTCCACCAGGGGAATGGCGATAAAGCCGCTGGCGAAGGCGGTAATTGCCAGTAACATATAACGCTTCTTGTCAAACTTATCCGCCAGAATGCCAAATCCGAGGCTGAAAACGACGCCGATAGTGAGCGCAATTGTCATCGCATAACCAATCAAATCGACACCCAGACCGTACTGGCGACTCAAATAAATAGTCATAAACGGCAGTGTAGCGCCGCGTCCGATGGTTAATAACAACGACGAGGCAAGAAGGGCGCTGGTAGAGCGTCGCAGAGATAAGTTCATTTGGCTGTCCGGCAGTGCGTTTCGTTATGTTTTGTTTTAGAGATGTAAAGAAATAGCATGGCAAAAATCCGAAGTATAGCGACTTATTTGCGCATTAATGCCGTCGTAAACGGTGACTAACGAATCAACTGTTAAAAAAAAGTAAATTCCGCTAAGTTGATTGCTTACAAAAGATGAAAATTCAGGGGCGGTAGAATGTCGCGAAAAGATGGGTTGTTGGCGCTACTGGTAGTGGTTGTGTGGGGGCTTAATTTTGTGGTCATCAAAGTGGGGCTTCATAATATGCCACCGCTGATGTTGGCCGGTTTGCGCTTTATGCTGGTGGCCTTCCCGGCAATCTTTTTTATCGCACGACCGAAAGTACCGCTGAATTTGCTGCTGGGGTATGGTTTAACCATCAGTTTTGCGCAGTTTGCCTTTCTCTTCTGCGCCATTAACTTCGGTATGCCAGCAGGTCTGGCCTCGCTGGTTTTACAGGCACAGGCGTTTTTTACGATTGTCCTCGGCGCGTTTACTTTCGGTGAACGGCTGCATGGCAAGCAACTGGCGGGGATCGCCTTAGCGATATTTGGCGTGCTGGTGTTGATTGAAGATAGCCTGAACGGTCAACATGTGGCGATGCTCGGTTTTATGCTGACCCTGGCGGCAGCATTTAGCTGGGCGTGTGGCAACATCTTCAATAAAAAGATCATGTCGCACTCATCGCGCCCGGCAGTGATGTCGCTGGTAGTGTGGAGCGCATTGATCCCGATTCTCCCGTTCTTTGTCGCCTCGCTCATTCTCGATGGTTCCGCAACAATGATTCACAGCCTGGTCACTATCGACGTGACCACCATTTTGTCTCTGATGTATCTGGCGTTTGTGGCGACGATTGTCGGCTATGGGCTCTGGGGTACGCTGCTTGGGCGTTATGAAACCTGGCGCGTGGCACCGTTATCGTTACTTGTCCCGGTAGTCGGTCTGGCAAGTGCGGCGTTATTGTTAGATGAACGATTAACGGGTCTGCAATTTTTCGGTGCGGTGCTGATAATGGGCGGGCTGTATATCAATGTGTTTGGTTTGCGGTGGCGTAAAGCGGTGAAGGTGAGAAGTTAATAAGCCCCGATATGTCGGGGCCAGAATTAACTACATGGCGTGTTGATTATAATAGGGCACGCCCAGCGCATCCGACTTATCACTGCCTGTACCCATGTGATTTAAATCGAATGGTGGTTGTTCCTGCGATGGGGGAACAATCACTTCATCACCACAGGGAATAACCGTCGGCTGCGTGGTTTGTTCCGCAAAGCCTTGCGCAGAAAAGACAATAAGCGCGGTTATCATTGCGGATAAAAGTGGTTTCATGATTGCCTCAGTGACGTTGTCACGTTTCAACTAGCTATTGTAATGATTTAATGGATGTAAAAAGCGCGATTCGCCCTGAATATTAGCCATCCGGTATTTATGCGGCGGAACATCAAAGTAGTTTTTGAAGGTTCGGGTCAGCGTTTGCTGGGACTCGAAACCATAACGTTCTGCCAGATAGAGTATCGGCTCGTTGCTTTCTTTCAGCTTTTGCGCGATTTCTGTCATCTTACGGCTGCGGATATATTGACCTAATGAATGGCCGGTTTCTTTTTTAAACATCCGTTGCAGGTGCCATTTGGAGTAACCCGAACGCTCTGACACTTTCTCCAGTGACAGTGGCGATTCCAGGTTGTCCTCGATCCAGTCCAAAATGCTATGAATGGTAATAGCGTCAGTGTTGCGTCTGGACATCGTCATACCTCTTTTTTTGTTTACGGCAGGACTTTCTTAAGCAAATGCTCAAGCGTTGCCACTTCGTCCGCCGTCAGGTTTTTTGTTAATTCTTGATGCAGATCCTGGCCAACTAATTGATGGCATTGTTCACATATTGCTGCGCCGCTGGCGGTGAGTTTTACCAGCACGCCGCGCTTGTCATTCGGGTTTGGCAACCGTTCCACCCAGCCTTTACAGACCAGGCGATCCAGCATACGGGTCAGTGCCCCCAGGTCGACCGACAACACTTTTTTCAGTTCAACCGGCGTAATGCACGCTGCGCAGCGGATAGAGCAGAGCACCTTAAACTGTGCCGCAGTGATATCCAGCGGAGACAGATAATCGTTAAGCAGACGGTCTTTCTTCTGATTAACCATATAGATTAAGCGACCCAAGGGGATGATTTCATTGAACAGGTCGCTGGTACTTTTCACATTGGTTGCCCTGGCAAGTAATTAGTTGCAGGGGATAATATTGCCCAGGCAAGTATAAGTCAAATGAATGAATTGTCTGATGCCACGTTTTGCTAAATCGGTTCAAGTTTTGGTCAGTGCTATGCAAGATTAGTTAAAGAGTGAAACTTTCTCTTTGTTTTCCCTTTATACTTTTCGCTGATGACTCAGACACACAGGATAACAACCACCAATGTTAGATTTGTTTAAAGCAATTAGTCTGGGGCTGGTGGTGTTGCTGCCGTTAGCCAACCCATTAACGACAGTCGCGTTATTTCTTGGCCTGGCGGGCAACATGAACAGCGCCGAACGTAACCGCCAGTCGTTGATGGCCTCGGTATACGTATTTGCCATCATGATGGTGGCGTATTACGCCGGGCAACTGGTGATGGATACGTTCGGCATTTCGATTCCCGGTCTACGTATTGCTGGGGGGTTAATTGTTGCATTTATCGGTTTCCGTATGCTCTTTCCCCAGCAAAAGGCAACGGATTCACCGGAAGCAAAAAGCAAATCGGAAGAGCTGGAAGATGAACCCAGCGCCAATATTGCTTTTGTGCCACTGGCAATGCCAAGTACCGCCGGACCGGGAACCATTGCGATGATCATTAGCTCGGCGTCAACGGTGCGTCAGAGTTCAACCTTCGCGGACTGGGTGCTGATGGTTGCGCCGCCGCTGATCTTTTTCCTGGTGGCGGTCATTTTGTGGGGAAGTCTACGTAGCTCTGGTGCCATTATGCGGCTGGTGGGGAAAGGGGGAATTGAAGCGATCTCCCGCTTGATGGGCTTCTTGCTGGTTTGTATGGGCGTGCAATTTATTATTAACGGCATCCTGGAAATTATTAAAACTTACCATTAAAAAAGACCCAAATGGGTCTGAGCAGATGACAAACGCAACATTGCCTATGCGCTACGTTTATCAGGCCTACGTAATCTCTGCAATGTATTGAGTTGTAGGCCGGATAAGGCGTTCCCGCCGCATCCGGCATAAACAAAGCGCACGTTGTCAATAATCTGAAAGGCTCGTTCGTGCATGGAAGCTATTGTGTCTGTTCTTCAAGTGCCACAGGCCAGCGGCGGAATATGACGATTGACCATATCAACGCGGCGAGAGCCGGAACTGCACCCACATAACCAATCATCGACATCGACCAGCGTAGACTTACCTGATTACCCACCAGCGCCCCGGCGCCGATACCAATATTAAATATCCCGGAAAAGAGCGCCATCGCAACGTCGGTGGCATCTGGTGCCAGCGCCAGTACTTTAACCTGCATCCCAAGTCCGATGATCATCATCGCGATCCCCCAGAAAATGCTCAGCACGCCGAGGTGTATCTCGCTACTTGCCGAAGGCAACAGTAGTGCCAGGCACACCAGCAATAGCGCAATCGCCGCACTGACCAGCACCGATGCGTGCTGATTACCCAGCTTACCGAAAATGACGCTACCAATGATGCCCGCACCACCGAGCATCAACAGCAATGCTGTGGCAAAGTTGGCGCTGAACCCCGCAACGTTTTGCACAAAAGGTTCAATATAGCTGTATGCCGTGTAATGGGCGGTGACCACGACTACCGTCAGCAAATAAATGCTCATCAATGCCGGGCGACGAAACAGCAGCGGAAGACTTTTTAACGAACCAGAGTGCTCACTGGGCAGCAATGGAAGTAATTTGATCAGGCACAAAAGGGTGATAAGCGCCCCGATACCAATCGCGAAGAAGGTTGTTCGCCAGCCGAAATACTGCCCCACAATGCGCCCGATAGGTAAACCTAATACCATCGCCAGTGCTGTGCCGGTGGCAATTAAACTCAATGCCTGCGCTCGCTTTCCGGCTGGCGCCATACGGATTGCCAGAGACGCCGTAATCGACCAGAAAATAGCATGGGCGAAAGCCACACCAATGCGACTGATTACCAGAACGGTAAAGCTCCACGATAAAAACGACAGTATGTGGCTGGCGATAAACACCACAAACAGACAGATCAGCAATTTGCGGCGTTCGACCTGACTGGTCATTAGCATAAAAGGCAGTGACAATAGCGCCACTACCCACGCATAAATGGTCAACATGATACCGACTTGTGCGGTTTGCATATGAAAGCTTTGCGCAATATCAGAAAGCAAACCTACAGGCACAAATTCGGTGGTATTGAAGATGAAGGCGGCAACGGCCAGCGTAACGACCCGTAGCCACGCCACTTTGCGGGAAACCATATTTGTTGTCATAACCGATTATCGGATGAGTTGCGAAAAGGTAATGAAATGATCTTAAAACGGTTAATGATCTGAATACAACGGTTTTGTGATCTATGTCGCGTTTCGCCGATTCATGTCATGCTGTATCAACGGCAGCGTGAGTAGCCGGTACAACATTTAGTCTGGTACATCCAGCAGTTCAATAAACGCCTCAAGCGGGCGCGTTTTCGCACCGCGACGCCAGACCAGCCAGGTTGTTAACCAACGCCATTGCTCAGCCAACGGCCATGCTTCAACCTGGTGATGCCCCGGCATACTTTCCAGCATAGAACGAGGGATAAGCGCAATGCCCGCACCCGCGACCACACAGGCCAGCATCCCGTGATACGACTCCATCTCATGAATAGTCCCCGGTGCGGCACCGTCAGCATGATACCAGCTCTCAAAATGACGGCGATACGAACAATTGGCGCGAAAGGCATAGATGTTGTAACCATTAACCTGACTGGCACGGGTAACTGGCACATGTCCTTGCGGCGTGACGATCATCAGCTCCTCACGATACACCGGTATCCCGTCGATGGCGGTATGGTTAATCGGCCCATCAATAAATGCCGCATTCAGCTTTCCTTCCAGTACGCCGTCCAGCATCGTGCCGGAAGGGCCGGTGGAAAGTGAAAACTGAATTTTGGGGTAACGACGGTTAAATTCTGCCAGCGTTGCCGGAATACGCACTGCGGCGGTGCTTTCCAGCGATCCGAGAGAAAACAGACCTTGTGGCTCATCGCCAGCCACGACATTTCTCGCCTCATCCACCAGCGCGAGAATTTGTTGGCTGTAGCGTAAAAAGTTATGCCCGGCGGGAGAGAGACGTAAACGCTGATTTTCGCGGATAAACAGCTCAACACCGAGCTCTGTTTCCAGTTGACGTATACGAGTCGTGAGATTCGACGGCACACGATGTACTTTAGCCGCAGCCTGGGTAATGCTGCCTGCCTCGGCAACTGCGTTGAACATCTCCAGTTGAGTCAGATCCATAGCATTCTCGATTTGTGAATAAGTGGCTTAATATTATTCATTTTCAAACAAGAGTAAATCTACGTATCTTCAAACCATAACTCATAAAGGAGATACCCCAATGACCATCACTCCGGCGACCCATGCCATTTCGATAAATCCAGCCAATGGTGAACAACTGTCTTCACTGCCCTGGACAGGCGCTGACGATATTGAAAACGCTCTTCAGCTTGCAGTGGAAGGTTTTCGCGGCTGGCGCGAGACAAGCGTAGATTACCGGGCGGAAAAACTGCGAGATATCGGTAAAGCTCTGCGTACTCGCAGCGAAGAGATGGCGCAAATGATCACCCGCGAAATGGGTAAACCCATCAAGCAGGCACGTGCCGAAGTGGTGAAATCGGCGAATTTGTGTGACTGGTATGCAGAACATGGCCCGTCAATGCTGAAAGCAGAGCCAACGCTGGTTGAGAATCAGCAGGCGGTTATTGAGTATCGACCAATGGGGACGATTCTGGCAGTAATGCCGTGGAACTTTCCTTTATGGCAGGTGATGCGCGGCGCTGTTCCCATCATTCTTGCAGGTAACGGCTACTTACTTAAGCACGCGCCGAATGTGACGGGCTGTGCTCAGCTCATTGCCCAGGTGTTTAAAGACGCGGGTATCCCTCAGGGCGTATATGGCTGGCTAAATGCTGACAACGATGGTGTCAGTCAGATGATTAGAGATCCACGTATTGCGGCAGTCACCGTGACCGGGAGTGTTCGTGCGGGAGCGGCTATTGGTGCACAGGCTGGTGCGGCACTGAAAAAATGCGTACTGGAGCTGGGCGGTTCAGATCCGTTTATTGTGCTTAACGATGCCGATCTGGAACTGGCGGTTAAAGCGGCGGTTGCCGGGCGTTACCAGAATACCGGACAGGTTTGCGCGGCGGCAAAACGTTTTATCATCGAAGAGGGGATTGCTTCGGCATTTACCGAACGTTTTGTAGCGGCTGCAGCAGCGTTGAAAATGGGCGATCCCCGTGACGAAGAGAACGATCTTGGTCCGATGGCACGTTTTGACTTGCGTGATGAGTTGCATCATCAGGTGGAAAAAACCCTGGCGCAGGGCGCACGTTTGTTACTGGGCGGGGAAAAGATGGCTGGGGCAGGTAACTACTATCCGCCAACGGTTCTGGCAAATGTCACCCCAGAAATGACCGCGTTTCGTGAAGAAATGTTTGGCCCCGTTGCGGCAATCACCGTAGCGAGAGATGCAGAACATGCGCTGGAACTGGCGAATGACAGTGAGTTCGGCCTTTCAGCGACGATCTTTACCGCTGACGAAACACGAGCCAGACAGATGGCGGCACGTCTGGAATGCGGCGGCGTGTTTATCAATGGTTTTTGCGCCAGCGACGCACGGGTCGCTTTTGGCGGTGTGAAGAAGAGCGGTTTTGGGCGTGAACTTTCTCATTTCGGCTTACATGAGTTCTGTAATATCCAGACGGTGTGGAAAGACCGGATCTGACGTCACATATTTAGCTCTGTTATACTCGCAGGTCTTTTCAGACCTGCGAGCAAGGAGCAGAGAGTGGCAGTCGCCATGGATAATGCAATTTTAGAAAATATCTTGCGGCAAGTACGTCCGCTAATTGGTCAGGGTAAAGTCGCTGATTATATTCCGGCACTGGCAACCGTCGATGGTTCCCGTCTGGGGATTGCTATCTGTACCGTTGATGGGCAGCTTTTCCAGGCCGGAGACGCGCAAGAACGATTTTCTATTCAGTCTATTTCCAAAGTACTCAGTCTCGTTGTTGCTATGCGTCATTACTCCGAAGAAGAAATCTGGCAACGCGTCGGCAAAGATCCGTCGGGATCTCCGTTCAATTCCTTAGTGCAACTGGAAATGGAGCAGGGCATTCCGCGTAATCCGTTTATTAATGCCGGTGCGCTGGTGGTCTGCGATATGTTGCAAGGGCGATTAAGCGCACCACGGCAACGTATGCTGGAAGTCGTGCGTGGCTTAAGCGGCGTGTCTGATATTGCCTATGATACGGTGGTTGCCCGCTCCGAGTTTGAACATTCCGCGCGAAATGCGGCTATTGCCTGGCTGATGAAGTCGTTTGGCAATTTCCATCATGATGTGACAACCGTTCTGCAAAACTACTTTCATTACTGTGCACTGAAAATGAGCTGCGTTGAGCTGGCGCGGACGTTTGTTTTTCTGGCAAATCAGGGAAAGGCTATTCATATCGATGAGCCCGTAGTGACGCCGATGCAGGCGCGGCAAATTAACGCGTTGATGGCAACGAGCGGAATGTACCAGAACGCGGGGGAGTTTGCCTGGCGGGTAGGTCTTCCGGCGAAATCTGGTGTTGGCGGCGGTATTGTTGCGATCGTCCCGCATGAAATGGCTATCGCGGTATGGAGCCCGGAACTGGATGATGCAGGTAACTCGCTTGCCGGTATCGCAGTACTTGAACAATTAACGAAACAGTTAGGACGCTCGGTTTATTAATGCAGCCACTTGATCCACTCTTCGCGCGTTTAGCCCGTTCAAAATTTCGCTCTCGCTTTCGTCTGGGCGTCAAGGAGCGTCAGTATTGTCTGGAGAAGGGCGCGCCGGTTATTGAACAACATGCGGCAGATTTTGTCGCTAAGCGTCTTGCGCCGGCATTACCGGCGAACGACGGGAAGCAAACCCCCATGCGCGGGCATCCGGTGTTTATTGCTCAACACGCCACCGCGACCTGCTGCCGTGGCTGTCTGGCTAAGTGGCATAACATTCCGCAGGGTGTTTCATTAAGTGAGGAACAACAACGTTATATCGTGACGGTTATCTATCACTGGCTGGTTATTCAGATGAATCAGCCATAAGAATGGTGGTAAAAGCCAAAAGATCATCTGATTGATATCTTTCTTTGTCGCCGCTGTCAGCGAACATGCTATCCTTTATGAGAATTTACTTATTGCGTTGAGATAATTGCCACTCGCAATTGTATGGACAGATAATTAATGCATGTACACCCCATATCCACTTTCCGTTTGTTCCAGGAAGGTCATCTACTACGTAATAGCATTGCAATTTTTGCGCTAACGACGCTGTTCTATTTTATAGGTGCAGAGCTACGCCTGGTTCACGAACTTTCTCTTTTCTGGCCGCTGAATGGCGTGATGGCAGGGGTATTTGCCCGCTACGTCTGGCTTAATCGTCTGCATTACTATGCCATCTGTTACGTGGCAATGCTGGTTTATGATGCCATGACCACCGAATGGGGGCTGGTTTCACTGGTTATCAATTTGTCCAATATGATGTTTATCGTAACTGTCGCCCTACTGGTTATGCGGGATAAGCGTCTGGGGAAAAATAAGTACGAGCCAGTAAGCGCATTACGGTTATTTAATTATTGTCTGATTGCCGCTTTATTATGTGCCATCGTCGGGGCGATTGGTTCGGTTAGTATTGATAGCCTGGATTTCTGGCCTTTGCTTGCTGACTGGTTTAGTGAACAATTCTCAACAGGCGTGTTGATTGTGCCTTGTATGCTGACGCTGGCAATTCCTGGGGTATTGCCGCGCTTTAAAGCAGAGCAGATGATGCCAGCCATTGCGCTTATTGTGTCGGTTATTGCCTCGGTCGTCATTGGCGGAGCGGGGAGTCTGGCGTTCCCGCTGCCTGCATTAATCTGGTGTGCAGTGCGCTATACGCCACAGGTGACGTGTCTGCTGACTTTTATCACCGGAGCAGTGGAGATCGTACTGGTAGCAAATTCGGTAATTGATATCGCCGTCGGTTCGCCGTTCTTTATTCCGCAGATGTTTTCCGCGCGTCTGGGCATTGCCACGATGGCGATTTGCCCAATTATGGTTTCCTTTAGCGTGGCAGCGATTAATTCGCTAATGAAGCAAGTTGCGCTGCGAGCCGACTTTGATTTTCTGACTCAGGTTTACTCACGATCCGGTCTTTATGAGGCGCTGAAAAGTCCATCTCTGCAACAGACACAACATCTGACCGTCATGTTGCTTGATATCGACTATTTCAAAAGCATTAACGATAACTATGGTCATGAGTGTGGCGATAAAGTGTTAAGCGTGTTTGCCCAGCATATTCAGAAAATTGTCGGCGATAAGGGGCTGGTGGCGAGAATGGGAGGCGAAGAGTTTGCCGTAGCCGTGCCATCAATGAATCCCGTTGATGGTCTGCTGATGGCGGAGAAAATTCGTAAAGGCGTTGAACTACAACCGTTTACCTGGCAACAAAAGACGCTTTATCTGACGGTTAGCATCGGCGTCGGTAGTGGGGATGCTTCATACCGCACACTAACCGATGACTTCAATAAATTGATGGTCGAAGCTGATACGTGTCTCTATCGGTCGAAGAAAGACGGGCGTAACCGCACCAGTACCATGCGTTATGGTGAGGAAGTTGTCTGACAGCTTTGTTATTTTGTCACAGTTTTAGCGTAATGTGTTCTACCACTCTGTCGACTGGAGAAAGAGGAAAATCCTCGATGGAACCATGATCTGTGCCACATTTTTATCTTAAACCTGCTACGAGTTGATCAAAACAAGGGGTTCAATGTATTAAAGTTTGCTAATCTGTCGTACCAATTCAAACAGGTTGTATGACTAATCAAAAGGGAACCCATTGTGAAAACACTAAATCGTCGCGATTTTCCCGGTGCACAGTATCCAGAACGAATCATTCAGTTTGGTGAAGGTAACTTTCTGCGCGCCTTTGTTGACTGGCAAATTGATCTCCTGAATGAACACACCGACCTGAATTCTGGCGTGGTCGTTGTTCGTCCGATTGAAACTTCATTCCCGCCGTCACTGAGCACGCAGGATGGTCTGTATACCACCATTATTCGTGGCCTGAATGAGAAGGGAGAAGCGGTCAGCGATGCGCGTCTGATTCGTTCTGTAAACCGTGAAATCAGCGTCTACGGTGACTACGATGAATTCCTGAAACTTGCACATAATCCGGAAATGCGCTTCGTCTTTTCCAACACCACAGAAGCGGGTATTAGCTATCATGCGGGCGACAAATTTGATGATGCGCCAGCAGTAAGCTATCCGGCAAAACTGACGCGTCTGCTGTTCGAACGTTTCAGCCATTTCAACGGCGCGCTGGATAAAGGTTGGATCATCATTCCGTGTGAGCTGATCGACTACAACGGCGACGCGTTGCGTGAACTTGTGCTGCGCTACGCACAAGAATGGGTACTGCCCGAAGCATTTATTCAATGGCTGGATCAGGCTAACAGTTTCTGTTCTACGCTGGTGGACCGCATCGTTACCGGTTATCCGCGTGATGAAGTGGCTAAACTGGAAGCTGAACTCGGCTATCACGATGGTTTCCTCGACACCGCTGAACACTTTTACCTGTTTGTGATTCAGGGACCGAAATCCTTAGCGACTGAACTGCGTCTGGATAAATATCCGCTTAACGTGCTGATTGTTGACGATATTAAACCGTATAAAGAGCGCAAAGTAGCAATCCTTAATGGCGCACACACCGCGCTGGTGCCGGTGGCGTTCCAGGCAGGGCTGGATACCGTCGGCGAAGCGATGAACGATGCTGAAATTTGCGCATTCGTTGAAAAAGCGATTTACGAAGAGATTATTCCGGTGTTGGATCTGCCACGCGATGAACTGGAATCTTTCGCCAGCGCCGTTACCGGGCGTTTCCGTAACCCGTACATCAAGCATCAGCTTCTGTCTATCGCGCTTAACGGTATGACCAAGTTCCGCACCCGTATCCTGCCGCAGCTGCTGGCAGGGCAGAAGGCAAACGACACACTTCCGGCGCGCCTTACTTTCGCATTAGCGGCATTGATTGCGTTTTATCGCGGTGAGCGTAACGGAGAAACATATCCGGTACAGGACGATGCCCACTGGCTGGAACGTTATCAGCAACTCTGGAGCCAGCATCATGACCGTGTTATCGGCACCCAGGAACTGGTTGCTATTGTGTTGGCAGAAAAAGACCACTGGGAGCAGGACTTGACGCAAGTGCCTGGTCTGGTCGAGCAGGTTGCTAATGACCTGGATGCGATTCTCGAAAAAGGAATGCGCGAAGCTGTACGTCCGTTGTGCTAATACTCTGAACCCGGTTTCGACCGGGTTTCTTATTTGACTATATTAGTTACAACATCCTATGTGCCTTTATCATTAACAGGTGCCACATGCAGCACCTGTTAATGTTGTAAGCTTGTAGGTAATTTGTAAGTAGTGTCTTGAGAATGTGATCGGAATCACGTTTAATAGGGCGACTTTTCCACGCCTGAAGATAATCATGATTGTTCGTCCACAACAACACTGGCTGCGCCGTATTTTTGTCTGGCACGGTTCAGTATTATCCAAGATATCCTCGCGCTTACTACTCAATTTTCTCTTTTCTATCGCTGTTATTTTCATGCTGCCCTGGTACACGCATTTGGGCATCAAATTCACCCTCGCACCGTTCAGCATTCTCGGTGTCGCCATCGCCATTTTTCTTGGTTTTCGTAATAATGCTGGGTACGCCCGTTACGTTGAAGCGCGCAAACTTTGGGGGCAGTTGATGATTGCCTCACGGTCGTTACTGCGCGAGGTAAAAACGACATTGCCGGATTCGGCAAGTGTAAGGGAGTTTGCCCGGCTGCAAATCGCCTTCGCCCACTGTTTACGCATGACATTACGCAAACAGCCACAGGCGGGAGTGCTGGCACATTATCTTAATACTGGAGATCTTCAGCGAGTACTGGCTTCCAACTCTCCAGCTAACCGTATTTTATTGATAATGGGTGAGTGGTTGGCCGTTCAGCGGCGAAACGGGCTACTTTCTGACATTCTGTTTATTAGTCTGAACGATCGTCTTAATGATATTTCTGCGGTACTGGCAGGGTGCGAGCGTATTGCATATACACCAATTCCCTTTGCTTACACCCTGATTTTGCATCGCACCGTTTATCTTTTTTGCATTATGCTACCGTTTGCCCTTGTGGTGGATCTGCATTACATGACGCCTTTTATCTCAGTGCTAATTTCCTACACCTTTATTTCGCTGGATTGTCTGGCGGAAGAGCTGGAAGATCCGTTCGGTACTGAAAACAATGATTTACCGTTGGATGCCATCTGCAACGCTATTGAAATTGACCTGTTACAGATGAACGACGAAACAGAAATTCCGCCGAAGATTCTTCCCGATCGCCATTACCAGCTGACGTAATAATTACTCCGTGCGCCGGGCAACAATAAACAGACGCGGAAATGCCAACAGTATCTGCCCGTTCTCCTGCAGTGGATACTGTTCTTCCAGCATCTGATGGTAGCGCGTAAGAAAATGCTGCTGCTCACTCTCCGTCAGATCCTGCAACCATGGGCGTAATCCGGTGGCTGTCACCCAGTCAATAATCGCCTGGTGCGACGGCATCTGGTGATAGTAGGTGGTGCGCCAGATATCAACCTCACATCCGGCTTCGCTCAGAATATCGTAGTAAGCATGAACGCCTGCCAGCGGTTCGCGTCCACGATCCGGATAATGCTGCTCCCAGGCGACTTCGCGCATTAACACATGCGTCGGCTCCAGCCAGTTGTCCGGCATTTGCACCGCCAGCACGCCATGCGGATTGAGTAACGATACCAGATGCGGAAACAGTTCATAGTGTTCGGGCAGCCATTGCAGCGAGGCATTGGCGAAAATCAGATCGAGTGCATGGTTAGGTTGCCAATTGCGGATGTCTGCTTCCACAAACTGACATTCTGGTAAAATTGCGCGCGCTTCGGCAATCATCGCCGGAGACGAATCAATGCCGGTAATTTTAGCCGTTGGCCAGCGTTGATGTAGCAGGGCGGTGCTATTGCCTGGGCCACAGCCAAGATCGGCTATTTCCCAGGCGTTTTCCAGAGGGACTCTGGCAAGCAGTTCTACTGCCGGTCGTGACCGTTCGGCGTTGAAGTGCAGATATAAAGAGGGATTCCAGTCAGCCATTTTTTTACTCCCGTCAGCGCATTATCCCAAGTGTAGATAAAACTGATGGATTCGCCTCACGTCATCAATCCATTGAACACGCGCTTTGTACGTGGCCTACGTGATTAACTCAAATGTAGCCTGGCGTAAATTTTAATTACAACCACTTTAAAACAAATAAAATCCATATATTAAGCTTTTTGTTGATTTTATATGAATCTATTAACATACAGAATATTCAATATCTAATTTTAATATCTGCCAGCCAAATATCCATGAAGTAAATAATTCCACAGAGGATTTTTTTTGATATCCTTAGGGCAGGAGCCAGATTTGAAGGAGTTTTTTGTGCAATCATGGCATTTTGGACACTAACTCTATCGGATATAGAGATATAAAACATGACGAGAAAATTTGCATTCAACATTTTATACATCATTGATGTTTTAGGTGATGAGGATCTTGATTCCCCGAGTGACATCAAAATCAATAATAAACCAGATGATATAACGCTTAAAAGTAATACCGCCTCAAAACTATTTAAATCCATATCAAGTCTGAAAGTGCCAATTCCTATTGTTTTTGTTAAGATACATAATATCCCCATGCTGAATCCTTTCTTTAAAGAGCTGGAAAAAGGAGTCATAAAAAAAGGGTTAATTCCTATAGTGCATTTTGAGTGTCATGGTTCACCCGAGGAAGGAATGTTTCTCCCTGGAATTAAAAAATATATCTCCTGGGGGGATATGAATGATTTATTTTTAATGATAAACAAGCATACAATGAATAATCTACTGGCCATTGTCGCTGGCTGTGACAGTTTCAAATCAACAGAAAATATAGAGTTTGCAAAAGGAAGCCCTTATGGCTGCTATATTGGCGCAAACAAAGTTACTGACGCAAGTATAATTAGCAGGTTTAAAGATTTTTACCGTTATATCTTTTTATATAATGATTTCGATGGAGCTTGTGATCTTTTAGGTGCCGATTTTTCTATGGTTTTCTCATATGATATCTGTATGCAAAGCTTTTTACTTCCATTGGTCTTGAGTTATTTCGGAAAAGATAAAAAAGAGTTTGTTGAGTATACAATCAACCGACTAATAGACAATGGACAACAGGGCTCTATAGGTGAAATAAGAAAGTTAGCAAAATACAGGTTAAAACATATTGATAAGTATTATGAACGTTCTGGTGTTCAATTCTTACATGGGCAAAAGCCGCTTGCGTTTACGGAATTAAAGCGAATTGCACAGGAACTTAAGGACAAACTTATTGACGAGGCTAAATTCAACCTCGAACTGAGGAATGCAATTAAATTGAAAAGAAATACAATCATGGGGAAGGGGGCTTGACCCTGAAAACACTGGATTTACTACTGTAGAATACCTGGTGTACATCAAGTCAGATGATATACACCAGGTGGCACAACTTACGAAGTGGTTATAATAATCAGCTTGCGCTCGTACTCGAATCCGACATGCAAACCTCGCTGGAGAGTTATTTAACAATGGGCATGTCTGCGAGAAGCTTAACAAAACGCTTCCTCACTTCCTGATAACCGTAGCTTTCATAAAACTTGTGTGCTCTGATTCTACGTTCACTGCTTGAAAGCTCAATTTGAGAACATCCCTTATCCAGTGCGATTTGCTCAGAGGCAATGAGAAGCTTCTTTCCGATACCTGTTCCTCGCGACGATTCATCTATGACCAGAGCTGAAATTAATGCCCACAAACCGTTTTCATGTACAGGGGTGATAAAATTCATCACAATAACCCCGCAGAGTTCCTTTTCTGCTTCAGCAACCAAAATACTAAGACTGGTATGCTTCTGGTTAATATGATTTTCTAAGCGTTCTACATCTGTCTGATAACCCAATTGCAGAAAGAGCTTTTGTAGAGATGGTATATCTTTTAATTCAGGAGTCCTGATTAAGACCATTGCCATAACCTTTGTCAGAAGAGTTAAGTAAAAATATCCCAGTCTCTCTAAAGTTGCCAGGGTTGCTTTTCGCTGTGAATTCAACTGATGGACGCACAATGTTGCTGAATGAGCTCACCAGTACAAGCACGTCGATCCTTGGCTACTGAATTTTGGGGGCGCGAAGCCTGCGTGGAACCAAACACGTCCTGTAAGAGCCTGAGTTGATTAACATCGGTCATTGAGAAAAACTCAGTTCCGAATGCAGTTATGAGTCTCATCCTTTGAAAGCAGTGGTGAGACTGTAGCGCGGGCATGGCTATATTTGCCAGAAATGGACATCTCAATTTAGCCTCTACAATCTATGTCAAAGCTAAGTTCAGATGTCCGGGGCAGGGTAAAGCTGAAATGTCCGCTGTGTGCCAGGAACGGACGTTGTTTTCCAACTATTACCCAGGCCTTCGAATCATCTCATCTTCATCCCTTAAATTCTCAATGTATCGATAACCGCTCGTAGAGCGGGTGACACATTTCTGTGCGGATAATAGATATATGAACCTTCCAGGCGTTGGCTGTAGCATTGCAAAACTCTGATCAGCGCCCCCTGTTCTATATCATCAGACACCAATTCCTCCGGAACATAAGCCAGTCCCAGACCTAGCCTCGCGGCTTTGGCTTCCATATAACTGTCAGCAAAGGCCCATTGTCCCTGAGGCTGATGGGTGATCTTTTTACCGTCCTGATTGAGTTCCCAGGCATACAGGCTGCCGTCGCCGAACTGGTAAGCGATGCAGGGATGACCCACTAAATCGGTGGGGGTTTGCGGAAATCCGTAGCGACGAAAGTGCTCGGGTGTGCCGACAACGGCCATCTCCATATCGGGCGAAATACGCACCGCGACCATACCGCTATCCACTTCCGAGCCCAGACGTATACCGGCATCGAAGCGTTCAGTAATAATATCGACAAACCGGCTTTCACTGATGAGCTCCAGCCGAATATCCGGGTAGCGTTGTTTAAACACCGCCAGCTTCGGCAGCAGTACTTTGTCAATGGCGTGCTGGCTGGCATTAATACGGACCGTACCCGATGGTGTATGGCGATAATGGGCCAGCGTGGCAAGCCCCATATCTAAGGCGTCAAATCCAGATTCGACGTTTTTATAGAGCAACTCGCCAGCATGGGTGAGCGATAGCTTGCGCGTGGTGCGTACCAGAAGCTGCACGCCCAGTCGTTCTTCCAGCTCGCGCACTGCACGGCTAATTCCTGACTGCGCCAGACCAAGCCTCTGTGCGGCGGCGGTAAAACTCCCTTCTCGCACGACCTGCATAAACAGATAGAGATCGTTATAGTTTTCCCTTTTCGCCATCATTCTTCCTCTGCTGCTGCATCACAATTCAGAACAATATGGTATTAATCTTAGCATTATTTACCCTCTAATCAGCACTATTAGTGCTAACTATAATATGCGCGTTGCAACAAAGCACGGCAGCGTTGGCCGTATGAAACCAGTATCTGGCACATTTTATGAAGGGGATTTTGATGACTGCTTTCACCCAAAAATTGACAGCTGCGATACCCGCCATGCTGTTATGCGCATCATTAAGTGGAGTCACAAATATGAGTTACGCTGATACAACCAATCCGAACGCGCCCGTTTCGCTGGTTGAGAAATGGGATAAAACTTTTGCTGAGAGCACGAAAGTTGATCACCGTAAGGTGACCTTTCCGAACCGGTACGGGATCACCTTAGTCGGGGATCTCTACATACCGAAGGATCGTGGAGATCGCAAGCTGGCCGCTATTGCTGTTAGTGGCCCCTTCGGGGCGGTGAAAGAGCAATCCAGCGGCCTGTATGCGCAGACGCTGGCTGAACAGGGATTTGTCACTCTGGCTTTCGACCCTTCATACACGGGTGAAAGCGGCGGCTACCCGCGAAACGTCGCATCTCCGGATATCAACACCGAGGATTTCAGCGCGGCGGTTGATTTCTTAGGCCTGCAAAAAGAGGTGGATCGCAACCGTATCGGGTTGCTCGGTATCTGCGGATGGGGCGGCATGGCTTTAAACGACGCTGCGATGGACACGCGTGTCAAGGCGGTGGCGAGCAGCGTGATGTATGACATGAGCCGTGCAATGGGTCATGGCGTGGGCGATGGCAAAGACCGCTATACCACTGCCGATCGTCGTGCCGTATTGCAGTATCTGAACATGCAGCGCTGGAAGGATGCGGAAAATGGCGCTTTCGCGCCAGGCGGGCATGACATTTACGTTGATGAGAAGGGCAACGTCACCGCTTCCGATCGTATTTTACCGGAAACTCTGCCCACGAATCCTAATCCGGTATTGAAAGAGTTCTTTGATTATTACCGCATGCCGCGTGGTTTCCATGCGCGTTCGGTCAACTCAACCGGTGCCTGGAATGCAACCATGCCGCTGTCATTTATGAATATGCCGCTGCTAAGTTACGCTAATGAAGTTACTATCCCTACACTCATCGTGACCGGCGAAAAAGCCCATTCACGCTATTTTGCTGAAGATGCCTTTAACGCGATCGGCAGCAAAGAGAAAGAGTTAGTGATTGTTCCCGGGGCAAACCATGTTGATCTGTATGACAACGTTGCGGGTAAGATCCCATTTGCCAAATTTGAGCAATTTTTCAAGGCAAACTTAAGATAACCCGAAAGGTTTACCAGGCCACCTGTCGTAAACGGGTGGCTTTTAACTGCCTAGTGTGATGCAGAATATGCCACATCGCCCTCTATTCTCACCCAACTATTATGTCGTTATTCCCTGAATAACTTCTGACCCGACTGCGCCTGAATCTGGCTGGTTCGATATTAAGGGATGCTAATAATGTTCACTATAAGTCTAAAACAATCATACGAAAAAACGCATGCATACTGGAGCGGCGTATTTGCCATGACGCTTTGCGTGTTTGTGCTGATCGCTTCTGAGTTTATGCCAGTCAGCCTGCTTACGCTCATTGCCCATGATTTACACGTTACCGAAGGGCTGGCAGGGCAAGGAATTGCTGTGTCTGGCGCGCTGGCGGTGCTTACCAGTCTGACTATCTCCCGTATTGTCGGAGACCTGAATCGAAAATATCTTCTGCTGGGGCTGACGGTCTTAATGGCCATATCGGGAATAGTTATCACCATAGCGCCTAACTATCCGGTTTATATGCTGGGGAGGGCTCTGATTGGCGTCGTCATCGGAGGATTCTGGTCAATGTCGGCTGCAACCGCCATTCGGCTCGTGCCGCAGCACCAGGTTCCCCGCGCACTGGCAATTTTTAACGGCGGCAACGCGCTGGCCACCGTTGTGGCTGCGCCGCTTGGTAGCTATCTGGGGACAACCATCGGTTGGCGTGGCACCTTTTTATGTCTGGTCCCCCTTGCGATAGCTGCGTTCATCTGGCAATGGATCAGCCTGCCTTCGATGGAAAGCGATAAAACACATAAACCACAGGGGTCTGTGCTTCGTCTGTTCAATGTCGCCATCGTACCAACGGGACTGCTGGCCTGTGGGCTCTTCTTTATGGGACAGTTTGCTTTATTTACCTACGTGCGCCCCTTTCTGGAAAGCGTCACCAGAGTGGGAGCTTCTGATCTTTCTCTGATTTTGCTCGCAATAGGTGTAGCAGGTTTTGTCGGCACAATGCTCGTCTCAACATTCCTGAACACCATATTTTATAAGACATTAATCATGATCCCGTTGCTTATGGCAGCGATTACCGGTGCGTTACTGCTGGTCGGACACCACATCTGGGCTGTTGCCGTTTTACTCAGCCTGTGGGGGCTACTTGCAACGGCTGCGCCAACGGGGTGGTGGACATGGATAGCACGTGCGTTACCCGAAGATGCAGAGACGGGGGGAGGCCTCATGGTTGCGGTGATTCAGCTATCTATTGCACTTGGTTCAACGGCTGGAGGTCTGGTATTCGACAGTCTGGGATGGAGAAGTGCTTTTGGTTTAAGTGGTTTGTTACTTCTGGGAGCGGTGGCGATGACATGGGTCACATCCCGTCAAAGTAGGAATGCGCAGTAGCGCAATCCTTTTATTTCTGGCGTACGTTCTTTAAGGCATACGGCTGAGGGGCTAATGACCGCTCCTCGCTCAAAGCGGACATTAATGTCTCTGGCAATTCAGTTCTGTGAAGGGTGGGATTATGTCTGCCTTCAGAGCTTCGTCATTTCCTTGTACCGAAAATTTCTTCAGAACGGGACTGTAACGTCTTCAACGCATCAAGCATATCGTCACCATTCAGTGAACGTTGCGATTTCTTTTCGCCTGGTTTTCTGGGCCATCACCGGCAGGGAGTGCCTGTGAACGGTTATTATCGCGTTTATCCTGAAACAGTTTGATAAATTCAAGGGTACGTCCGAGTCGTTTGTTTTCCACGATAGCCCCCTGGTCGATTTCCTGGAGCCGATCATAGGTGGAGTAGGGAAGAGCTTCACCGTTAAGGCAGAGTTCTTTACGACCTTCCGGGTAATGCCAGACCTCGATATATTTCCCGATAGCCCTGCGGCTTAACTCATCTCATTATCTTCAATCAGATAAAGTACTGCACCGTTAAAGATTTTGAAACACGTCGCAGTTCCCGCCATGTGAAAGATGCGGCTAGATCATCAGTTTCAAGTGGCCGGTGAACATCAAAGTCATGCCGAGGCGATTTCGCAAAGCGCCGGTTGTAATCATCATTTTCCGCACGGTCTCTTTTGAAATCCGGACACCGTATTCTGTGGTCAGAATCCGCCAGATTGCAGACGGATTCATCCCCCGACCACGTGTGCGAATAAACTGCAGGGTCTGGTCTCTGATGGCAGTGTTTAACTGATGGTTGCCGGGCTTTCCCCTGCGCTGGCTGACCAGACCGGCAGGTTCCAGCTCACGGTAACGTTTATTATCAATGTATTGCTGGGTGGCCATCATGTAGTCGAACGCATTTTCTGAATCACAGAATCGCAGGTGCATCAGACGACCGGTGGCGTCATCCATGAAGAGCTGAAGCAAAGCCCGGTCAAATACTCGCTGAATGATGCCTTAGTTCGCATAATGTATATTATGTTAAATGAGAGATATCAGAATGCCCCTGACCATCGTACCGACCTCATAGCTCTGATGTACATGCTCCCTCCCCATTACCCGACAGGCACTATCAATCGTTTTGCCTCGGGCATTTCTGTTTTGAAATAGCATATCTGGAGGTCTTCAGTATGCACATTTCAATCTCCCTTACCCTTCAGTTATTACGGGAGTTGAAGGAACGACGTTCGCTCCTGCGTTTGTGATGCTTTGAAACTTCAGCATTAAATGACATGACTCCGGCCGAATTAATCCGAAGTCTTCAGAAAGACATTTAACACTGTACTGATTTTAAGATCATAGCCTACATAGGAAAATCAATGGTTGTCCGCCTGCTGGTTACCATATTACCTACTCTATTTTAAGCAGGCTCCAATCAATATGGAGCTAATACAAGATTCTCAACTTTAATCATCCCCTTTTGTTCAATAGAGATAACATCAATTTGTATAACTTCTAGTGAGTATTTTTTACTCAGCAAACTAAGCCATTTCAGCAAATCATCAAAAATGACGGGCTCAATCGCTACCTGAATATTAGCCCCATTTTGTTTTATTTGTCTGATGACAATAGAATGAATCGAAGAAGTAGTGTTGATAATCTGTGAAATCTGCGAAATTGACAAATTGTCAAAGGTTGCTCGTTTTTGTCTGGCGCTGATAATATCAGGCGTTGCTGTTTGAAGGTTTTTGAGCAGAGTGTTTAATTGTTGCAATTCCCTCTCTTGTTGCTCTATACGTATATTCAATGGCTGCCATAATAGCGAATAATATCCTGCGCAAAACATGATTAACAACGCACCGATCAACAGTCCTTTTTCTCTTAGCGAACGACCAACATAGTATTGAGTAACCCAATTTTCTACTGCATTTGACCACCGATCACGGTAGTGATTAAAAAATTGAATGAATTCATGACGTAACACGTTATTTTCTCCGTAACGTTACTGCTCCTGACACATAATTGTCCTCATTTATTAACGCGTCCTGTTGCACAAAAAAATCTACAGCAAGCGCATCTCGCAGTTTGTCGAAGCTGGAGAAGTCTGGAGCACTTAACCTGAAATGCAGTGTCTGATGTTTTTGATCATAAGTGAAACTACGGATTTCTAACTTTGAGAGCGAGGCAGATTTAAGAGCATTAGCAATAACCGACAGATGTTCGAGAAACGTCTTATCAGTTGCTCGAGACCGAGAATTATTGATCGCTGTTATAATCTGTGAGCGCAAATTAACGATTCGCTTTTGCTCCGGAAAAACCGATAAAAATTGTTTCTCAACACGTATACGGCTTTGTATTACCTGCTCATTAATGCTCCATAACGTCACCACACGATCTGCTAATAAACTAACCAGAATCAGGAATACAGGTAAAACTACTGCCCGCCAACGTATCCACTGTTTTTGATAACTGACCCGGGGTTGCCATGGTCCGGTCAGCAAATTCCCTTCAGGTTGACCGTGCTCACAGAGAGAGAGTTCGCTGGTAATTTTCAGTTTTTCACTATCAGTACCAATCCTGGCTGCTACCTCTTGAGCCGATTTCCCGATCACTGTTAGCTGGAGTGGATGGTTTTGAGCACTAATCTGCGCGCGTAATATGTCAGCTATCAGATCTGGGGCACCACTCCATCCCTGGCATATATCGATTCTAGCGATCACTCGGTCAGCATGGAAAATCATATTCCCACAAGGAATGGACATCCAGTCCGGAACGGCAGTTGCATGGTTAATATCATAACATTGCAACCAGTCAACAATATATTTCATATGTTGCTGATGTATTACTGCAACTATTGCCTGTTGTTTTACAGTCCTCAAAATTGCAAAGTGCAATTCATCAATATCTTCACTCAGATTTTCTTCCAGTAATGCCGGGATAATATTCTGCACCTGGTTGTGAGGGACGTCTTGTATTTCAACTTGCCAGACGCTGAGCCATTCACCGGGAATATAGAGTTGAATTATATCTGTTTGGCACCACTGTATAAGCAATTCGTCGGGAGTTGTGGGCCAAATACCTTGTTCCACTTCTTGTGCATGGCGTTGCCAGCGTATTACCCCGGAGGCAGAAAAGGGGAAAAAAAACTTCAGAATAGCTCTCACTCACTGTCCCCTGTATGATGTCGCTGAACCGAGAAATATTGAGGTCCCTGGCGGGTAATCAAAGAATTCATTGTCAGTTCTGTCTCATTCACAGTAATATCTGAGCGCAACCAAAAGTAATTACTCTGTACGACCAGTACGTCTTTTACTTTTCTTTTTGTATACTCATCGACACGAGTTAGTATCGGATTAGAAAGAAACTGATCGACATCTTTCCATCCTTCTGCGGGACGTTGTTGTAGTAATACGCTGGCTTGAACGGATGTTAACCACGGATCGAATAATGCTTCCAAAAGGATACCTTGTGAGATATCTAATGTATTGATATTGATCTGCTGCATGTTCATCGGCAGTACACAGACCAGCGGTTTCATTTTGCGATAAATATCTGCATCCATTCCCTTAACAATTCGCATCTCACTGATGTCCGCCAGTGGCTGATTTGCCGTATAGAAAGGCTCTGTTTGAGCCCCGTATTCTCTGTCCTCTCGCCCCTGCCGAGTATCTGTACCAATAAACTCCCGCAGGTTTTCAGCAATCTTTTCAGCTCGGTTGATTGGAACTTCCAGACGTAAAAGCAGAGCGATGAGTTGTTGAACAGCAAGGAAGTGTGAAGTTGTTGCCGACCTAGAGAAAATATTCAGATTAAAGCAGGCCTGAGCATCTTGCAGGGTAATGACCACTTTCCCCTGCGGTAAATGAAAAAGACGAGAGCCTGAGGCCCATTCCTGCCCCAAATGTACACGCGTTTCTTTTTTCAGACTCCGACTTAATATACTCAGCGCCAGGCTTTCAACACTGGCGCTGTAACTCATTGCCTGCTGATAATCTTGCTGAATATGTGCTCTTTCCTGTTGCTGCCACATCATGGTCGAGAGGCTGGTAACCATCAGCATCATTGTTGCCAGTAACACCAGCACTACGACAAGTGCAATACCTCGTTTTGGCGGTGTTCGTATCATTATATCGTTATTTAATTTGTGGCCCATGAAGTAACCAAACGCGTTCTATCATGCCCCATTTTTGCGTATGCAGTATTATTCGCATAGCAAAGGGTAACTCCTGTGATGACTGCCAACTCGTCTGCCAGACTGAGCCATCATAAAAAAACAGGCTGAATGTATCGGCCTTAATCAATTTTTGTACGACAGGGTTTACATTAATCAATGGCCAGGATAAGCGTTCGAGATAACCGCTGCGGATACGATACCCGACAGTGAGTAAATTACTACGTGGTAGCTGCATTCCCGGATTGATTATCCCACTGCGGACAAAGCGTATTCCCCAGCTTTCTGAGGCCAGTACACCTTCGCCAGCCAGAAATGACGATTCCCACTGACCGTTTTCCCTTCTCATCTGGCGTGGCACAATTTGTGTCAAATCATGACTCATAAAACTCATCGTTTGTTGAAGTGCTTTTAGTTTATGATCATGTTCGGTGACAACGACGTTGACATTTGAGAGGCCGTTAGCTACCTGCTGCGCCATTAAGACCAGTGAGGCAAAAATAGCAATAGCAATCAGCACTTCAGCTAACGTAAAACCAGAGCGAACAATCTTCAAGGTAGTGCTCCTTCATCTGCGCTAAACCATGCGCGTCCAGAATTAACTACACTGGAAAAGTCTTTCTGGCGACTAACGTCAATATCCACTGCTTTTATCAAGGTGTTGTCTGCTTTTAAGGGCACGGTTCGCCAGCACGACCAGACTGGCCAAAATACCCAGAATAACAATGACTACCATCACCTCTAACAAGGTAAATCCAGCCCGGTGTTTATGATGGCGAGGAAATGAATACATTTGATAGCTCCGTAAATTATATTCCAATCATATTGTTAAGCTGCAGCATAGGCTCAAGGACTGCGACAACGATAAATAGCACTACACCGGCCATCAACATCACCAGGGCCGGTTCAAACAGCCCTAACGCTATCCCCACCAGGGAGTCAAATTCTCGTTCCTGGTTTATTGCAGCCTGATCAAGCATTTTTTCCAGTTGGCCGCTTTGTTCTCCTGATGCAATCATATATAGCATCATTGGTGGGAACAGACCTTGTTCCGCAAGCGCGGCACGTAGACTGCTGCCTTCACGTATGCGGCTTGCGGCTTTCAGCAATTGTTGTTCGACATAGCAATTAACCGACACAGCAGCTGCAGTTTGTACCCCTTCCAGCAGTGGGACATTACTGGCCGTGAGAATACTCAACGTACGAGAGAAACGAGCAGTGTAAAGCCCCTTTGCGACCCGCCCTGCCACCGGCAGGCGTAAAAGTGTCTTATCCCAGCACAGGCGAAAGTTGGCTTTTTTTAATAACCGCTGGATGAAAAAAGACAGAAGCAGAAATCCGGCCAGCCAGTAAAGGCCACCTGACAGTAACGCATTGCTCAGAGAGATAAGCATTCGGGTAGAAGCAGGTAAATCGTGTCCCAGATAATCAAACTGCTCAATAATTTTGGGGACCACTGCCGTCAGCAAAATAGAAACCACACTAATAGCGACAACCAGCAGTACTATCGGGTAGAGCATTGCCTGTTGTAAGCGGGATTTCAGGCGCTGGCGCTGTTCCGTGTAATCCGCCAGTCGATTGAGCACCACGCCGAGATGCCCGGATTTTTCTCCGGCAGCCACCATCGAACAAAACAGAGAATCAAAGACGCGGGGATGTTCGCGCAGGCTGTCCGACAGGGTATAACCTTCCTGAATCCGGCTGCGCAATGCCATTCCCAGGCTTTTCACGTGCAGTTTTTCACTTTGCTCACTGACCGCCTATAAGCAGGTTTCCAGCGGCATTGCGGACTGAACTAATGTTGCAAGCTGGCGTGTGAAAAGGGCAAGTTCGGCAGATGCAACACGTCGGCGTGAATGCCACTGGTGCTGTAACATCCCACGTAAGTTCTTGCCAGTAAAATCATGCAATCGTACTTCAACACGTACAGGAATCAGACCTTTTCCTCGTAACAACTGGCGTGCTTGACGTGCAGAGTCCGCTTCAATCAGACCTTTCGCTTTGTGACCATTATGCTGTAGTGCCTGATAGTAGAATAGTGCCATTACTGCTCCTCCTGAGTAACGCGTAGAACTTCCCTGAGCGTCGTTTCACCAGAAAGGACTTTTTCGATACCATTTGTCCGGATCCCGGCGGAGTACTGCCGAATATAACGCTCCATCTCCCTTTCACCTGCCTTACGATGAATCAAATTACGTAGCGTTGCGTCAACAAGAATTAATTCATGAATAGCTGTTCGCCCTCTGTATCCTTTGTGATTACATGCAGAACACCCCACCGGGTGGTACAGGATGACATCACGTGCCTCGGTAAGCCCCATAAGACGTTTTTCTTCATCGTTAGCCTGAACAGCCTGACGGCAATCTGGACATAGGGTGCGAACCAGACGTTGCGCCATCATTCCTATCAAACTGGATGAAAGTAAAAATGGTTCAATCCCCATATCTTGCAGACGGGTTATGGCTCCAATGGCAGTGTTGGTATGTAGGGTGGAAAGGACCAGGTGCCCTGTTAGAGAAGCCTGAACAGCAATTTCCGCCGTTTCGGTGTCTCGAATTTCGCCAACCATCACGACATCAGGGTCCTGGCGTAAAATCGCCCGCAGGCCACGGGCGAAGGTCATCCCAACGCGGTTATTAACTTGCGTCTGGCCTATTCCTTCAATCATATACTCAACAGGATCTTCAACTGTAAGGATGTTGCGCGTGTGGTTGTTCAACTCCTGTAAACCTGCATAGAGCGTAGTGCTTTTGCCGGAACCTGTTGGCCCAGTGACCAGAAATATGCCATGGGGGCGGTGTAAAAGTTGCCGCAGTTGCGCGGTTAGAGTGTGGTTCAGTCCGAGATACTCAAGAGAGAGGCAGGCCTGGCTTTTATCCAGCAGACGAAGCACCGCCCGTTCTCCCCAGGCTGATGGCATTGTGGAGACACGTACATCAATCGCCCGACCGCCCAGTAGCAACGCGATTCGCCCATCCTGTGGAATACGTTTTTCGGCAATATCCAGGCGAGCCATCACTTTAATACGCGATACCAGCAATGAGGCCAATTTTCGTTCGGGACGCAACATTTCATGTAGCGTTCCATCAACACGAAAACGGATTACCAGACTCTTTTCAAACGTCTCAATATGTATATCGGAGGCTCCCACTTTAATTGCCTCTGCCAACATTGCGTTGATTAATTTGATGATGGGGGCATCGTCGTTACTTTCCAGAAGATCTTCGGTTTCAGGTAGTTCCTCTGCGAGGGTAAAGAAATTCCCGGCAGAACTGATATCTTCCATAAGTTGGCGAGCCTCAGAAGAGTCCCGCTGCCATAATGCATTAAGACGCTGTTCAAATTCTGCCTCACCAATTGTCCTTAGTGTGAATGGGACGCTCAATCGACGCTGTAGTTCCTGCAAGACGGAAACTGACAGTGGATAGACATGCAAGATCTCCAGCGATGATTCACACCAGGCTATCAGGTTAAACCGACGACTAAAACTATAGGGTAATCGGACGGTACCTGCGGCCGTTTCCTCTGGCACTGCCACTTTTAACCCGACCTCCCGGCATTTTGAAACGCGCGTACTTCTGCTGGTAATGACATATTCTGGGCAGGGAGTATCGGCTGAGTGGTTTCCGGCATCAGACTTATTCCTTCCTCATCCCGATAGATCTGTTCAGCGCGCATATAATTATATTTACGCTGTGAAACACCGTCTGCTGCCATACCGTCACGTAGAATTGTCGGGCGAATAAACACCATCAGATTGCGTTTTTCTTTTTTATCTGCGGTGGACTTAAACAGATGACCAATCAATGGGATATCGCCCAGAAGAGGAATTTTTGCCACGCTCTCCCCCGCTTGTTCGTCAATTAATCCACCAAGAACTATTAATTCACCATCATTGGCGAGAACGGTGGTTTTTAGTTTACGCTCACCAAACACAACATCCAGACTGGTCTGTCCTTCCACTTTCGAAACTTCCTGCTCAATGAGCATCTGGACTGCATTACCTTCGTTGATCTGTGGTGTCACCTTCAGCATGATCCCCACTTTTTTCCTTTCTACTGTATTGAAAGGATTGCTGTTATCTGACCCCACAGTGGACCCTGTTAATACAGGAACATCCTGTCCCACCATGAAGAAGGCTTCTTGGTTATCCAGGGTAGTAATGCTTGGCGTGGAGAGTACATTTGTGCTGGAATCATTTTTTATTGCCTGCATGAGTGCCATCCAGTCACCCTTTACCACGCCAACCGCAGTGCCGCTAAAACCAGAAAGCAATTGGGAAAGTGTGGAAAGATCTCCTTCAACATCAGGATTAATGGTTGTCGCACCATTTTCACTAATGACGGTTGATCCTTTCTGGGGCTTCGCTTGGGCAATTGCTGCCCCTAACGTACCAATAGAAATTTGTGTCCCATTGGCAAATTGCATTAATCCCGCATCCTTCGACGCCCACTGGACGCCAAAATTGATATTGCTTCCCTCAGCAACTTCAACAATTAACGCCTCAACATGTACCTGAGCACGACGAACATCAAGTTGTTCAATAACCTTCTGTAAAGACTGCATAATATCTTGCGGCGCAGTGACTATCAGTGCATTGCTGTGTTTACTGGCTGCAATAGAGACAATCTCGCGTTCACTGGTAGTTGTCCCTTCGGCTTCTTCTTTAGCGGCAGTCAACGTGCCGCTGACCTGTTTCAGGACATCAACTAAATCTTCCGCTTTGCTATATTTGAGATAGAACACCTGACTATTGCCGCTGCGCTCCATTTCTGAATCCAGTCGGCGTATCAGTCTGCGCATTTTGTCACGTGCGCCAACATCGCCACTAATCACTACGCTGTTAGTGCGTTCATCAGCGACAATCTGCGTTTTAGATGCTGCAGACTGGTGCTCTCCACTATTTCTGTACAGACTTTCAAGCACTCTGGCAATTTCAGACGCTGATGCATTTGTAAGGGGGATAACCTCTTCGGTTCGATTTCCCGCGTGATCTACTCTTTGAATCACCGCAGTCAAACGTTTCACAACCGATGCACGTCCGGTCAGCATAATGACATTAGATGGTTCGTAATTGACGATGTTGCCAGAACCTGCACTATCAAGCATTTGTTGCAAAACAGGGGCTAATTCACGAACAGAAACATTATGTACAGGTACTACTCTGGTAACCATTTCATCACCGCTGTAATCTCTACCGCCTTCATCAATGAGTGGCAGTGGTTCACCTTTTGCGACAACGGATTTGACGACTTTCAGCACATTGTTTTCCATAGGAACGACGGCATATCCTTGAGCTTCAAGCAGGTTAAGAAAGAGTTGGTAGTACTGGTGTTCATTCAGTGGAGTCATGGTTCGTATACTCACTCGCCCTTCAACACCAGGCCCCATCACGATGGTTTTATTAAGATTGGCTCCAATGGTTTCAACGAACGATTTGAGATCCGTATCTTTGAAATTAGCAGTGAAGGTTGTTTCATTTGCACAGACCACTGAACTGAACAATATCATTACCAGCATCAGCAGATGTATTCTTGAATTGCAAACAACTTTCTTTTTTTTACGCCAGGCAAGTGATGTAATATCACATAGAAACACGATGAATAAATCTCCGGGATTAAATAAAAATATTATTAGTGTAGGCTAATCGAAATATCTTCATACGCCCCATTTCTTAAAATCGTAATTTGCATGGATGTCATGGAATAGACTTGCTGTCTCAGTTTATTTAAGGCATCTGGTGTTTTTAAATCCTGCTGATTTAAAGCAACCGCTATATCTCCCTCTTTGAAACCGCTGGCATCAAAAAGAGCACGGTCAACGCCCGGCTTAACTGTATAACCAACAACGCCCGCTTTACGCACGGGAGTAAACTGAATAAAGTTAAAAACTTCCTGCGGATCTTTTGCCAACATTTCACGCACGGTCATTGGGAGCACATTAGTCTTACGGGGAAAAGTTGACTCTGTAACAGGCAGAGTTTGTACTTTATGGACGTCGTCGTTTTCAGTTTTACTTTGATCGGTGGAGTAACTCTCATCGACCAGACGTAGACACTCAATTTTTCCCTGATGGCTTATCATCACATGATCTGGATAGATACCTGTAATAACAGCTTTATTGTTTGTCAGCGACTCACCCAGTAAAAGAACCTGCTGTTTATCCCCATCTTCAATAACAGCACCAGGTCTGGCACCCAAAGCGATACCGCGTAACTTCACATTGAGAGAGGTTTTTGTTACAGAAGCAGATTGAGGTTGATGTACGAATGCTGTTGTCGGTTGATATTTACCAAACCAATTTTGCTGTTGGATAAGCTTTAAAGATTCGGTGTTAACCATTACCGAATCCATCCTTTTTTTTTCGGTAACCGAATTGGAAACCTTCGTGTATTCTGTAGGTAAAGTGATATAACGCCAAAGTGATAGCGACATCTTTAAATAAAGGCTAAAAAGAAGTATCCAAAGCATATAGCGAACAATATTCAGAAAAAAAATTCTGTTCATATAGGAATGTTATACATAGTCTGCGCTTTGATTATTTTATTAATATATTCAATAAAGTTGCGTATAATATTACAATATTTCATTCGTGCAGGCTCAAACTCTTTGATATGATAATTATCATATTCTGCAGGTTGTACGATTCAACTTACTCTGATAGGAAGAACCTGAGGATATATCATTGATCATAATCTCATAAAGAATACCCCTGGAAATCATATTTACCACTGAAGGATCAGCACACATTTGTTGTTGAAAATTCCACAAAAACTTTTCAGGCGTTAAAATAGGTTGTGTCCCTGCTTCGCTGATAACGGTCATTGTTACTGTCGACCCACTACTACGGGCAAACGCTAATGTATAACCAGCGGATTGAACTGGCAGACTCTGACTAATATTCCGCGCCAATTCTTTAGCCAATGAACTGGCATTTTGATTATGACCTGAACATCCTGTTAACAAAATGCAAACGACACTAAAAAGTAAGTATGTTAATCTTTTATGTAATACTTCTTTTACTGACATGTTTTCAGACTCACTGATTCATTATGAAACGAGACTGCCGTCAAGAGATGAACGTTGTCACTGACACATTCTCTGGACATAGAGAGTCGCTAAACCGCCTAAACTGAGACAGGGTCCAAAGGGCAACAGGCCTGATTGGTTTCTCATAATGACGGCATACACTAAGCCACTGAGTGAAGCAATCAGTGCCACATAGGGCAATGATGATGCCCCTACCCAACCACCTAACCCGGCAAACAATAATACATCCCCCATACCCAGCGACTCTTTCCGTAGAACGATTCCAGCCCCCCATCTTAGGGAATAAAAGGAGGCGAATCCCGCAAGCACGCCAGTAACTGCTTCATGTAATGACAACGGACTTTGCTGTGTCCATGCGACAATCAGGCCTGTCCACAATATGCCCTGAGTAAATACGTCGGGTAACCATTGATGCTCAATGTCGATGAAACTCGCAGCGATCAGCAAAGCAGATAAAATCATTACCGCTACACTCCAGATATTGGCTGGCCAGACAAACCACGCAAGTAAAAAGGAGAAAGCGGTTAATAATTCGGTCAACGGATAGCGCAAACCAATTTTCTCATGGCAGTTACGGCAATATCCCTTTAGTATCAACCATGAGAATAAAGGAATAATATCGTAAACCCGCAGAGTCTGACGACAATATGGGCAGTGTGAGCGAGGTCGGGCAAGGCTAATTTTGGGTTGTAAGCTATCAATATCTCCCTGAAATTCTGCCAGTTGCTGTTTGCACATGATTGGATAACGCCAAATTACGACATTCAGAAAACTACCTGTGATAAGTCCAATAAAGAATAAAATAAAGTAAAGTGCCAAAAAAAGTCCTTATGTTAAATTATAAGCCATTAAAGACTGGGGGCTATATTTATAGACCCCACAACCATAATTATAAATTGTGATGACAAGAGAAAACATTGAATGATGAAGTTATTCAACGACAGCTAACTTGTTGCCATGCCGCATTCAATGTAGTCCCCCATGTGGCAAAACAAGTATCTTTCCTTATATTGTTTACTTTGAATATTCTTCGCTGCGGCTCCCAGACTAATCCTGTATTATTTTTAACTTCCAGAGATTCGATTGTAGAGCCTGCAGGCACAAAGTACTCCCAGGAATTACCTGCAAGTAGTTTATCGGAATTGATCGTCTCCTGTTTACCATCCTGTGTATTGTAAATTAAAGAAACAAAAGCCTCATATCCGCCGGATGTCTTTACACGTACATAAATTGGGGATGGCGCAGGTGCCTGCGGCGGTGTAATACTTTGAGAATCCTCAAGATTAACAGTGCTTATTAGTTCAGGTTCATTTGTATTATCTACTCCCTTATATATTTTTGCAGTTTGTTTAACTGTGTCGATTTCCGCTTTGAGGTAGGTACCTAATGCGCTTGAACCAGAAAGGATAAAACCGTTGCGAGTCTCGCCAACTGAATTGTGATAATGACCAGAAAATCGTAGTTTTACCTTATATTTATCAAGGAGGTTTTGTAGATTGCCGGCATCTGCATCATCACGATGCTGGTTAAAGATCACAATCTGTTTTTTCTTGTAAGCTGAATATAATTGACTTTCAAGCCATGAGTACCCCGGATCCTGATATCTCTCAATTATATAACGCATTGCCCCATTACCCCAACCACCAGATGAGTATTGGTTTAAAGATAATGGATTTTTTCGCGATTCAAAATCATTGAGCTGAATAACAAGAATATCCCCAAAATCAATAGAATATGACAAAGAACCTTTAATTGACTCAACAATATCAGGAAATAAATACCCGTAATAGTAGTGTGCGTCAAAGCTCGCTATATTTTCTCTACCATTAATATGGTGAAATAGTTTTGTTATACTCCGTATAAAACAATTGTTTTCATGACAATCATTATAGTTATTATACATGTCGTGGTTGCCTAATCCGAAATAATAAGGAATTTCCAATGTTTTGATAATATTCTCAAAGTCGTTCCATTCACTTCCATGACCATATTCAGTAAGATCACCATTAATCAACACCGCGTCGACATCAGAATGATGTCTATTAAACATCTCATATTGTTTTTTGATATTACCTTTAGAGGTCTCAGCAGAAATATTATTGCAATTGCCCTGACATACTAATTGTGGATCAGATGTTATTAAAAATGAACGTAAAGGGGATATTTTTAAACTAGACACCTTGTCATTTAAACTTGATAATGACCCAATGTTGCCATGAAAACTTATTTTATTCCCCTCAAAGTTAAAATGTTCGAAAAGAGTCCCTGTGGAATTGACTACGCTTATAGAAGATAAAGTGTCATTTTCTTTGACATTGGATATGTCATTATCTGAACACTCGCTAATATTTCTGTAATTTACATCTTTATAGAGGCAAACCTTCGGAATATAAAACGTTTGATTAGATGAAGACTCACAAACTTCAGACGTTACAGCGTTATCTTGTCTCACCGTCAGGCATTCATCTGGCTTATCATAAGGTCTGATGGTGTTTTGACTTATTGTAAACTTTTGGTTATCCTCACCATTACATTCCCAGAGTATAGCTTTGCTATCGTCATTATCTCTATTGATACTGAGACAATAATTTGTCTGAGTGGCAACTTTTATATTTCCATTTGAGTATATAAAATTCTGATTATCTCCATTATGAGGGGGAGAAAAGATGATAGCAGAACCATTAGAGAATTGGCTATCAAATACACTCATCACCAAACCTTCATGTTTAAATGGATGCGCCATCAAAATTTTTGGAAAAATCGCAAGAAACACGATAAAAGAATGTCTAATCATCATCTTTGCACTTTAATAACTATTTTAATGAGGTAAGGGATTACTAACGTTTAAAGATTTATATCTACAATATCACCATTTAACATTATCTGCTTTATTGTATTAGCTGTTAACAATTAACCTTGCCTTTTTGTTCTTGGCCTGTTCGCTTTGATATAGAAAATAAGCATACTACCGTCCATACCGTGATCTGCATACGGCCATAACAGATATGAAACAAAGTAAATTATAATTTACACGAGAGTATCAAAGT